>JBBRHV010000001.1:0-117623 GCA_038222225.1 Candidatus Omnitrophota bacterium
CCCGTAAGACAAGCGCTAAAAGAATTGGTAGAAATGGGTTATCTCGTACGCATTCGTGGCCGCGGCACTGTTGTAAGCGACACTTTGCCTGCACTGCAAATCCATACGCAAGTCAATAAGTTCGGTCTTGTGCTCCCCAGTCTAAGCGATGAATTTTGCAATTCTATTCTTACAGGATTTGAAAAAGAGACTAGAAAAAATGGTTTTCTTACCTCAATTAGTGCCTCAGAGGGTCATCCAGACACTGAAATACAAGCCATCGATAAAATGGTTGAAGATCACACCAAACACCTATTCATTTTTCCCTGTGATCATAGCACTCTCCCCAATTGGCTTAAGTCGTACAAAGATAGAAATATAACGATTGGCCTACTGGATCAAAATTGTGATTTAGCTGATATCGATTATGTTGGATCCGATAATTTTAGCGGTGGTTACAGCGCAACAAGACATTTGGCTGAACAAGGTTTTTCACATGTTGTCTTTATACGTACAGCCGAAGATCATTCCTCCGTTAATGAAAGAATGGCCGGTTACTATCAAGCTGTGGGTGATCTGCAGTTAACAACTGTACCAAGTATCTCAACCAACACCGATCTGCAACACTACAATAAATACAGAGAAAGTTTTTATGTGAATCGTCTAAACGAAGAACTTCACAATTTAAAAAACCATATCCCTCTCGGTATTGTTGCAGCTAATGATGCCATTGCCATTTATTGTCACCAACTCTTTAAGTTGCATGGTTTTGTTATTGGCAAAGATATCGGTATTGTCGGTTTTGATAATTCAACCGAAGCTCAGCATACGTCAACGCCACTCACAACCATTGCACAAAATGGTCATCTGATAGGGCAAAGTGCTGCGAAGATTCTCTTAGAAAAAGCAAATGGAAATACCCAAAAACACAATACAATTATACCAACTCAACTCATCGTCCGACAGTCCTGTGGCGAAAACAACCAATTGGAAGGAATTTAACTATGAACGCATTTATTGAAACACTAGAATTTCTCAAGAAAAACAATTCAGGTTATTGGAGTGATAGAATTCTCTCTGAATTAAGCATTTGCAAAAAGCTCTCTGAAATCAACCAAAATGCATATGACACCTTGATATCGCAAGCTGCTCAGGCCAACGCTGCAGCAATCGCGGCAGTCAGCAAATCAACGCTGTCCCTGATGACGCCTTCCGGGAGGCGGGCGTATACGGTCATGATTGATTCTTTGTCCGCGGTCGGAGGGATGATTAGCCCTGGAGATTTTGTTGATATTATCGCTGATGTGCAAATGCCGGATCCATCTGAAGGCGGAATGAAAGAAATTTCTTCGATTGTTTTTCAAAACATTCAAATTTTAGCGGTGGATACGAATTTAAAAGCATCCGGGCAATATGATCAGCAGTCAAAGGCCCGGTCATTAAAGATGACGTTTGCGTTAACTCCGGAAGAGGCCGGTCTCATGTCGTTTTTACAGAAACATGGGCAGATGCAGCTTTTATTGAGAGCGCCAGCCGAGGATGAAATTGAATTGGTTGAAGTGGCCTCGTGGCGGGCGTTAGCGGATTATGTTGCTGAAAAACAAGGAACAGAGCTTGTTATTCCAAGGACCAAGGCCAGTATTGAGCCGATCTCAACACGGACCACGGAAGAGGTAAAGCCGTTTATTCAGATTTTTGAGGGCGGGCAGGCAAGATAAAATAGTTCAAATGCGTATTTCAACAGGAGAAATATATGAGCCATACTCAGAATTTTAGAAAGCTGGTTTGTGTCATGCTCAGCGCATGGCTGATGGTAGGATGGTCTTTGCCGCCCTGTCAAGCGCAAGCGATTAACGAGGACATTGTGGATACGAGAAAGACCGATGAGATGTTTTTATACCTCGGAGACCTTGGAACGATGAGGGTTTATAATTTGACGCGATTGGCCGTGAGTAATCCCGGCGTTGTGGAAATTGTAAACGCAGACGTTAATCAGATCTTGTTGGTGGGTCGGCAGGCTGGCGAAACACAGTTTTTTCTATGGGATGAATATGGCAAACGAACGATCATGATCCGTGTTTTAGAAAGAGATCTGGAGCTCATTCGACGAAGAATGTTACGTCTTTTGGATGCCGCAGAGATTGACGGAGTGATTTTGGAATACAATCCGCTGGAAGGGAAAATTTTAGCCCGCGGGAAGATGAATAAAACAGAAAAAGAATCGTTTGATAAAGTGGTTGAGTCGTTTGGCGAATATTTGATTAACATGGTTCGGGAACAAAGCGATCTCATTCAGATTGACGCCCAGGTAACAGAATTAAATAAAACGCTCAATGAGGTTTTAGGGGTCGGTTGGAGCACCTCGTTTAATGTGGATGAATCGACACTTCCGGACTTTTCCGGAAAAATATACGACACGCTTAAAATCGGAGACTTCACCCGTACAACGGCGATCCTGGCAACAGTGAACGCCATGCTTCAAACATCAGAGGCTCGAAACCTGTCTCGCCCCAGCGTGACGGTCTCAGACGGGGAAGAAGCGATGATTTTGGTGGGAGGGGAAGTTCCGATTACTTCAACCGTTGTGGGCGACGGCGGACAAACGGAAAGCGTGGAATACAAAAGTTACGGCGTTACGATGAACGTTACTCCCAAAATTCAGGATGACAATAAGATTGAAATTACGCTGAGCGTAACCGTGCGAGATGTCGATAGCGGCACCGGAAATGAAACGGCGTTTTCGACAACAACAGCAAATACAAAAGTGCTTTTAGATGACGGCCAGACGATTGTGATTGCCGGTTTGATCAAACAAAACGAATTAACAACGGAGGACAAAGTTCCATTTTTGTCTTCGATCCCACTTATCGGGCTTTTGTTTAGATCGAAAAATTATGACCGGTCCGTTGATAAGGAGCTGATCATTTCATTAACGCCGCACATTTTGAGGCAGAAAAATAAGGAAAAATACTACAACCAGGAAAAAGATGCCTCAGGGCCAGAGCAAGAGATCGAAGCTGAAAGCACAGAGACGGCGGATGATGCAAGCCAGCCGATGGATGATGCAAGCCAGCTAATGGATGATGAGAGCGACACAGAGGAAAACGCCGAGGCTGAGGAAGAGAGTCTTTTGTTCAGTGCACCGACGGCAGACGCTGTCGGGGGAACCGGAGAAGAGAGCTCGGATTTGGTTGCGGATTATGCCCGTCAAGTCCAGAACAAAATTGCCAGCAAAATCACTTTTCCCTATGAAGCGATTGAGCAGGGCTGGGAGGGCACGGTCATGCTGAACCTTACGATTTTTAGTGACGGAACGCTTGGGAAAGCAGAGATCCAGGAGTCCTCAGGGCACGCGATTTTTGACAAGGACGCCGTCAACACAGCGGAGATCGTTTCTCCATTTGAACCATTTCCTGTTGACCTGGAAACGGAAGAAATGGAAGTTTCCATACCGGTTATTTACAGTCAGCAAATCACAGACAGCAACTAAAGGTTTGCGCCAAGAAATCGTTTAACCAGAAAAAAGGCGAGATATGAGCGCGCGTGTTATAACAATTTTCAGCAATAAGGGCGGGGTCGGAAAAACATTTACGACCGTGAACCTTGCGACGACGCTTGCTATGCAAGGCAAGCGAATATTGCTGATCGATATGGATTTTCAAGCCGGACATGATATGGCCCGCATGATGAATTTGGTGCCGAAATTTGCTCTTGTGAATTTGATCTCTCAAATTGAGAGCGAAGAGAACCCGGAAATCATTAAAAAGTTTGTCATTTCTCATTCCAGCGGGCTGGACTTTTTGCCAGCTGTGATCCACGCCAAACAGATCGGGCACATCACATCAGAGAACATAAAACCTTTTTTCAAAAAAGCCGCCGAAATATATGAATATGTTGTTATTGATGCCGGAAAATCTTTCAGCGAGACGATGCTGACGGTGCTGGATCATTCCAACCTTATTCTTTTGGTGGCCACGCCCGATGTGCTTGCGGTCTATCAATTGAAGTGGTGTATTGATATGCTGCAAAGTCTACATTTCCCCTTAAAGATGGTGAAGATCGTCTTAAATCGGGCCGAGAGCCGCGGAGGCGTTGCCTGGCAGGAAGTACGCGCCGCTTTGAACTGTGATATTTTCGGGCGCATTCCTTCCGACGGAAGGGCGGTGGGCATGGCGTTAAATCGCGGGGTTCCTTGCGTGATTGATAGTCCGAAAAGCAAGGTGGTTGATGCGTTTAAACAAATGGCTGCGGAGCTTAAGAACAACAAACTTTATATTGAAGCGGACACCCAGAAAAAGGTCCGGGAAAAAATGCAGTGGTCTTCAGGCCAGGATGATTTCTGGCAGAAGTTCGGCATTACTCAGCAGCGCTCTAACATGTCGGTGGTCTTTTCGAAAGAAGAAGACGAGGTCGTCGCGCTTAAGAAGAAAATTCATGAAAAACTGGTCGCGCGTTTAAATGTTCAGGATTTGACGCCGGAAACGCTGAGCGATCCGAAAAGAGCATTGGAACTAAAGGAAACAGCACGAAAGATCGTCGGGGATTTGCTGATTGAAGAAAAGGGCGCGCTGATTGCGTCCCATGAAGAACGAGCCCGTATTGTCAAAGAGATCGTGGATGAGGCTCTTGGCCTCGGACCGTTGGAAGAATTTTTAGCGGATCCGGATGTTACGGACATTATGGTGAACAGCCGGGATGAGGTTTATATTGAAAAGCACGGAAAGCTTATTTTAACCAACAAAAAATTTATCTCCGAGCAGCAAATGCGGGCGATCATTGATCGTATTGTTGCTCCCCTTGGACGGCGCATTGATGAATCTGTTCCGATGGTTGATGCCCGCCTGCCCGACGGTTCGCGGTTTAATGCGATTATACCGCCCTTATCGTTGAATGGGCCCATGATCACGATCCGTAAATTCGGCGTTGAGCGATTGACGTTAGAAGAATTATTAAAGAAACATGAAAGTTTTTCAAAGCCCATGAGGGATTTTTTGGAATCATGTGTTATTTCCCGTCGAAATCTGATTGTTTCCGGAGGGACCGGCGCCGGGAAAACAACCCTGTTGAACGTTATTTCTGAATTCATACCGGAGAGCGACCGTATTATTACGATTGAGGACGCCGCTGAACTTCGTCTGAAACAACGGCACTGGGGCCGGCTGGAATCCCGTCCCAGTAACGTTGAAGGCAAAGGCGCCATTTCGATCCGCGATTTATTTGTGAACTCGTTGCGCATGAGACCTGACCGGATCATCATTGGGGAGTGCCGTGGGCCGGAGGTTTTGGACATGCTTCAGGCTATGAATACGGGTCATGACGGTTCAATGACGACGCTGCATGCCAACTCGACGCGTGATGTGGTTGTGCGCATGAGCTCAATGATTCTTTTAAGCGGGATTGAGCTTCCGGTCCGGGCCATTTATGAAATGATCTCTTCGGCGATCGATGTGATTGTTCATATTGCCCGTTTTTCTGACGGATCACGAAAGGTTACCGGCATTACGGAAGTTGTGGGGCTGGAGAAGGATTTCCAGTTGGACCTGCGTGATGTCTTTGTGTATGAACAGCGAGGCATGTCGGCGGAAGGAGTTGTTCAAGGAGATTTTACTCCGACGGGGTATGTGCCAAAATGCTATCACGAAATGAAGCGTATGGGCATTCATTTGGACGAAAACATCTTTGCCCACAAAAAATAATCCTCATGAAAATTTTAAATACCACCCGACAGACTGTTTTGGTTTCCCAGGCAGAAAAAGCTGACACCCCGTTGTCGCGGCTTAAAGGCCTTTTGGGCCGCCCGTCCATTGGACCGGAGGAAGGGATGATCATTTCAGATTGCCGCAGCATTCATATGCTTTTTATGCGGTTTGCCATTGACGTGTTGTTTGTGGATCGGCAACACACGGTGGTTGGCGTAGTAAAAAATATTAAGCCTTTTTGTATAAGCCCTTATTTTTTCCGGTCTTCTTATGTTGTGGAAATGATCCCTGGGCGGATTGATGAAAGCCAGACTGAAGTTGGCGACCATCTTGTGATCGAAGAATAATCCAGCTAAAAACTATCCCAATCAATATCATTGATGGTTTGATTAAGTTCATCGAGCCATTTGTGACAAAATTTGCAGATACGGGCCTCTTGCAGAATTTTTTTCCCGCAAAAAATGCACGGTTTTTTATCAACGCTTGGATATGGCATATTTATAATGTCGTCAATGATAAATTGGCTGCAGTGGGGGCAGCGATTGACCTGTTCGTCGAGGGTTTCGTGGCAATAGGGACATTTAAGCATGAAAGGCTCCTGAAGCATTATTTGTAATAAGTATATCATGGCAGGCAAAGCTGTAAAATTGATATTTTTTTAATATTTTATTTTGGACATTTGTGTTTGGAGGTTAAATAAGGACTATGTTATAATCAAACGTTCAAATGTCCAAAAAGGATTTTTATGGGAGTTGTCCACAAATTGACACAAGAAATCATGGATTTTATTGTTTTGCAAAAGAGGGACGAGCCTTCTTTAAGCTGCCGGTCTATTGCAAAAATTGTTTTTGAACGGTTTGGTGAGAACGTTTCAAAATCGTCCATTAACAATTTGTTGAAAGAAGAGCGCTTGAGTAGCCCAGTAGGTCGGCGTTCTACGGCATTACGAACGCATAAAAAACAGTTTAAAATTCCAGATACGAAAAGAAATCAAATACAGTCAGATCTGTCCTCCAGCTTTGGAATGCCAGAAAATGCGGTTCAAACTGAAGTACACAATGTAAATACGGAAAAGGCTGACTTAATGGATGGAGCTGGCGCTGTTCTTTTAAGAGCGGCAGAATGGGATTTGGCTAAGGGGCCGATTCTTGCCGATATTTTAGATTTGCAGGGGGAGCAGAATAATCAATTTCTTCGAGTTTTGAGTCTTCTTCATGGTTTTCACATTGATTCCATTGAAAAAATCCATCAATATTGCGGAACAGGTTTGTGGAAATTGGCAGATTTTAATCAAGGCGGAGATTTTTTTGTCCGGTGGTTAGATCAATTTCAAGATTGGAAGCAATATTATCTTAGGTTTTCTATAAAATCTCCTGGATTTTTCACAAAAGTTTCATATTTTAAGCTTTATTTAGAAGACAAGATGGTTTTGTATTTGGATACTCAAGGGGGGGCCGTTTGGTCAAGCAATGTCCATTCTGATTTATATGCTTCATTAGCACAAGCGACAGAAGCGCTTGCAAAGCAAATATTAAACAATGTCCAATCTGTGGTTTTGTGCGGGATGTGCCCGAAAAAACAAGGACAAAAAACAACATCCGCCTTATATTTTCAGAATTTAGTAGAAGCCTTTGAGGGCGTACACGGGAAAAAAATCGAAATGATCGGGCTGATTGATGAGAAGAGCCGTGAATTGGCAAGGTTTAATGCTGATATTCATGTGCGGAGGGAATTCATAGCTGGTGTTTGGCCGTGGCAGACAGAGTTTCAGGAGCTGCTGGACTCAAAAAAGGAAATGATGTCCGGAAAAATTCCGGTAAGCGATTCAACCCCTGAAATTCATTTTAAAGAAGTGAAATTGGCCAGTATTTTCGGACAAAGAGGCTCTGTATTTAAGGCGTTGCGGGGATTTTTGCTTTATGAGGCATTTAACAGCGTTCCTTTTGCGGGACTGCTTTCGAATCTTGATTCGCAGCAAGAAGCGCAAAAGGTGGTGTCTGCCTACCTGGCGCGATGGCCGTATTTGACGCGGGGCTCTGTTTATCAGAAAATATCGACGGGAGACAGAGATGATTTATCAAAAAAGGTTCGGGCGGACAACAATAGAACAGAAGACGACTTTTTGAAAATGGTGGGAAAAAGCTCGGTTTTTGGTCTAACACAGGCTGTGGGGGAAATGCTGAATGCCTATGTGCAAGACCGGTTTTTCCCGGAACAGTATTGCGGGGCTGATTTTTTCACAATGCATAATCGGTTTTACCGGCTTCAAGGAACAATAACGGAAGGAAATCGAGATTATTGTGTGATTTTGAACACTTCTTCAGAGGCCCCTGCCTACAAAGAGGATCTGATTTTTGCTGCCCAGGCGGTCAATGAGGCAGCCATCCAGACTTCTAGGCAAAAGACCCTTAAGATATTATTAAAATAGTAATACTTCCGGTTGACATTAAATTTAGATTCATGTTATACTCTGGATATCAGTTGCGATTTGACTAGTTCTCTGCCGAAAGCAGAGATTTTTCCGCTTAATGCTTTGAAATATTAGCATTTGCGGAGGCTGTGAAAGGACAGCCATAGACGCCCAGCAGGTATTCTGCTTTAAGTTGCAAAAAGCGGGCAAAGGTTCTTCTGTAGCGCATAAGATACAAACACGGAGAGGCTTGAACATGGTTTCAAAAAATGGACAGTGCTTAGTTGAATATGCCATCGTCGTGTCTATCGTGGCAGCCGCTATGGTTGCTATGAGTACTTATGTGTTCCGTTCGGTGCAAGCAACGCAACAGACGATCCATGAGGAATATCGATAACACTAAAAAGAAGAAAACTTTAAGGAGGAATGGGCATGTTTAAAAATAAACTTTCGAAACGCCGAGGGCAAAGCACGCTGGAATACATCGTATTGGTGACAGCGATCATTGTTGTTTTGCTCATCTTTTTGAATCCAACCTCGGGAAAATTTACTCAGTATTTGAATGGTTCCCTGGATTCTGCCGGCAGAGGCATGAATCTGATGTCTTGTCGTATTTTTGATAAGTAATATTTATTATGACAGAACAAGCTCTCCAGCTTGTTATTGGAGCATAATAAATCTAAACGCTTAAGGAGGAACAAACATGTTACGAGCAATTTTAAAAAATAAAAGAGCGCAACAGACCGCGGAGTATGCTCTTTTGATTTCATTGGTCGTTGCTGCAGTGGTTGCTATGCAAACATATGCACAGCGCGCTCTGCAGGGACGCATCCGTCAAGGAGCGGTTTACATGAAGAACACGACGGATGACAAGTTTGGTACAACGAACACAAAGTTGCAATATGCACCGTATTATTTAACATCAGAGTATCAAGTAACAAAAGACGAAGCAACAGATGACTTTTACTCTAGGTCAAAAGGATTTGGAACAGACCAAAAGACCAATACAGCGAGAGACTCTGGTGGTTTCAAAGAGGAAAGTTTTGATACTGCTGATACTACTAATTGGTAATCAAAAACAGGATGGAAATTTTAAGGAGGATAAATTATGTTTAAGCGATCAAGAAAAAGACGCGCACAAAGCACCCTGGAATATGCGGTGTTGATCGTTATTGTCATCGGCGCGCTTTTGACAATTCAAACGTATGTAAAGCGTGGTATTCAGGGCCGTTTACGCCAGGCATCAGATGATATTGGTGACCAGTTTGATACTGATATCAATATGAGCCGTAAAACACTGTTTCATTCTAAAACAAATGAAACATACAGCGTTGGTTCGTTAAACAGCTCGTTGGTTGATAAAGAAACAACAAATGTTCTTTATAACGTAATCTTCACAGGGAACATGGATTACACATATTGGGGTAGGTAAGTAATCCAATTGTGTCAAGTCTTGGGTAGCAATAACAGGCTTACTCGGTCAGCCCGAAATCGGGTCGGGTAAGCCTGTTTTTTTTCGGAAAACGTTTCCGAGGCCAGGGGGTTGTAGAAGCCATGTTTAAGCGAAAAAACACACAATATGCTCAGGCAGGCTCGGATTATGTCTTAATCTTTTTTTTGATAACCGCTGCGGTCTTGAGCCTGTCAAGCTATGTGATCAGAGCGATTCATGGGAGGCATCTCATGGTTCGCGGTTTTATGTATGACCAAGTTAATGCACTGTTTCAGAATGCTGAGTTAGGTTTATATGGCAATTTTGTTAGAGGGTATGCTCCTTATTATACGGGTGTTAAAAGCGAAAGTTGGCAGGATTCTACCGTAGAACAATCTTTGCAAGCGGGGGTTTTTGGAGGAACAGTTCCGATCGCCCGCAAAGAGTACTTAGGATTTGAGAGCGGCACGAAATCGATTGCTAACCAATTGCCGCCAGCATTTGCAGATTAAACATGAAAAACAGAAGATTAAAATATAGGGAAGAACAGCGGGCGCAGACCTTTTTAGAATATGCGTTATTGTTTGGCATAATCGTTACGATCGCGATGGTTCTTGCTCCGTTGATTAAAAGAGGAATACAGAGCAATGTTAAATTTGTTGCAGACCAAGTCGGTCTTCAGCAATGCGCTGAACAGCAGGGAGGCCTAAAGGGAAAGGTTGACTCTGTTAAGACCTATGCACAGCAAAAAACACAAAAAACTCGGATAGAGAGAGTCGGAAATCTCACTTATCAGTATGACGATGAGACATCTTTTGGGACTACACAGCTCATAAATTCAGGATTTACACTAGAGTAAAAAAGATGAGGGTTTTATGCTATTACGAAAAGGACAATCGACGTTAGAGCAATCTATGATATGGGTTGTAATCATGGGAGCAATTCTGACAATCGGAATTTATTTTAAGCGCGGCGTTCAGGGCCGGTGGCGGGCTGCGATTGATGATGTGGGAGAGCAATATGATCCTTATATGGCAGATACGAATGTCGTTTTCACGGATCGCGCGAATGTGTTTACGCAAATTATAACGCTAGATGATACTGGTGCAGGTGGGTATTGGACCATGAGAGAAGATTACACGAATTCTACGAATACCCGCACGGGATTTGAATCCTTTGGTTCGTATATCCCATAGGGTGAAAGTTGTCATGAGAAAAAGATTTTCAAAACCGCGTTGGTTTTCTGCGCAATCCGCTTCAGAGTTGGCGATTTTTGGAGCGATTGTGATGTTTGTTATTGGCAGCCTTGTTAAAATGGGCATGAGTATGTCACAGAGGACAAACACACAGTTGCGCGCCTTTCGTCTGGCTTTATTAGAATCTTACCGCACGTCAGAAGGAGCCTATGGGGATATTATTGCTGCGCGCAATAGTGCCAGCATTATGATTTTAGAGGACCGGCTTTCTGTGGATCCGGGCAGCAAACAAGGCACGAGCAACCGCGTCCCCTTTTTAGCACAGGGCTCAGGGACGTTCAGCAAAAACATGCTTTATCCTAAAGACATGGGAGAGAAAAGCAATTATCCGTTTTATGATGTCTTTATCAACGGCCAACGATTCCCTTTTATTATGGCTGATTTCATTACGATAACCTTTCGTGTGAATGCCGGGCAGCCTCAAATTGTAAGAAGCCGCAATAGCCGTGTTATCGATGTTATTGACTTGCCTTATTGTGAGACGGTTACCCATCCGCAGCCTTGTTGGAACAGGATTGGCGGGTTTCCTGTTTTTTTCCGAAAGAATTATAACTATCCGGCCAATGAGGACTGGTGTTCTGCGGGTTGTACAAATCTTTCTGCAGACTGGAGATTTGATCTGGACATAGACGGAGACCTGACCGATAATGGGGATGGATATGTTCCGGATAATATTCTCTTTGGAGCAACAAGGTTGAGGGCCAGATTTTTGTGGCAATGGGTTGCGGTTGCGGTTCATACTCCGGAAGCAGCTCCGCTGCTTTCAGTCACTTTTGGGAGCGGGCCCGGCAGCGTTACGATTCCAGCGGGAGGGCTTTTTCCTGCCGGCGAGGGAGTCCGTATTGATGTGGATCTGGATTTTCAGGATGAAACAATACACACCCTGACCGTAGGAGTCAATCCGGCCAGCCCTACGGGTGCGCCGATCATCGTTCTAAAAGTGATGGACACCCAAGAGGGGGAGATAGATTTTTCTTGGGACGGCCGAAACGATGCGCTTCTCAACGTGGAAAGCACTTGGTGGACGAACAATTGCTGCCCCCCGGGATCTCTTCCTGGATGTGTGCCGGCTGCCACATGCTCGCTATCCATACCGAAAAAACCGGAAATCGGCTTAGCTAAGGACGTCAGGATGTATTCCTTTACTAAGGACGGAACATATTTAAGGCTCGAAGAGGGAAAATTGATTAATGCAGCTACAGGTCAGGTCATTCGTAGTACTAGCAAAAGAGACCATATTGATATTATTGAAAGGGTGTTTTCTTTGAGTAATGACACGGACCGTTTTTGTGATGCGAGCGGGCATCGCGTGGTTTGGGGTACGAGCCCTTATGCTTATGCCGAAGGTCTTTATGGATTAACAAATCCGGTTGAGGCTTGTAATAATTGTTTTACCCAGGGGAACGTCCGCAATACTTGTTTTGATGAGAACACTAAAATATTATATATCCGTAGTCGTCTGGACGACCTTCGGGGGCGCAAATGGCAGACGATTTTTAAGTAGTAGGTGGGCTTATGAAACGAAAAAATGCACAAGTGACGCTGGAATTTACAATGGCCATGATGGCAACGATTCTATTATTTTCCGGCATGATACGTGTTTTTACATGGATTGGCAAAGACATGATCAATCAACGGCAGTCCCACGAAAGAACGCTGATGGCCGATCATAGCGCCGTGGGTGTGGCAGGGCCGTTGCGTCAGTTGAAAGAAAATTTCTATACACCGAAATCGTTTGACGCGGACGTGAGCAGCAGTTTATTTCAACATTGATTGAGGCAAAGGAAACGCAATGATTCAGTTTTTAAGACGACATGCGATTAACTCCATGAAAAATGTTTTTGTTCCCAAAAAGACGATTTCTTTGCGCTCACAAACGGGGCAGATTGGGATTGTTTTGATTCTGCTAGCCGCTTTCGGACTATTATTTTATGCGGTCGTATTAAATTTCAGTAAAGCTTCCGATCTTAAAACGCGCACTCTCATTGCCGCCGAGGCGTCTGCGGCATTGACGGCATCTTATCTGGCCGGCACAGCAGAAAAACTCTCTCAAGAACATCTTAAAGGCGAGGCTGGTTATTGCGATTCGTCAAGCTGGCTGGAGGCTGTTTTTAAAATCATATTGCTGGTCATTGTTATCATCATTGCGATTATTATTAATATTATTCCCGGGGTCGGTTCATTGATCAGCGCGTTATTGTGGGCTGTTGTTATCGGGGCCATTTTGGCGATTGTTTTTACCACGATTTCCATTATTTTGCAGATTACTGTTGTTCAGCCCGGCATCACATCGATGTGGAATGAAATGATGGCAAAGTCTTTTGAGAATTTCGAAGATCAAGTCTTGGAACAGGGCATTCAGATGTCGCTTCAAAAAATAGTTGATGATACCGTAGAGCTTCCGGACGTATTGGATTTCGACAATGATGGGGTTTATGCTGTTGTAAACGGCGCCGTTATTAGCGGCGGTATTCCAGATACATATGCGCGGTTTGCCCATTATAATACTTTGCGCTTACAAGGTGCGGTTGCCAACCGCTTTGATCCTTCCTACCTGGATGAATTTGTTGCCCGTTTGAGAGGTCTATTATTTCTGAATGATACTGATAAAGGGACTGTTGAAGGACGTGTTTGGGGTTTTTTTGATGAGACATTGATGTTTTCAGGAGGAGTTTGCCCTAATGGCGCGTCAGCTTGCGATCCATGCTGCTTGCCAGTACCGGCAATCTGTTGCGGAAGCTGTGCCGGTGAATTTGATCGGTGCGAGCCGTTATGCTGTGCTACTGCGACATGCGCAACACCAGCAGAAATTAATCGATGCGGCATGTTAGAGCCTCCATGTTGTGATATACCGGAATGTGCCCCGGGAGGGATAGCGGCAGCGACCTGTGGCTATCCCCGGCCGCTGACCTGCGGTTCGGAGTACCCCGACAAATGTTATTATCATAGCTTTTTATATGAAGATAATACTGGAAATGAAAGCAATCCTGCGGATGTTGCTTTTGGACAGCCGTTTATTTATGATCCATATTTTGAAGACGCCAGAAACAATACGGATTCGAAGTACATTTCATTTAGAGAATGGCTGGGTCGGGATGACGTGAGTGATGCGTTTAAGGTGACAGTTGATGAGGCTACGCCGGCCTATCCGGTGAAGTGGAACACGCTAGAAACGCTGCCGGACGACCGGCAGGAGGTCGATCCTGTTTCTGGTGGAACCGTTGCCGCGGCCCTTACGGCGAATTTTGTGAATCCGCTTGAAGAGCGGTTCCGTCCCCAGGATGCCAGTGGTTTTTACAATCAAGATGATCAAGCCGGCCAGTTTCCTTTGTTTTATAAAATCCGGGACCAGATTGAATTGCCAATGCTTGGTCTTGTCGCGCAGCCCAATTCATTAAATTGTATGTGGTGGAACCGTACTGATAGTCCTTGTACGGAAGGAATTCTTCCGGATCCGGACGAACAGTTCGTGCTTCCTTATCTTCTGGGAGCGAACGTGGAATATGGGGGCGTTGTTGTTTTGGCCGATACTTTAGCGCCGTTGCTTTATGAAGACTATGCCGGAGGGAACGTTTTTAGGGATATGGGCTTTTATGGCGGTCCGGACAAGGTCGGGACGATTGGTTTAGAAAGGCTGTTTGCAGATGACACGATATGTGCCGAAGTGGCAGCCAGACCGGTTCTCGGGCTTTTTGTCGGTGAAACGCCAGCACAAAGTATTCAGAGTAATGCGAATTTTCCCGGATTTAAGCCGGGAACAGATTTTTATTGCTCGGAAAATTATCCCTATGATGCCCATTGCCGAAAAAATGATCCGGCTGGGGGATGTGTTGAAGTAAGAACCTTTCAGAGAATCGTCGATGGCGTGACCCCAATTCAGTGGGAAACGTATAGTCAAAGTTTTCCAGTTGATTGCTCTTGCGGGGAGACGGCCACCGCGCACCCCACCAAATGGCCAGACGACATTTTGGATTCTTTTTATCGTAAAATCACAGAGCTAGTGGCGTTGACCAATGAATTGAACTCACTACAGGCGCGTAAGCTTTTGACTACGACATTTGCAGATTGGTACGATAACGTAGCGGATTGGATTGAGCCTGCGTATAATAAAGCGGCTTGTGAAGCCGCGGCTAACCCGGCGACTGACCGGTCCTGTCTGGAAACGTACACGAAAAAAGAACGATGGGGACATCTTTGGGTTTTCCGGGAAGACTTTAGGGAAATTTTTCAGATATTAGAATCTTGGCTCAACAATGTGGAAGATATCACCGATGCTGTCCCGGTTCCAATCAGCTATCAGGGGGGCAGTTGCGGGGAGGCATGGTGTCTGCCCGATCCGGACTGTGTGATGCTGAAACATTCTAGCGGGGTGGGGCAAACCAAGGAAGCGCTTGGATATGATACGCCTGTTAAAGACGGAGTCTATGACGCCAATGATGATGGTTTGGATGCTGTTATCCAATGTATGGAATGGGCCGAGACGGCGCAAGTTGAAAGCTTGACGGTTCCAGGAACCTATTTGCCGGATGTGGGCGTCCAAGGGTACTATATCGCGTGCCTCAATCATTGCGGCACCGCGTATTGTGATAATCTGCCGAGGCCGTTTGTTCCGGACTATAAGGTGATTACAACTCGACCGATCGATGCTGATTGGAGGATGCCTTTAGCGGCCGTTGATATGGGAGGTTACCAAAAATGTCTGAGCTCGATAACAGTGGATCAGTGCATGGCTGCTACCCCCGGAGATACGACGGAGTGCGCGGATACGCCGGGGTTTGCTAATTATGATCCGCCAGACGTGGAATATACTGATATTATCGGTCAGTGGACGCCGTGTTTAGGCCTTCCAGTGGTAGCAACGGCGTGTGATGGCGGGACGCCTTGGGCGTCACTCCTTATTACCTGTGCGACCCCTCGGGAAGACATTGATTTGTGCATGAGAAACCGTTTGAATTCCTGTGGGTGGATTGTTCCCGGAGGAGACACGAGTTTTTATGACGCCATGATCTTATCGACGGATTGTTCTCCCGGGATTGCCGGGGTTGTGCCGGAGAGTCCTTATCGTAGGTGGCTGAAAGCGAACATTGCTGTTGCTGATCCTTTAGTGGTTGTGGCGAAGCTTGCGATGCGCAAAAAGTTTTTGATTGCTGTGCGCGATGAAATCGAAGAGGCCCGCAACGGATTTAGAGAGGCGTATAACCGGCTGACAGAATTTTTAGACAATGGGACAGTCTTTGGTACAGCCATGACATTTAATCAGCCTTCGAATCCTAATCCGTGTGAGGCCGATATGGAGGCTCAGATTGTCCTTCCGGGCACCCCTACGGGATATGCCGATACGGCTGCTCCAGCCGTTCCGTCCCCGTATCGCCGTCTGGACTCGTTATGTGATACAGTACCCTGTAAGATAAGATTTCCATATTCTAACCGTACGGAGGTGCATGGAGGGACTTCATTTACTGGCACCAATCAAGATTCTCCGTCAGAAATGTTGATCAGGGTGCGGACAATGCAACAGCAGGCGGCCGATGTGGATTATCAAGACTCCGGGCTTCCGGCGTTTGCCATTTATGTTTGGCGGGGAGACGCGGAGACGGATCCGGATTGGATGGCTAACGGCGTAATGCATGGGGAAGGGCTTTTGCACGCGGTTAAAGTAGACGCCAGGGTACCTCGTCGCTGTAGAGGCAGATGTGACTTTTATGGCCAGGGGCCCATGGAGTGGCCGAAAATTGAAACATTCACAACCGGCTTTTTAGGCTCTACGCGCTGTTATGAGCTCCGCAATTATTTTGGGATGACCAAAGCGCGCGTCATTCGTTTTGACCAATCACCGAACATTTCAAAGCTTAAATTGTTTAATAAAATCCCTTTTGTTCTTCCGAATCTTTCTCATCCGGATGTGGGGACTGGACAAAATATTACGGGAGGGAATGTATTTAGAGTTGGCGGCACGCCGGGGATCTGCGAACAGTATGTCGATCCGCTTATTATACAGCCGGGGATCTGCGAACAGTATGTCGATCCGCTTATTATACAGTTGATTGCAAACAATGTCCCTCCGACGGTAGATCCGGATTTTCAAAGCATACAACAAGCTTTTATGATCAATTGGCCGCCGACAGGCTTGGGCCAACCATGGGGCTCATTGACTGCGGCGCAGCAAGCTGATCTAACCTGCTGGAATTTTGTGCATGAGAACATTCTAAGGTACGGCGTGGTCAGCCATAGCTGCGCAAATTATTATTGGGGGGGACCCGGAGGCGCTGGCTATGGCCAACAGGGGATGAGGGTTAAATTTGCGCCTTGCAATCAGACATTTATTGAAAGCGGGGATCTGGATGTCCACTAAGAGTTTTCGAATAGCACTCTTGTTATTAGATCGAGAATTGATATGATACTATTACGGAATAAAAAAAATAAATCGCGAGGAGTAACAACCGTTGAATATTGCGCGCTGGTTGTCATGATTCTGTCTGCGTTTTGGTTTGGACTGCGCGGATACATTCAGCGCGGAATGCAGGGTCGCTGGAAGGCGGCCGGAGATGCCTTTGGGCAGGGAAGACAATTTGAGCCAAAGGGCGACGGCGCGGTTTCAAGAACAGAAGAGTGTTTTTATAGTGAAGAGGTCCACAAATGGGTTGATTTAGAATGTTTTGAAACGGATTGTGACTGCACGAAGGAAAACGATGATGCTGATTATGCGACAACCTGTCTTGCATGTATGAACAAGCTCGCGTGTCTGTGCACTTTTTAGGATAAGGCTTATGGGGGGAGAAACCGATAGATGTTTGTTTTGGCGTTATTTTTCTTTTTTACAACCTGCGTGATCGTCGGATATTGGATCTTACCTTCGGCATATCGTCAATCAATTGCTTTGAACCAAAAACGGGCGCATCAGCTGTCGTCGAAGCTCGAGAGGGTGATTCCCCGGGCGCAGATTAAGCAGGTTGTTCAGATGTATCTGCTGGCTCCGCTTTTTTTGGGGGGATTGTTTTATGCTTTTTTTCCTGAAAAAATGCAGGTTTATGGAGCGGTCATCGGAGTGGTCTTTGGTTTCATCTTCCCGTCGATCTACACACAGTTTTTAATTGCATCCAACAAACAAAAATTTGGCGACCAGTTGATCGATGTTTTGATGATCATGTCGAGCTCTTTCCGCGGGGGCTTAAGTTTAATGCAGTCCATGGAAGCCGTTATTGACGAAATGGGAGATCCGTCCAATCAGGAGTTTTCCACCGTTTTAGGGGAAAACAAAATGGGGGTTTCTCTTGAAGAGTCCTTTGAGCATTTGTACAATCGTCAGCCGTCATCGTCGCTGCAGCAGATGGTCACGGCGATTCTTTTGGCGCGTGAAACGGGCGGGAACTTGCCGGCGATTTTTCAGCGGATTGTGGAGGTGATCCGTCAGCGCAAACGCATCCAGGGGCAGATTGAGACCTTGACGCTTCAGGGAAAGATTCAGGGCATTGTTATGGCGGCATTGCCGGTCGTGTTTTTCGCCTGGGTTTCAGGGATCAACCCGGACCATTTTAAGATCATGTATGATACGCCGGTTGGGCGCAATCTTTTGGTGGTGTCATTTCTGCTAGAAATTATCGGAGCGTTTATGATTTGGCAGATCAGCTCCTTAAAGGATTTTTAATTTTATAAGAGGGGAACTATGCTTTTTATTGCCGCGTTATTATGGTTTTTGTGCGCCTTCAGTTTTGTCTTGGGGCTTTTTCCTCTGGAGATGGAGACCCGCCCGACATTGCAGGCCTTCGGCTATGAGTTGCGCCCGACGAAAAAAAGAAAAAATCCGTTAGCGATCATCCGCTTGATCGCGATGTTTAACCGGCCGTTTGTTGGGTCAGGCAAGCTGCGGGAAAAAATTCTTAAAGAACTTTCCATGGCCCATGTGAATTTAACGCCGGAGGAATTCTGGCTGTTTAAAGAAATTTCAATTGTGGCGATGCTGGTTTTTACATATCCTCTGATTGAGCCGGATTACCTGATCATGTGGCTGCTGTTATGTGTGTTTTTCGGATATATGCTGCCCGAGTATTGGCTGCGCGGAAAGATTAAAAAGGTGAAAGGCGTTATTTTGAAAGAACTTCCTGATGCCGTTGACCTTTTGGGATTGTGCGTGAACGCCGGGTTAGATTTTATGCTGGCTTTGAAGTGGGTTGTTGAAAAATCGCCGCCATCGATCATGGTCAGTGAGATGAATATTCTGCTTCAGGAAATTAATGTTGGAAAAACCCGACGGGACGCCTTAAAAGCGCTGTCTTCCAAGTATGATTTGCCGGATCTCTCAACATTTACGCGTACTTTGATCCAGGCCGATAAAATGGGAACGTCGGTTTCCGAGGCGCTGATCATTCTTTCGGAAGACATGCGTCTGGCCCGTTACCGTCGGGGTGAACAAATGGCAATGAAGGCGCCGATGAAACTATTGGTTCCGTTGTTGTTTTTTATTTTTCCGGTGGTCGGTATTTTGGTCGGGGGTCCGATCTTCATTCAATTTATGACCGAGAATCCCATGAGTCGTATTGGTGGGTAATCATCAAAAGGAGGGGCTTCTCCGGTCTGGTGCAGTCGATGTGGCAGTATTTGGTCTGATGAGTTCTTTGTTTTACCTCCAAAAAGAAAAAAGGGCCTGGCGGATTAGCGCACTTTTGTTTTGCGCGGAAGGATTCTTTTGTTTCAAAAGGAATCCTTTCGGCAGAAGGCGCAATTTAAAGGTTTGCTGTTTGAGTAAAAAGGGGACCCTGTAATTAGAGAAGAGGGCTTGAGAAAAAACTGAAGTTTAAGCAAGATAATTAATGTCCAAAAAATGAAAAATGTCCAATCAGAGAGATAAAAAAAGTTTTTAATGTCCAAAGAATGTGTTAAATTCATGTGTTCCAGGGGGTTTTATTATATATAAGAAAACATTTATTTGTCCTCGAGAAAATAGTTTTCAAAAAGAACGCAACTCGCTAAAAACAAACAACTTGTTTCCAAAAAAAATCTTTGAAAAAATTTGTTGCATATATTGACAGGTGGTATACTTTAAACACCTAGCCCGGAGGAAAGTGAGTTAAATTTAAGAAACCGCTTTACTTAAGTATTTTGGACAATTCAAAAAAATCTTCATAGACCGCCTTTCCGGCGGTTTTCTTGTTTGTAGAAATCCTTCCGGCTAAAAAACTAACGTACAATCTGGACATAAAAAAGTACCCACTTTTATGAATGACAGAATGGACATAACTCCACAGGCCCTTCGTGCGGCTGCTTCTGAAGGTTCAGAGCAGGCGGAGATGCCTATGTCTGATAATGTCCAGAGTGATATATATATATCTAATCCTCAGCGGCCATTTAAAAGCCGTTTTAAGGGTTGGCTTCGTTTAGTTGCTGCTGTTGTGGTTTTTGTGTTCCTTCCTGAGCAAATCAGCTGGGCCATGAGTTACAATCCGGCGGTTTTATGGAGTGCGCAGCCGATTTCGCTGAGCGGGATGCCAATTTCCGCACCAACCGGTCCGGCGTTAGAGCTTCAGCTTCCGCAGCAAGAAGCCTCCGAGATGCTGGCGACCAATATTCAGAGCCTTTTGAGCCGCGCGGCTCAGGAAGGTAATCGCAATTTGGAGATCCAAATTGCATCTCCCGACGAAAAAGAGTTCCGCAATATTGACGGGCTTCGTGTTTCAGCCAAAACGTCTTTAAGCCAGGAAAAGATTCAAGAGGCGGTCCGCTGGCTTCGTCAGCCGGAAATTCACCCGCTAAACTGCGGTGTTTTTGCCCTGTATGAATTCTTAAAATTAAACAACACTCCGATCTCTCTGGAACAGGCCTCTTTATCGACGCTGTCCATTGACTTGCTTTCTGACATTGTCAAGCCGGGAGATGCGACGCTCAAGACGTCTTTGTACGCCATCGATAAAGTGGTTTCGCTTTATCAGCTGGAGTATGCGGTCATTAAGCTGGACCCCAAAGAGATCTTGAAACTGAACGCTCCTTTTATTGCGAATTTCGGAAAAGAACATTTTGTGACCGTCACGGCGCTTGATGAACAGGGCGTTCACATGCAGGACACGGGCGTCGCGCGAACGCTCTCTCAGCCGGAATTTTTGGAAAATTTAAGCGGGTATGTTCTGATTTTAACAAAGAATATCCCGATTTCTGTTTCTTACCAAGATGTCAGTGACGTTGAAAAAGCCTTTGTTTGGGGCGACCGCTGGGTAGACCAATCCGACGAGTTGCCTGGATTATTAGGAGATGTCGGCGCAGCGTGGGCCCGCGCCGGTATGCAGGTTGCCATTTCGGTCGCTATTACGGTTGTGACCTTTGGTCTGGGATGCGCCATGGCCGTAGCGAGAGACGGCGTTCTCCTGGCCACCGAGCTTGCCAAACTCTTAATGCAGGTCATTGTTTCTGTGGCCCTGATCGGTATTTCGGAGCTGGTCAACACCATCAATCAGATTGCTGTTTTGAACGGCTGGTGGGATGAAGATGTCGGCTTCGTCATAGGAATCGTTATCTCCACGGCCTTGTCGGTGGGGGCGGGCATGTTTGCCGGCGGCGCGGCGGGTTCCCTTGGGGCATCCGGCGCTACAGGAGCGGCGTCACAGACAGGGTCAGCCATCGGCGGCGCGGCGTTTGCCGGATTAGGCACGGGTATCTCAAATGTCCCTTTGACTTTTGCCAGAAGCTTTGCCCAAGCGCTCGTCGTTGCGATTCCCAAGGCATATCTTGCCAGGGAGCTGTATGAAATCATTGATATTGACGATCCTATTTTAAAATCAGCCGTGGTGGGGGTCTTGTCATCCGTCGGAACCACCATTGGGTTGGTGGGGCTGAGTTTTGGCCTTGACCAAATTGGTTTAAATTCTGTTAATGGGTTTATGGGCATAAATGTCGCCGATTCTTTTACAGAATTTCTGAAAGATCTCGGTAAAAACGTGGGGCGCACCGTTGCGGCTAATGCGCTGGCGGTCGGGTTAAGATATCTCGCTTTGGAGATTGATGATGAAACGTTTGCCGCCGACACCTTGGCGTCGCAGGCCATCGGACAAGTGGGGCAGGCCTTCGGCGGATGGATTTTTGATATGGCGGTGAGCGGATCATTGCCGCAGCTTTTTGCCGGGGAGGTCCAGAAGGGGCAGATGTTTCAAGACCCTGGCTCTGAAAAGATGGAGGTGCAGGCGCAGGAGCTTTTTGTGACCAGGTCAGACGGAACGCCTGCTCGTCTTACCATGGAAGATCCGGGTCGATATACCTATACAGATACTGCAGGGGAGACGGTTTTTCTTAAGCCGGGGGAGGTGGTCGAGACAGTGCCATTGGAAAGAAACGACGCCGGTCAGTGGGTCCCGCAAGGGACTGCGGATAATAAGAAGGACGACAGCTCCTCTTCAAGCATGAGAACTCCCACACAGTTTATGAATGTAAGGACCCATCAGCCGGTCCAAATCGCCGATTTCACAAAAGTTACGACACAGTATTATATAGCCGATAAAAAGGGGATGCCGGCCTTTGTCGAGTATGATAAGGCAAGCGGGAAAATTACCATTCCCCAGAAAAGCGTTGACCAGTTGAAAGCCGATAATTTCCTGAATTTAGATGCTAACACCAAGTATTCTTTGCTCGAAGGAAAAGACAAGAATGGGAACCTGCAGCTGGGTTTAGGAAAAAGCTGGTTTTGGGGGACGCTGACGACAAAAACTTTGACGTCATTGGTGGGGGTTGCGTTGGCGTTCGGCATGGATCGTCTGGAAGATAAATTTATTGGTAAAGATGATCAGGGGCAGAAAGACAAGTTCCAAACGCTCGGGTTTCGGCTGATGGCTTTTCTTGGAACGGCCTTATCAGCGGAAGCCACTGGAGCGCTTTCGCGTTCCATGTTTTCTGCTCCGAGTGGGACAGGTCTTAAGCCGGGTACGGATACGATCAGTCCATTTGGCGGTATTTTCATGAGGAGCGTAGAGAAGCTTGCATTAGGGATCAACGACAGCATGTTCAGAGCTAACGGCGCGATGCCGAAAGATTGGGATTGGAGTAATGGTGAAACGTTTAAGTTTGGGGGCGACGGAGTATCACGATATCGATATCAAGCAATAGATCAAATGGTGCGTTTTTACGAAGGGGCCGGGGAAAGCGCCGGTTGGGGCTTGGATTCCTATTTTAAGATCAAAGACCTTCGTAAGCAGCTGGAAGGGGAGCAAGAGAAAGTAGACGGAAAGAAAAAAACCACGCAAAAATCCGGCGGGTTGTTGAACAGTATCAAAGGTCAGAACCTGTTCGGCGAAGGCGTGTGGAACGGCGGGAAGGTCGTTAAGGAAGAGAGCACAAAACTCACGGACGCACAATTCCGTTATTTTTTTGTTATGGGTGTGATTAACATTACAACGCAAGCTAAAAATGATTGGGCCATTGATCAGGTGAACACCAATCTGGCCGGAGGATTTGTCAACAGCGCGAGCGATCTTTATGTGGACGGAGGCATTGCCAAAAACATCAGATTATCGCTGGGATTTTTATTATCTGGTTTTAATAAACCGGAGATCACGCGGGATATTCTGGGGTTTGCTTATTGTGACTGGAAGGCCGTGCAGACCGGGCAGGTCGCGGTCAGTAAAGAGGTCTCCAAAAAATTAGTAGATCTGGGAGCAGACAAAGAGAACGCCAAAACAGCCCAAAAGGAAGCGCAGATAGTGGATCGGGCGGTTTGGGTTCTGTCGATTTCTGAGATGGTAGATTTGGGGAATAATCAGTACTCAGCTATGACCGGCTATAGCATGGTCGGCGTTGGGTGGACGGGATGGGACATAGGAGAGAAGGATTTCGGGCGAGGGTTCAGTCATTTAAATTTAAAGATCAACCCTAAAATGGCAGAAAAATTAGGAATTTCAGAAAAGGATATTGAAAACGGCTTAAAACCAATTAAGGACGGAGAGCTTGCCGGGGAATTTGATAATGCTGCCTCAATCGAAGGGCTTGGGCCGAAGACGGTTTTAGGTATAAAAAATGGATTAACAGCGCTGTTTGTTGAGCCGGGGTTAGATACGAACATTAATACATCTATTCGGTTGGCCGGATGGGATCAAGCCGAAGAGATTAATTTTTCGCGTGGTGCAGGCAGTGAAAGTTGGATGGGAGATGTTAAAAATCCGCATAATATTTCTCTTAAGGAAATGGGTGATCCCGCCAACCGCTTTGTGACCGACAGAAAATATACGATAAGCTATCAAAAGGACTATCTTTTCCCGACGGTAAAGAACGCGACATGGTTGATCGGGCGGGTGAGTATAGGCCGGGAGACCTGGGGATATGAGCTCGACGCAGCAGACAAAACAAAACATCATCTGATGGAGCTGAAGAGCTTCTCAGGGATTAAACGAGCTTACGCAGGGGAAGGCGATCAAAAGATCTGGAAGCTGGAACAGCTGGATAAACCAAGGCTGAGTGTTTTCGGAATTAAGGGAAAAGTTTTTGGGGAAAAGTTGGCAGAAGCGTTCGCAAGTATGGGCATTTTTGATGCCGACAGCATTAATAAAGTTTTAAACGGCATCAATCCAGAAGATCTGAAAAGTCTGTACGACGCCGCCAGTGGCAAACTCAGCCCGCAGCAGAAAAAAGCTGGTTTGACGGCGCTCATTCAGAAGGCCATGGTGGATATTTTGGCTAAGGAAAGTTTTGAGTATAAGTCTCTGAAGGGAGCCATGGCAGAAGAGGGCGTTAGGATTGCCTTATTTGAAAAGTGGGGAGAAGACAAAAAGGTTGCGGAAAGCGGCCTGGCGCTTTTGGATTTGGGAGATAAACGCGAGGCTAAGAAAGGCGTGGACCGCTTTGTGTTCAGCCTTAATGCAGACAACCGGCTTTTGATGAATCCGCAGACATTGGATCTTCAAAAAAAGGAAGGCAAGAATTCGGCGATAGACGGACTGGGAGTTTTTGAGATTGAAACTTTGGGGATTTCCAACGAAGATATTTTGCAGGGCCGGATAGCGATCGCTAAGGAAGGCGTCGGGGAAGCACAAATACAGGCCTATCAAGTGGCATTTCAGGCTTTGGATAAATCCGCCCGTCAGATCGCCGGGGTTCAGAATGCCCTGGAGACCATGAGCGCGCAAGAAGAGAGGGTCGCCAGCTTAACACAGCAGTTGCAGAATCCGGATCTTGACGCTGCGAAGAAAGAGGAACTGAAAAAAGAGATCGCGATCTTAGATAGGGAAATAGGTTTGATGAAGGGCAATCTTCTGGTGGGGCATCAGGATATCGTGCAGAAGATTCGCAGCAAAGAAAAGGAAGTCGCTGATCTCATGCAGCAATGGAACAGTTCGGAATTCGGTTCCAAAAAGAAAGTGGCGCTGGAAGAAAAGATGGCTGCTCTGAATGTGGACATCGTTTCAATGAAAAAGAGCCTTCCGGAATATGTGCAGATTCTTGCGTCCAAAGACGGGGGTACGAAGGCAGCGTTAGGTAAAATAAAAGAAGAAGGCGCTAAGCTGGCTGCAAATTTGGCAGAGGTACAGAAGCTCAATCCGCTTACCGCCGGCGAAAAACGATTTGCCCTTGCCAGAATGTTCTTACCGACAAAAGAAGGAACGCATGCCACCTCTTGGGCAACCTCGTTTTTCCAGGAACGCCCGATCGCGAATTTAAGCTGGGAGTCTTTAAAGAAATATTATACCTATGAGAAAAAGGATGGGGTAACGCCTACTCCCGAAAAGGTCGCCTTAGGACTGGCGACTGTGGCAAGGGGTGAAAGCGCCAGTTCTCCTTGGGGAAACCTTGGCCAGACAGAAAGCCTTTCGGAATATGTTATTAAAGGGAAGTGGACCAATATAAGAGAAACCGGCCTGGTTCATGTTCTGGACTATGAGCTTGGGGATATTCAAATGGGAGCCAATGGAGCCTTGGTGTATGAAACCATCGGCACCGACGGAGCTATTTTAAATTTTGACCCGGCCACCGGGCGCGTGATGAAGTACGCTGCTGCTCAGGACGAAACGATTGAAGTTCCAACAACGCTGAATAGTGATTTTAAGGAGAATTATGCGGGGACGTATCAAACGCATATTGTTTCGAATCAGAACGGCGTGCAGGTTGGAGGCGGCTCGATCATCAGCCACGGGGACAAGTTCGGATGGTCTATCGGCCGCTTAGCGGATGTAGAAATTAAAAATAAGATCGCTGTTTATGATGGCATTAATTCTTATTATTTTGACCAGGAGGGCGGCAAGCCGGGGCAGTTCCGTGTCGCTAAAGAATATGAGCTGAAATACGACATGCTGAAATCCGGCTATACCAAAGAAGGCGTTAAGGACGGCGAAATCGCCCATCGGATGACCGCGGATGTTTTTGAAATGGCTTCGTTTGAAGTCGGCGGAGAAATCGGATATTCTTCGAGCGGAAAAATCTTCGGTTTCGACGATGCGTCGATCCAGCCGCTGTACCGTTTTGCTGAGGGAAAAAACGCCAAGCTGTTTGCCAAAGTCAAGAACGATCCGGCTGAGCGAGAATACAAAGCTGAAAAGATCAATTTTAGTTTTTCAAACGATGGCGACGGGACGTTTGTATCTTTATCCAACTTTACGCTTGTCAAAGGTCAGCAAGACGCCAAAGCGGAAGGATCCGGCACGAGCGATATGAGTGTTGTGATGAAGGAAATTTTAGTCCCGATTCCGACCTTGTTTAACCGAAACACCGTGACTGCCCGTAAAATGAGCAATGAAAATGAAGCGGCCGTTAAGCTCGCGGCCAAAAAACAATTTTCAAATATGAACGAGAAGATCGAGGCCATTGACGGAAACAATATTTTTGTTGTAACGGCGGCAGAAATGAAAGGCAGCGGAGCTTCTGAAACCGACACGGTTGTGCTGGTGACCGTTCCTGCTCATTCTGAGACGGACAAGCATGGGAAGATCATAGAATATCCGGAAGCCTTGCGCCTTTATGTGCGCGAAGAGATTGCCAAAGATGTTTCTAAACTTTCCGATATCAAGATGATGACACACGAGGCATTTTTGCAACAGAAGCAAATTGAGGTTGCGGCGGCGGACAATAAAACGAGAAAGGTTGCTTATTCAACAGCGGTTCGGCTGGACAACGAAGGGAACCCTCTTAAGGGATTGGATGACAGCGGCGCAGTAACGATGTTAGGAGATCTTTCACGTGAGGATTCCCCTTGGGGAAAAGAGATTGCAGCGCAGGCATCTCTGGTGACCCGCATCATGGTGGTTGATCCAGCGGATATGCCGACCGGAGAAGGGATGGAGGGGGTCAACGCGGTTTTAAAAGGCAACATTTTGATTGTCACGCAAGCCGTGATCGACGATCCAAAAGAAATCAATGTGACCGCATTGTCGCATTTCGCTAAAGGAGAAATTATAACGGTGGTTAAAGCCGACGGCACCACCCGTAAAGTTCTTTTGAGCACGGAACTTTCTTCTGATGAGGGCAAGAAAGTTATCGAACTGGCCCAGCCGGCTTTAGATGCGCGAGCAGAGGCGCGGTTTGCTAAAACTCATAAAAAAGGCGATGACCTGTTTGGGCGTAGTGTTTCTGAAGTCCGGGTGGTCGATGACGCGCTGATCGCCAACGGCCAGATGGCGCTGTCTTTTGAAGGAGATGTTTTGTATGTGGCAGAAGGGGCGCTGGCAAAAATGCAAGAAGCTCTACTGGGCACGCAGGAAACCGGAGAATTTTCGATGGGAGGACCGTTAGCGCTGGGAAACATCCGTGCTTCTCAAGCTGATCCTAACGGGGTTTATGCCAGCATTGCTTCAGGGCCTTTAGGCCGGATGATCTTAAATGAAAATAAATTCACTCTTTATGAGGCTAATCTCAGCGAAGGGGATGTGCCGGGCGAGCTTAGAGCCAGGGACGCAAACGGAGTTCTGATGGGAGAGGCTTTGGTTGAAGATGCCGGACCCAAGCGTTTGGCGTATATGTTTAGTCCGTTGCAGCAAGGATATCAGCCGGAGATCAGCGCAGATTTTAATATGAACGGGCGTCTTTTTGTTCCGGAGTCGAAGAAATTTTCAGTTAATATTTTTGAAGAAAAACAGGAATTAGCCAAGCCCCTGGGAGTTCCGGAAGGAATGCCGAATACGTTTTTGCCTCAGGCAAGCCGTTCCTTAACAAAATTTAGCGGGATTGCGGATTTTAAAGGCGGAGAGATCCAGATCCATGCCGGGTCAAGAGGCCAGAATGAAGCTTCGCAGACAATGGCCATAAAGGGAATCATTGACGGTAAAAATGAATGGGTTGCCACAACTCTCAAACAGACCAGTATGGATTTCTTTGATGACTTCGGTCGTAAATCATTAAGCCAAGGCTTCTCGCAAGAATTAACGCGAGCCTTATCAAGTGAAAATTGGAAAGTAGCGGTCGATGAGGCGAAAGTGACGCCGGAGGCCGGTTTGCTGCGCTGGCATGGAGAGGATTTAAATCTGAACGGTTCTTCTGGTACGTTGTTCGCCAAGGTGACTTTGGCTGACGGAACAACGAAGGAATCAAAAGAGGTTCAGTACCGTCACACGTTTCTTGATCGGCGGTTGATGACCGATGCTGAATATGAAGTATATAAACAGGTTAATGCCGCTTCCCAGAATCAAGGGGGGGCGTTTGTCCCGCTGAGCGGCCGCGTTGCCGAAGCCTTTGTCAAATCGACGAAGGAAGGAGACCTTCCGATTGATCTGAAAGGTACTCAGATTTATAAGCGGCCCTTGAGTCAGGCCACGCGCGCGGCCTTGGCGATTTTGCGAAGCATTCTGCAGGATTACCAAGCCAATGGGACGGTTCACGCGAAGAAGGACATGTTCTTGCCAGGCATGGACAGCCTTGCTGCGGCTTTATCCGGCGCTTCTAAGGGAGAGCTGGACGCAATCATCAAAGAGGCGGAGCAGCTTTATGGGAGAGCGACACCGGATACGATTGTCAAGACCATGATTTATAAGAATTCTGACTTAGTAGCTATGATGTTGGATGTGGCTTTGGCTCAAGACGGCGCTGGGATGGCATTTAAAAGCACTGCCGATGCCGACGGGCTTAAAAGCATGATTGAGACAGATGTTCATTTAGCAGTCTTAGGTAACGGCATGACCGGGATCAACGCTCTAAAGAATCTTGCTTTGAAGGCCGCGAACGGTGACATGGCAAAAGCCCAAGTAATGTTAAATGAGGTCTCGGCTGTTTTGAGCGGAACGTTCAGAGGGGCGGGAATGCTGAATGTTTTAAAACGCACGGAGTATAAGGATGCGGGCATATTAAATGAAATGATCCAGCTGGTTAAGCAAGGGAAAGATGGAAATAGCGGCTTTGGAGAGATGGAGGATTCCGCCAAATTAGCTGTGCTGGTTTTAGTTGCCGCGATGACTACGGGAAAGACAGACTTGATAAGCAATTTGGATAAGGATAATGCAGCTGTGAAGTTTTTAAAGCAGATGGGTTATCAACCCGGCATAGAGCTGACAAAAGTTGCCGAAGAATTTGCTAAGGCTTTTGATCTTTCAGATCCGGCGTTGACTGATAAGCAGAAAATGGAAAGGGCTTCGGGCCTTGCCCTTCTCACCAGTATCGGCAACACGATGAAAGGCGAAGATGATGCCGAGAATGCTTTTGAATTTATTATTCGAAATTCTGACGCGCTTAAAAACAGTAATTTGTTTTCTCCCAAGCAGGCAGTTTTGAATGAGTTATCTGAAAAAATAAATGTTCTTCAAAATTCAAGAACGAAAGACGCAAAAACAGGAGAGTTTAAACGTATAGGTTTGACTGTGTTTTCGGCAGATGCTTTGCAGGCTTTAGCGGATTTTGGCAGGGACCTTAGGGCATCAGTTGAATTGAACAACAAATTGACCGATGCCGGGATTTCTTTCGCGGATCGGGTTTCATTATTAGGAGAAGTCGACAAGCTGCAGACGGAAAAAGGCGCAGATGGAAAAGCACTAAGCCCGATAGAGATCGTTGTGAGCTTGCTTGGCGGCGGGCAGAGGGCGCAAATTGCTAAAGTGTTCGGTAATCAAGGACTGAATGAAACATTTTTGGATCAAGCGGTGCAGACCTATCAAACAACACAGCGCCAGGCGAAAGAAATAGAATTTATGAAGTTGGCGGGATTGATGATTTCAGAGGGACCGATCAATAAAGCAAATATTTCTGCGGATAAAGAAGGAGATCCTACTAAGGCGATCTTAAACGTTGACGCAACCAAAGGGCAGGGATTGTGGATCGCGTTTGGCGCTCCGCAGCAGAATCGTTTAGAAGCCTTTATGGCATCGCTTGCCGGCGGTAATGAATATGAGCTTTCAAAGGCTTTAGATGCGAGCGGGATTTCAGTTAAGCAAAAGGAAGAGATTCAGCAGGCGGCTTCTGCGTTCAGTGAAGTGATGGCAGGAGCTGAATATACAGGTGTCAATCCGCAAGAGGCCTTTGCAAAACTTTTTGTCTCGAAACTTTCTGACGGTACCCTGCAGGCTTTGACCAGTGCAGGTGTGATTGATAAAATTGCACGGATTTCTAATCCAATCTATGACCAAAAGCAGCTGAATGTGAATTTCAATCCGCTCTTGGAAGGATCTGTGTTTACCAAAGGCGAGCCGGCAGGAACGCCTGGGATCATGATTGCGCGCGATGATTTTTCGGGGATCAGTTCAGTTCTAAACAGCGGAGCAGTAACCATTAAGAACGGCATGTTCTTTATTCAAGAGGCAGGGCTTCGAACCACATCACCGATTTACGCGCCCGGCGTGATCGGACAGATGAAGAATGTGATCAATTATAAAGAAGGCGCGCCTGTCAGCGCTTCTTCGGTCGGCGTTCAGTATTCAGACATGATGACATCACAGGGCACAGAATGGAATGTTAATTACGGGCTGATCGCCATGCTTAAAGACGGTACTGCTTTCGGTACGTTTGATTTAGTAGGCGCAGATAAATATCAGCAGGATTATCTTTTTGTTCCGCAGGATTTTAAAGTGTCAGAAGGCTCGATGGCGTCTTTGGCGCAGGGTGAGAACGGTTGGACTCAGACCCGTTTTGCTGACGGCGCAACACTGAAAGGGGAATTTTTCGGCGGATATATGTCAAAGGATGGGCTTTTAAGCAGCGCAGTTTTGTATGGAAAAGGCCCGTTCTGGGAACGGGTGAAAGAAACGCCGACTGGTTATACCCCACGCCAAACGAAAGATATGAATCTGGCAACTCTCGCCATGGTCGAAGGCGATAACATTATGGGCAATAGCAAGACTGATGTTAAAGAAGCGTATACCCGTTTTACGACGCCGGATAAAGACACGATAGTATCTGCCGTTCCGATGGATATCGGACCGGATGGAAATAAAGCATATACGGCCATGGCTGAAAACGGCACGCGTTTGGTGTTTGCTCTTGGCTCCAAGGGCCCTGACGGTGAAGGCTATTTTACCGGCATGCTTCGCCCGGATTTCAGACGGCCGGGAAGCTTGCATTTGTTTTCTAAGGATACAGTTCTTTACGATAAAAAAGGCAAGCTTGACCTGTCCAAGGCGATTATTCAATTTGTTAAAGGCCGCGGAAAATATCAAACCGATATTGGTAATTTCTTAAACGCAGCAGTGGATGAAATATTTTTATCAACAGGAGTTAAGCCGGGCGTGTCTGTTCGTGAGGGCATGTATGCTTACGGGCGGCTGCCTAGTTCAGAAGCAGTTATACCTAAAGGAAGAGAGGCGCCGGAACATTTCGATACAACCGGTACACCTGCCGATGTGCTGGTTGGTCAAGTCTTTACGGAAGACGGCGGAAAATATTTCGGAAAAGGCTTTTTAGGGCGGTTTACGGATAATGCGTTTGTTGGTCTTGCGAAGCAGCGGTCATTTCATGGCGATCTGGCGCAGAACGATATTCCTAATTGGCTTGGTTTTGAAGAAAAAGGGCTACAGGTTTTGGGTGAAGGAGGACAATGGCTTGGCGTAAGCAAGGATACATATAAGGCAAGAGTCTATCAGATATCGCTTGCCAAAAAAGAAGGCAAAGAAGATGTCTATGTTCCTATTCTTATGAAGGCAATGACGTTTGCAAATGGCTCAGTAAGGCGGGAATTTAGACTGCAGGGCAAGGAGAAAAAAACAGATGCAGAGTATGGGAGTCTTGTATTCAAGAAATTTGAATTGAATTCTCTTGTCGCAAAACTTGAGGCGATAATGCCTAAAGAGAATGTGGAGAAAAAAGACAACAGCATTATCGTTGATGGCAAGAAAATCAGCTTAGATATGAATAGCATGTATCAATTCAGCATGAGGACGGCAAGTTGTCATGCTAACGGAATAGGCGGCTCTGTTGATCCACAGATGCAACAGCGCCTTGAACTGGCGATGTTAAAGGGTCGAATTCAAGGAACGAAGGAGGAAATTGCGTTTCTTGAGAGCGATGATTACCATGCGATCGGAGCCTATGGAACCAATTGGGGATATGTGATGGATGAGAACGGAAACGCGGTCCGCATGGAATATTATTTAGATCAGGGGCAGTTTATCGGCCAGCATGGTAGTGGTGAGGTTGTTCGGACCTTGGGATTACCGGTCATTGAATATCAAAAAGCCATCAAAGAGATCGCTGCTAATGCTGAAAAAAATAAGGCCGCGAAAGATACAAAGGGCACATTTAACCCCAATGACGTGAAAGTCGGAAGCGATGTCAAGGTACCAACCAGCGTTGACCTTAAAGAGACAGGATTTGTGCATGTTGTTGATCTTAAGCAGAGGCTAACCAAGGAACAGGTCGGGATGGATCGTACCGCGCTGTATGATGTACAGGCAGGAGAACGGTCCGCTGGTTTTGTGATCGATGGAATTGATTTCGAGAAAGGGGAGATCCGTACCCGTTCAACAATGGATCTTGCCGGTACGCAAATTCTTTTGCCAAAGACGGATCTTATTGATAAACGGGCAAGCGTGTTTAATCCTTTGAATACGAACGGCAACACGTTTGCGGTTCGCGAGGGAGGCAACAAGAATTCATTTAATCTTTACGCCTGGCAGGCTTCGCAAAAAGAATACAACAAACAGTTGAAAAAAGCTATCAACGAAACCGGAGGGAAGGCGGTTTTCGATTCGAAGTTTATCGCAAAGCTATTAAACGAACCGGTTCCTGCTGGTGGCATGTTTGGTCTTAGCAGAAATCAGAAGGAAAGCGTGAAAATCGTTATTGCGAATCTTGCGACGGCGGAATTTAATAAAAAATGGTTTGAGGACGCGAATAATGAAGGCTTCTCGCTGAACTTCCGGGGCATGGATGGTTCCGATGAAATGGCATATATCACCGAAAACCGCAAAGATGGCGGGTTGGGGATGCTGTTATTTAGTTATAGAGGCGATGCGGCGCTGTTGAATTTTATGAATAATCCAGATCCTATGGCGTATACGAAACCGGAAGAGCGTGCAGCGCTCCGGATGAGAGAAATTCTTTTTGGTGAAAATGCCGGCCTTGAAAAAGAGATGGTCGATTTTACGGTGAGCCAGCATTATAAAAGTCTCATGCGCAAAGAAGAAGACTCAAAGATCAATGAATTTCAGACAAATAAGGATGCCGGAATACTTTTAAGCGAGGATGAAAACTATAATAAGCTTACAAGCATTACTGTTTCTAAAGCAGCTAAAGAGGATAATTCTAAACCGGGATTTATTGCCCGGCTCTTTTCTGACGGTGAGACATTCACCAAGGAAGAGCTGGAGGCTACCAGAGCTCAAAGAGCCATTGAGTGGCAGAAAAGAAGTTTGAAATATAAAGGAGCGGAATGGTTTGATTTGGCTGCTGATGACGTGACGTTCAAATTTTTATCGAGCGGGCGCAGAATTGAATATGCCGAGGATGAAGAGTTTGCCAAACGCGCCTTCTATGATTTGGCCTATCATGGATATGATGGATTAAATGTTCACGCTCATGCTTTAGGAACATTGGGCAATATGGTCACAACAATGGCCGTTATTGACACGGTGAATTATGCGTGGATGGCAGTAGAGGCAGGCGTGCTGGTTGTTGGTACGGTGACGACGGGTGTTGGGGGCGCTGCTGGTGCAGGTTTGATGGAAAGCATCAGGCAGGCGGGGATCAGAGCGACCACGAAGTTATTAATGGCCGCAGCGAAAAGATCTGTTATAGAAATGATAGCAAAAGGCGCCGTGAAGAGGATGGTTATCGGAGCCGGTGTCAACATTGCCGCAACGGCGGTTTTTTCCGGCGGAGAAGCCAGTTTTGGTGATTATGCTCAGGCGGGTGTTTGGGGAGCTTTGTATTCCCGTCCGTGGAAAAAGGCGTCAACGTATTTGGCAGGACGCATGGCCATTGCCGGCAGTATTAAAACAGCCGGTCGCGGGATTGCTGCTGTAGGCGGAGGCATCGGCAGGGGCGTTGTCCAATTTGGAGGTAGGATTGGTACGGGGATTTCTGATGCTGGATCAGCTTTGGCTGGAAGTATAAGCAGCAACCGTTATGGCGCACAAGCTTTAAGGGCTGCGGAGGTCGCGGGATTTGAAATGAAACAAGCTGGAGTGTATATCGGGAAACCCCTTGTCCGGTTCGCGCAAACAGTTAATAAATATCAAACGCCTATAAAAAATGCTGCGATCGGGCTCGGGGCCGCATCTGTCGTTGGAGTCGGCGGATACTATGCCATGAATTCTCAGCAAGGGCTTCCTTCTTTTGTAAGAGACAACAAGCTGAGCCTTGCTGTGACCGGAGGATTGGTGACAGGAGGACTTTATTTTGGCAAAAAGTATGGGGCATCGGCGCTGCTGGGAATCGATAAATTTGTACAAAATACCATATTCTCAACAGCACCGGGAAGAATTGCTTTCGGAACCGCGCTTGGCCTTTCGGTAGGATATGGCATCAACAATCTTGCAGGAAAGGACAGCTATGATTCCAGCGGATTTTTCTATTCTGCCGGGGCTTTAGCTGCTGTAGGCGGGGCAGCTCTTTTAACTAAAAGAATGCCGGCTTCAAGTTTGTTAAGTATAAAAACAGGCTTGGGTAAATATATTACTACTCCCATAGGCGGGTTCGCAAAAGCGCATCCTTATTGGACAACCGCTGCTGTTGGAACCATTGGGTTGGAGATCGCGAATGGGTATGGAACAAAAGAGAGCAATAGCGGGTCATCTTATTTTGGAAGGCCAACGATCGGTCTTTTGGCGGCGATGGCTGCGGTTCGCGCAGGGAAACCGATGGCACGGCTTTTGAAAGCCAATCCCGAAGCATTGTTATTCAGCTTTTATCAGACAGGCACTGACGTTCGATATAATCAGGATCCGTCACAAAATACTCTTGCGGGGAATGTGCTTAGAAGTGTTCTTTTGGCGCCCGGCCGTGCCGTTGTCGGTGGAGTGGCAGGACTCGGAAATCAAGTGGGACTTAAAAATCAAGGCCGTGAATTTTTGGCGCGCAAAACGTATGCGGAACAAGAGGCGATTTTTACATCTGCCGAAAAGAATTTGGGCAGCGTCGGGGCGGCTGGGCTTTCTTTTGCAACTGCTTATACCCGTTCCGTATTTGCATGGGGGACCGGCGCTTATCAGACGGCAGCGTTGCTGTCGCCGCTCGATACGATCGCAGAACTCGCTGACATGACACGCAAACCCAAAAATATTCCGCAGGATACCCCGGAAGATTTCAAATTCTCTCATTTGGCTTGGATGGCCGGAAGCATCATGGGTGTGAAACCCGGGGTGAGCAATTTTATAAAGCAAAAACCAACATCGTATTTAGAAAAGTTATTGAGCGAAACACACGCATCCATGCCAAGTTTTGTCTTGGTTAATTCAGCTATTAATATTTTTGCGCCAAGCATTTTTGGTGAAGGCGCCGATCAAATTGACAAACGCATTCAAGCAACGGCGTATCAATCCGACAATATTGCCCGGGGGGCGTTTGGCATGGGCTTGCTCTGGCAGGCAGCTTCGCCGTTGATCAAGGGGATTTCCGGACGGTTCTCCAGTCGGGTTGAGGGATGGAAGCCGCTTACGCAGACGACAATGGGTGGAGGATTAGCTGTAGCTGGGACCGCTATGCATGTGTATGGGACCAACTGGAAAGCAGAACTAGAAGAGACAGGCTCTTCTGATGGGGTCTGGGCGAATATCATCGCAAACTCCGGGTTGATTGTGCAAGGGGTCGGAACAGCCATTTTGTTGAAACGGACAAGAGCCAATACCTGGAGTGAGAGATTTTTGGAATCCACAAAGGTTGCTGAAGCGAAAAATGCTGGTTTGTTTAGAGGAGGACCGGGCACTTTAACAGCAGGCGTGACCGACCGCTTTATCCGTGCAGCAGCGTTTGGGACTGAAGCATCTTTGGGTATTTTGTCAGCTGCGAGTGTGGTTTATGGCAGCAAGAAGCTTGTATTCGACCCGGCCTTGAGCGCGTTTGAGGCCCGTCAAAGCAATGAGGCTAAAGGAGGTTTCTGGAGCCATTTTGCCGCGAATTATGTTGAAAAAAGCACCCCGTATCTTTTAAGGGGGCGGGCATATTCAATGGAGAAGCCCACCGATCTTTTATCCTTGGCAAAGGCTTTGAATGATAAAGAGCGTGGCATTGAAATTATTGAAAATGAGGCCACGTTTGACGAAAATCGAAAAATTATAAACAGTAAGAAATATTCAAAGATGTCTAATGATGAACTTAAGAAAGAGGCGAAAGCGTTAGGTTTAGGAGAAGCGGGAGTTGAGCAATTACTTAAGGATAAGCAACGGGATACTGTCGTGTGGGCCATCATTTCCGAAAAAGTCAAGAGCGCGATGGAGGCACGTAAGGAAGTGGTTGTTACCAAAGATGGAGAGAAGATCGAAAGATATAGTCTAGATGGAATGGAGCTGAGGAAAAACAAAGACGGCGAATACGATCGCAAGGTTGGAGGCTATGGAACAGATTTACCAATCTATATACTCGAAGGCTTGATGGTGGCTGCCACCGTGAAGGGGGCAAGAGAATATAGTTCCAAACTTAAAACATTGAGAAACAAGCCTGACGCAGCTGAAGGCGTACTCAGGGGCGGATTGAAAGAGTATTGGGTGGAGGCTGGTCCAAAAACAAAAACAGCTTATGAATTCGGGCAAAAGAATCCATTTGGTACTGCGGCAGCATGGGCCGGCGCTGGAGGAGTCTTGTACGGCGGCGGGTATTTATTGGAAAGTTATGGAAAGACAGAACAAAGCAAAGCGGCTCAGGACTGGGGCAAGGCATTAAAATTTGTCGGTACAGTTTCTGTGGGAATCGGCGGGGCGGTTGCAATCGGCGGCATGGGGGACATGCTTTTAAAAGGATCTGGATCCAAGGTGAGTTTTGCCGGAGGGGCTCACGTTGCAGGGCGGATGGCCGGAAATATGGTTTTGGAAACAGCGAATAATTTATTGACTGTTATGGCTCCGTTATCCGGCGTGTTGGAAGGCGTTTCCTGGATGGCGAATAAGGCTGTTCCGTTGGCTGGGTCTGAAATGGAGAAGAATTTCTTGAAATACACGGTTGCCGGGTTCTGGGATGATACTCAGGTTTTGACTAAAGATGGCAAGTGGATGGACAGAGCTGCGGTTAAATATGACGGCGCCACGTCCTTATTGGGAATAGCTGGTCGGGCATATTCATCCGGACTGTTTGGTTATGATGCCGCGACAGGAGAATTGAAAGTTGCTTCATTGGGCAAGATTCCCACGACGCCTCAAACATTGCTTCCTCTTCCTGAAAGTATGGGCGGCCTTCCCGGCGATCAATATAAAGGCGTTCAAGGGCAGATGATCGGTTTTTCTGCCGCCTTGACGGCGTTACGGGCGGCGACTCCGATGCTTAAACATGTTCAGGCCGGAGATTTTGGGCGACGGTTCCAGGCGATGAATCATGCGTTTGATAAGACATTCCAGATTGATTTTTTTGAAATGAATAAAAATTCGGCGGTCGGCAGGATGGTCAACAACTTCCCGCTTCATCCGGCGCGCATGATTGGCGGAAGCATTGAGGAGATCGGCGAACAGTTTGCCCAGATCGGCCTGCAGATGACGCCGGTGGGATATGTGGGGCCGATCTTAAAAGCGTTTGGAGTTTCTCCGGCGGCAGCGCGCAGTTTTTCAGAACAATTCAATGAGGTCGCTCAGGAAATTGTGTTAAGCGGGCACACGATTGGTGTGAATAATTTCCGTTACGCCAATCGGGAAATCCTGCAATTTTTAACCGGGAACGCCAGCCAATATTCCGGCAGCCAAGGGCTTGAAAATTTAAAAACAGACCTAAGGACGGCCGCGAAGGCAGGCTCATTAGGGGATGTCAGGGTAGACGAGATCGATGATGTGGTGAAGAATTACCGTGAGATCGGAGCTCTCAACGCTTATGGATTGACCTTACCGGGTGTCACAGCGCTTACGGCTGCCGTGGGTATGGCCCAACTTGGAAGAACTTCGCAAGAACTCTTGGCCGGGTTGAAGAGGGAAGTCGTTCAGGATGTTGCTACCAGAATTGCTTTAAATAATGCCGTGATCGAGCAGCGTGCCGCGGAACAGGAACGGTATTTTAACGAACATGAACAAGCTCCGACAACACCAGCGTCGGGAGCAGGGGCAGCACCAGGGGCAGCACCAGGGGCAGCACCAGGAGCAGCGGCAGTGCCAGGAACACCGGCTGCGAATCCAGCAACTCTTTCAGGATCCAATGCAGCAATTCTTCCAGGATCCAGTAAAAAGTTTAATAAAGAGAAGTATTTGAAGGAACAGGGCTTTATCGATGCGGACAAGCAAGCGGAGATCGTCAGAAGTTATGAACGGTCCTTTGAAGCGCTTGAAGCTAGAACGAATTTGACTGCTTTGGATATCGCCCAGGCAGCACAAAGTCTTGTGGGTTCTTCGCAGGCAGCGCGTCAGGCATTTAGGCTTGCGATGGATCGTGGCGGATTGCAAGGCGCCTTACAAGGAGTTACGTATGGTGAGGTGGCAGCATTTTTGCAGGATAGACGATTTGCCGGGACAGAATTCGCGCAATTGGATCAAGACTCCCTCGGGAAGTTTTTTGGCGACGAAAATCTTTTTGTGGAAGCGGTCCCTGGGCAGCGCGCAGACCGATTGAATCAGGCCGGACAACAGAGGCTGTATGAGGCGATCCTTGGTTTAGATCAGGGATCTTCACCGGCGCCATCTATGCCGGCTCCCGCAGCAGGCGCCGTTGCTGCACCGGCGGCTGTGACTCCGGAAATGGCTGGCGCACAATTACTGCATAGAACGCCTGAGCAAAACGCGCGTATCCAGAAAATCCGTGAGCGGTTAGCAGGCGGAGAGCTCACAGTATACGGAAGCGTTGTCTATGATAAGGGAACAGGAGGAGCTCTTAGTCCGGAATTTTCCGATGCGGATGGAGCGTATGCTGTATTGATCGATCGTTATGACGGAAAAATTGCTATTGTTGAACAAAAGGGCGGAACATATCAGATCGATGCTCAGACCAAGATTCTTTTACAGCAGTCACATTATAATCCGAACCAAGAAATTGCCCCTTCTGTTTCAGCGGCCAAGATGAACACAATATTAGGCCAGAATAAAGTTCATCATCAGCTGGCTGAAGCAAACGCGCTTATCGGCAATATCATACACACACGGATCAGCAAAAAGAAAACCATTAATCAGGCTGCCGTAGACAAAAACACTGAAGAACTGACAGCCTTATTGGACCAGTTGTTGGAAGCGCAATATGGAGTAGGTCCGGCGAGCGTTGCGCTTGCCCCATCCGGTCCAGCCCGAACACATGTATTATCAAAATCAAAAGATCCGGCTAAAGATATTGGTGTTAAGTCACAGCCTTTTTCACTGCAACTGTCAGGCGTGAGGGTGGGGGTAGCGGGCCAAACAGGGGCGGTCTTCCTTGATCCTTTGATCGAATTGGTCGGCAAGCCCGCTGAGCACGAAAGAGGGTCGAACACTATTTTTGCCGGGGCCCGCACATTGGGTACAGCTCTCACAGATTTTAAGGATCCGCAGGTTGCCGGCGTTCTCGAGCATGAGGGTGATCATCAGGACCAGAGATTTGCTTTGAAGCAAGGACAGGCAAGGGGTACTTCGACGGCGTCTCTTGCTAAAGGGATATCTTTGTCGACTAGTTTCTCTTCGAAAATCACAAGTCTTGTCGCCCGGATGGGCGGCCGGAGTATTGGAATAGGAGCCCAGCGCTTCGGAAGGCAGATAGGAAGCGCGTATACACATATTTATAATGACCCGAACGGAAAGCTCCACGCGCAAGGCAGGACAGAAAGCGGTGAAGGCGAGGCTTGGGAAAGGGAAATATCCGGGAAAGTAGATTTGCTGAGGAAAGCAGTAGACAGTAAAGATTGGCGCAGCGCTCAACGTATGGTGAGAAGCTTGTTGGATGCGAACAGTGTACCGCTGATCCGCAATTTGATGTTGAAACATTCCTATCAATGGCGAGAATTGTTGGCAAAAACGCAAGCGGGCACTCTTGGCACAGATTTCGGAATTGTCCAGGTTCCTGGTATGAAGACCGCGGTGGTGGTCTGGCAGTTTACAGATGGGGAGATAGATGCAGAAACAGGGCGCATAAAAATACAACATCATGCCTTGCCGATCGATGCTTCGGTTATGCAGTTAGCAACACCGGAAGAAAAGAAGGTAGCGGTCGAGGCGGCCTTGAAACAGATGATTAATGAAAGGGAGCAGCTGGCCGCACGATATAATATGGTGCTGACTGTTTTGGATAAGGCCCAAAGACAAGGCGTTGAGCTGAGTATGAATCCGGAAACCGGTTTTGCGCTGGGCGCTTTAGCTATGGCGCTCGAAGAGAGTTCAACGACATTGGGGAATGCCTTTACGAGCGCCCAAGCAGCCAGCTCAAGCAATAATTTTAACAGTATCAGACAGGAAGAAGGATTGTCTCCTGAGACGCAAGCCCTGCGGGTTGCGACTGAGATCATGTCCAATTCCCGCCGGATCAATGGCGCCAGTGCCGAATTTACACAACTGGTAGGGCGGGTGGGAGCGCCAGATGAGGTCTTAGAATATAATCAGAAGACTGGACGCGGTATTGTTACGAGTAGGTCAGGGGGATTTGAGCTTGTTTCCATCGGCTCAAGCCGTTCATCGGGCCAGATCCGCGATGAACGCAGTGCGGTTGATTTTACTGCGCCCTCTGCGACTAAGTATCAGCCTTATGATGAGAGCCGTGCCCGTATTTTTGCTGTTAAGGCTATTCTTTTGGGTGGAAATTCCGCGGTTTCGGCAACTCAAGCTGCTCCGGCGCAAGGCGCTCGGGGAGTTCTTATCGGGATTTCAAAAGCTGCCGGAACGGTAATGTCAGCTCTTTCTTCGGTTGTTTCTTTTTCCTCCACACCGGAGGAATTTGCAAAATATACATTAGGCCGCCAGGCTAATGAAGGAAGCACAACAGCACAAAAGATTTTAGCAGGTGAGATGCCGCTTCAGTTAAGCGGCACAGCAGCGATTGTTCCGGCCGGATCAGATGCGGCAGTAACCCAGCCGACACCGCGAGCCGCGATCAATGGAGCATTTAGAGATAGCCAGCCGGTGAATGCGGAACTTTTGGCCGCGTATAATTCAACGGCAGACCGCCCGATCGCGATTCCGCAAAATTATGTTAAGCAGGGCGAATTTTTAGTTCCTGTAGTAGCAGTTGCAACAACAGGTGCAGCAACATCATTAACCGGCACAGCGGCTGTGTCTACGCCTGTAGCGACATTGCCGGAAGCAGCGTTACCGCAAGATTTAGGCACGTCGACATCAGTGCAGACATTGCCGGTGCTACCAGTTCTTCAGACGGTTACAACAGGGATGCCGTTAGCCGTCAATCTGGATGCAATGAAGGTGGAAGACCAGCTGGCGCGCGCACGAATTGAGAATATCACCCAGAGCGGTGATTTAGGGGCAGCTAAGGCCGTGGGCACAGCTGCATCAAATAAAGAACAACCAACAAGCGTGTCTCAGTCAGCACAAAAACCTTCCGGGCATGGCGGGGTTGAGACACGCACCGTAAATTCAGCGGTGATCCTGGATGCGGCGATGAGCGCGAGACCTGATTCCAATCAGGTGCTCGCCACACGCCGTGCAGACGGGACCGTCGTTTCAGTTATAAATCCGAACACGAAAGCCGTTGAGATCGCCGGAGTGAGCTTGCAGCCTGGCCAGGAAGCGTTGATGGCGCAGGAGCCGGCGACACAAGAGTATAAGGCGATCAAGGTAGAGAGAAAAGAAGCAGCCGGCCAAACACAGACAGTTGTGAGTGAAGCGGTGACGATCGGAAATATTCAATTAGCCAAGGGAGATCTGGTTGAGTATGCGGATAACGGAGCGATCAGGATCTTAGATCAGGTAACGCCGCAGATCGTTAAGGCCGAGGTAGCCGGAAGCCTGCGCGGCGATATTCAGCCGAATGCGACCAAGCAGGTTGCTGTTGAGAAAATCTTTGGTGATTTGAAAGTTATGAAAGCCGATGTGGCTGTTGCGACCGGAGAGACCAAGACGTTGTATGTAGAGCCGACGGCAACAGTGCAGAAAGCCTTCCCGGGACGTAAGGCAGATTCAAATGGCATGATCCAGCTAAAGGCTGAAGAAGTGGAGGCCGCGTTTAGTTTGGCAAAGACCGGCATCATTAATATAGAGAAGACACGCAGAGATCTGAATCAGGCGGTTGTTGTTCAGGCAGAAAATCGCGGAGAGATTAAGGTTTTAGCACAGGCCCCGAAGGTTTATCAGCAGGCAGTTGAAGCAGCGCGTGAGGATTTACGAAGCCAGTTGCGGATCGCGCAGGCCAAGGCACAGGACAGCAAGGGCGAAGAAGAGAAAGCACAATTTGAAACACAGGTCAGTCAGATTGCCAGTGAATTAACTTTGTTACGCGATGAGAATGTTGTTGTCTTAGATGCCCCGCAAGCACAAGTTCAAGCATACCGCAGTGAAGCCAAAGCCACACAATTAAAACCCGAACAAGCCGTTGCTGTTGATCTTGCGTTAAATGAACGCGTGGAAGGCGGTTTTGTGGATAACACAGGCCGTGTTGTTGTGTTTGCTGACACAGCAGAGCGGAATTTTGATTTTGCGGTCAAAACAGAGCAGGTGAATTTGATCCAGCAGAGTGTCGCGAAACGGGTGGCGGAGACAGTTAAACATGAAGTGGCAGCGGCAGCAAATCAATATGAAACAGATGCGGCCAATATTGAAGGAACGCGGACACGGATCGCGACATTAGCTCTTCCGACGCAGGCGAGCCTGACAGGGCGCGAAGGCGATAAGACCGAGGTGGCAGACGCTTCCAGCATCACCGCTCTGTTAAGCGGACAGACACATGAGATCAGTACGCCGGTTCAAGCAACAGCGCAAGCGATTGGGACTGCCGGCGCTCCGGCGGTTCAGAACAGAACTGTGAAAGCCATGAAAGATTTAGGCGAAGCAGAAGCCGGAAAAGTTTTTGCGCAGATCAAAACGCTTAATGAAAATCTGACGGCTGAGGGCGTCTCTGGCTTTGAAAATATGGCCCAGAATATTGAGGGCTGGGATTGGATGGATAGGGTTAAAAACCAAGGGTTTAATTTTGTTTCCAGAGATCAGCAAGGGAATCTGCGCGGCTACATGGTGGCTGCGCCGGTTCAGGATATCAGTGCGGAAAAAGGGATTGAAGATTATGTTTGGATTAACTTGTTTGCTGTGGATAAAGATGTCCGCGGACAAGGCGATGCCAATCAATTGATGATGGAAGTGGCCCAGCGTGCCGCAAACCAAGGCATTCCTGAGATCCGCTTGGGTGTCTTCAATGATAATCCTGCCGCACGAAAAGTATATGAACAGCGTTATGGTTTTTCGCCTTTGAGGGAAAATGAAAATAATGGATGGGATCTTAAGGTTCAGACCAAAGATTTGTTGGCCACAACACAAAGCCTAGTTGCTCAGCAGAGCGTTGCAAACCAGACAGCGGTATCGGTTCAAGTGGCAACAATGGCAGCAGCGCCAGCCACGAATGCGGCAACACTGAGCGCACCGGAAATGTCACGGCTGCCGTTTCAGACGGTTGATGCGTATCGTGTTGATCGCGGCATTGTTGTTGTGGATGGAACGCCCTGGGAGAGTGTTTTAGGGGGCGCTTCAACGATTCAAACGAATGCCGCGGTTCTTCAAGCAGCAAAAGTTGCAGAGGAGTTCGAAGGAAAAGCGATTGAGTTTGCCGATTCTCAGGGGCTTGTCAGGAGGTTTGTTGTTCGGGCGCAAACACAGAGCATGACCAGTCCGGATCAAAAGGGTCTTGTGAATATTCGTTTGGAAGATGAATCCGGACGAAACACAGAAAGCCCGGTCATGACTGTCTATGTGGAGCCCAACGGAAGGCTTCAGGTCAGCTCTGATTTGATCAATGCCAATGAAGACACGCTTGATGATTTAGGAACGCGCTTAGCAGTTGTTGGTGAAGGCGCAGGCCGCCAGGTTCAGTTTATGACTTCAACCGGCGAAGTGAAGACTGTTGTTGAAAAGGCAGATCAGGAGTTGGCGGACAACGAAATCAATGTTTCGGGTGTTATTGGAGAAACAAAAATAGGGCGTCTTAATAATGCCATGGGATTTGACCGGTTTGAGATTGTGAGCAGCGACGGCACACAAAGCGGAATTGGCGCGTTTGAGAGGATTGTTTCAGAAAATAATCAGAGCGCAGTTACGGCAAGCTCAAAGGCCACATTTAAATTAAGAGCGGAAAAAACGGATTCGTCAGATTCCCGTATGGTTCCGCAAGTGGTTGCGCCGGCAGAAACACAACAAACAGATAATGCCAGGATCAATTACCGTTATCCGAAATCAGTGTCCGCAGGATTCGGTCGCGTTCAAACTTTTGCAGCGAAAGAAAAAATTTCTTTGGCAGCTCATCAAGCCAATAGCGGTGAGGGCGATTTTAAACAAGTGCATGTTATTGCATCTGATGCGGCAGATCCGAGAATGCAGGCAGAAATGATGGCGCGTGCAGCACAGGCGGCAACGACCAATTCCGCTGTTTTGGTGTTTGACGCTACAGATACCGAATCTCCGTTCAAGGCTGTCGAGATTCAAAACGGAGAAGTTCGTTACCGCAATGTTCAGCCAAACGAGATTGAGAGCGGGACAGTGGTCGTCGCTAATCCTCGTTTGAACGTCGCTGCAGCATTCAAGCCTTCTCTTGAGGCAACGCGCCGCTTGGTGAAGCAGGGGAATGTCATTATTGATCCGGATGTCTTTTCAGTTGAATATGATGCGGCTGGTGGAACGCAGCTAACAACAGGATCTGTGGTTGAAATTTCCGCGCTCGAATCATCCAAAATGCATGCGGCAAGCATTCCTCCGGCACAGGCCCGTTTGATGAAGCGCGTCCGTATTGTTTTAAATGTTGAGAATGGGACCATCTTTTCACGCGAGGCTTTTGTTGATTCTCGCATTAGCCAATATCAACCGCAGGAACAGCAGAATTTTAAAGATGTGATCTTTGTTTTAGCGCAGGAAAATGCGTTCGATTATGTTCAGATTGATGATTCCAGCGCCAGCAGCATGCGGACTGAAATCATCCACACTTCTGACGGGTTCAATGTCCTTGTGATCGGCGCTGGTTATGCAAGAACGGACATGAATTTGATTCAGGATATTGGTAAGGAAGCTGATAAAGATCAAGGGTTTGTTGCACGGGCCGTAAGCGGCGCGTCCGATTGGCTGACACGCATCAAACCGTCCACGGTCCGGAGTGAAAGAACCGCGGCGGATATTATGGCACGCCGTCAAAATTTAACGATGAATCAAGCTCCGCTCATATCAAAGAAGGAAGCAGCGGCTATGGTTGGGTCAGGGCAAATTCCCAGTTGGAAACAGGCCGTTGCGAATTTAGACGCGGAAAGGCCAACGACAGGGACCGGCCGAATCACGAATATTGCATCAGATCTCAAGGCGGCGACGCAAGCTAATTCTGCGGCTTTGAAGTCTTCTCAGAATGATATGCCGGCGGCAATCTCCACGAATGCGGCATCATTAAACACAGGCGCTGATCAAGCGGAACGTTCAAGCAATCCAGAAATAGGCACCAATGCCGCTATAACGAGGGATCAGACGCCTCAATTCAGTTATACTCCGGGCGCGGCATTAGAAGATGAGACGCTCAGCGGGACACTGGATTCCGGCATATTGAGGTTTGATTCAGGCAAAGCCATATTGCCTGTTAATGGCGGTGACCAGAATGACATTTTCGAGGTCGCTCCAAATGAGATTGTCCGGGTAGCGCATGTTGCCAATCGCGAATATTCTGAAGCTCAGATCAAAACATTAGAGCGGGCACAGGAAGCAGGCATTGTCCCCGCTATTACTGAGATCGGACGGGTTTCCGGACGGCAAGGCACATGGCATCAATATGCCCGTTTGGCTAAAGTCTCTGGGGATAATCTCATGATCTCGGTTTTAGATGAAAACCGCCAGCTGACAGATGAGGAAGCGGATAAGGTGATCCGTTTTGTAGATAAAGGCATCGATGCAGGATATATTTTTGAATTTAAACCGTCTTCTCTTATGACAGCGGCCAATGGCGAATATGTGACGGTTGATGTTGATCCGATTGAGGTTTCTGCGCAGACACCGCAACGAGAAGCAGCCGAAATATATTTAGATCTTTACCGCCAGAAGTCATCCTGGAGAGTGATGGATCCGCAGGGTCGCATCGGTGCGCATTTAGAAAAACGCGTACAGCTGCAGCAGGCCAATGCGGGTAGCGGCGATTCTTCGAGCGGCGTTAATTCAGCTGTGTTAAGTGATCAAAAGCGGCCGTCTATTGAGGCTATCCCAACGCGCGGTCAGAATGTCCTGGATTTGATCAAGAGAGCAGCAGATCAAGTGAATTGGCTGAAGGTTAGATTAACGGCTTCTGACAGATCAGACCGGGCTGTTGAGCGTGCTCAGGATAGAAGAGAGCAAGGCGTTAAACGGGCAGCGACAAGGACAGCTGTTCCATCCACAAATGCAGCAGGAAAGACAATACAGCGTCCGTCTAAAGTTGGTTCAGTTGTTGTCGGGATCGCCACCAGCACAAAGAATCCGATGGATGCAGAGGCATGGCGACCATTTATGGAAGGGAAGATTAAAGCCGGAGATCAGGCCGCGATTGCTGAATATGTCGGGTTGTTTTTATCTGGGGATGCCAATTGGGTAGAGTTCCGTCGACTTGTTGAAGAAAGTGAAGCCGCGATAGCAAGAGGAGATACAAACGGAGCTGTTCTGTCTCAGGAGACTGTAGATATTTGGGCTCCGGTTTTAGCGCAAGTCCGTGTTAAAGAAGCGGAGTTGGCTCAGCAGGGGGGAACCAGCGCGACCGTTTTGGGCAGCTCAGCATTGGCCCGTAGTGTCCAGTCATTGTTAACGGTCGGCATGCTCGTTCAGGGTATCTCCGGGTTTAATGTTGGCGCCGCAGAGGCCATTTCTGATTCAGTGAAAGTAGAAATGGCCGCAGATGCCCGTTTAAGAGACGAACTCCAGCGCGCGATGCAGGAGTTTGACAAAATTGAACAAAAATATTCGCTTAAACGTGAATTTAAGCCAGGCCTACATATTATTGGTGATTACGATGATGCAAGGCCAACGCTAATCTTGATTCATGGTGGATTCTCGAAACCGGATGCGTTCGAGAGATTTGCACCATACTTTAGAGAACAATTCAACATTGTTGTCTTTTCGTATAGCTCCGCGGATCGATTGGAACGTACTGGAGAGATCTTCCGGGCAGATTATGAGAGAATGTTTAAAGGAAGTCGTTCGAAGAAGATTATTGTTACGCATTCATTCGGTAGTACGGCCTTTATGAGAACAATGCTCGATGCAAGCCCTGAATTTAAAGCCCAATTAAAGAAGACCGCTAAGGTGTTTATGTTGTCTCCGGCGTTCTTCGGATCTGCCCGTGTAGGAATTGGCGGCAACTGGGTTGTTCAAGGCCAATTATGGCTGGGTTCGCTTGGTGGAGCGTTCGACTTTATGGAAGCGACGCGCAGACAGGCGCGATATAACGATCCAAAGGGCAAGACTACGGCAGAATTATATAAACGATATCAAGAATTTAAGGATCTGTTTGATCAAGAAGTGGAAGTGATCGCTTTAACGAACGATTCTCATGCTCCGAAACGTCAGGAAAGTATTTTAGGTCAACGGTATCAGGAGATTATTGTTGAGGGCGGAACACTGTTACCGGCTGAAACAGATGTTGGACATTCTGAGATCCTGCGTCGTAGAGATGTAGCAGAGACGATTATTAAGAAGGCTTTAGAAGATGATGCGAAGGGCGCCACCAATCCAGCTGTTTTGTCTGCTGATACAAGGGCTCAGGAAGAAGGAGAACGCGGAATTGAAGTAGAGTTGCCTAATCTTCCGCAGCCGGATATAAATCCAACAATTCTGCCTGACACATCAAGTCAGCCGTTGCCGATTCAGCTTAATCCGGGCATGTTGCCGATCTATATATTAGGGAAAGCAGACACGTCAAGGCCGGTTCCGTTTGGACGGGATAGTGAAAGAGACTCTAAACAAACGCCTGTCATTCCTGCTACCGGAAGCCAGTTGCCGCTTCCTCTTATACCGGCAGATGGCGGAACTCCGGGTTCTGGTCCTTCGGGTACAGGATCAAGGGCCAATTCAACAGCATTTGTGGTCTTAGCGCGCAATATTTTGCCTTCTTCTAAGGACGAAGTGCGTATTGCACCCAATAATTTGAGTCAAACTCAAGGAGATTTTGAGATAACAGATATTCGAATGGCCAGTCGCAAGAATTGGACTGGTACCGGACTTAGTCCAACGGCAAGGGCATCTGCCGACCACTCCACAGTGGTTCAGGCAGACGGAGTAGTAGAGTGGATCAGACTTACAGTTGGGACTGTTGTAGAAGTAGTGGTATTTGACAATGTGGCTAACTTGTTGAGCAACACTAGCTTAAGTGAAGTGGCGCTTGACGAGGGAGAAGCAGGTGTGTGGACTGTGCGCCTCGGCGCGAACCGCACGCGAGCAGTAGAAGGATACGTTGTAGACGTAGAAGTAGTGGTAGCTGTAGAAGCAGAAGCACAAAGTGTGACTGACGGATTGAACTCGGCTATCTTAGGTGGCGTAACGACAGATAAGGGAGAAACAGAAGCACAGTCTGTACGCGCGAGCGTAGAAAATGTGCAACGTACTGGAATAGTTGTAAGCAACAGAAGCAGCAGTAGTATTAGAGGGAATCGTTCTTTGAGGGGTCATGATATCGCAGGTCGCGGCATTCTGGTTGTTGCTATTCAGTCTCGGGCTCTGCTTGAGGCCGGAGAAGGCATCTTGAATGTAGTAAGCGGCTTAGGTACCAAGATCCTGGTTAGTGCAGCTAAGATGGGCAGCAATGTTGTAACAGGTGTCAAACAGGGTTCTAGGAGTGTGGGTTCTGGTAACAGAGCAGAGCATTCTAGTCCAGTTGTGATACCTAGAGTTCTTGGAGTACGTACTGGTAGCTCACGCAGTGTCAGTCGTAGATCCGGGAATCGAAATGCCGAACGTCATAACAGCAAGGTCTTTGGCCGCGCTGTCAGCCGTTTGGTGCGAAGCAGAAGTATTAGAAACATTATTGGAACAGCTGTAAGAAGTAGACGTATTCGCTCTGTAGTAAGCCATAGTCGTGAGTCAGGCAGTTCTGCTGAGGGTGAATCCGCTGGATCTGATGCGGATGCTGATGCAGATGGTTCGCGAAGTGTGGATCAAATTAGTGGAAGTCATGTTGTAGAAGGAAATCGTTCTGTCATCAGTTTAGTAAGTGCGAGCCAAGAAGGAGAAGTGGCTCAAAATGAAGGTTATAGAGTGCGAAGCCTTCAGAGTATAACCGCCGAATCGAATGCTGCAACACTGGCAAGAGATCAAGCGGCTTCTAGCATTGATGAGAATAGTGTACGAAGAGAAGTTGTAGAAGGAAATCGCTCTGTCATCAGTTCAGTAAGTGCGGGCCAAGAAGGAGAATTGGCCCAAAATGCAGTTTATGAGGTGCGAAAACTGCGAAATGTAACCGCCGAATCGAATGCTGTAACACTGGCAAAAGATCAAGCGGCTTCTGCTGTTACTGGTGATCACAATGTAGACGTCAATCGCTTGCAAGGTGTAGAAGGTGTAGGCGCTGTATATAGTGAAGTAGGAAGCTCACAGCTCGCAAGAGCTGATTCTGATAATCTTGGGTTGCGCAAAGAAGGAAGAGCGACTCAGGCTCGAGCCGTTTCTACCACAAGTAGTCCGGTTGCAACGACAGCTGGAACAGACTTCGGAGGAAGTGTAAAGAGAAGTCAGTTCTGGGTTTCTGACCGTGCGGCCGGATCCAATGTTAAAGCACGCATCATCCTGACCAGGATGACAGGTGCCTTGAGTACGTTTATCCTCACAATACTCAAAGGCGCTCAATCTATTCGTGCGCCGAACTTCGTTAATCCAACAGCATATATTAACTTTATGAAGAGCCTGATCGAGGGCGGTCTTTCTGCTGTCCAGACTGCCTATGATCAGGCTTCTTCATTAATCAAAGGAGGGTCGCTATGGTTCTCGTTAACACACAACCAGATGTTGAATTCAAGTATTTCCTTGAAGTCCCAAAATCGCGCTGTACCTTCTGTTCAGGCCGCGAACGTACCAGTGGCAAGACAAAGCTTTATCTTGTCTTCCATGAACACCAACGCGTCTACACTCGCAACGGGCTCAGAGGAACCTGGGAAGAGCTCGAATCAGGAACCGGCAGACAGCTCAGAAACATCCTCAATGAAGCCTACACAGACGTCAGCATCCCGCGCTACAGTTCAGACAGGTATCAATCGCTCGTTAATTAAAGGAAAGCTGCTGGCCGTGGCGGCGTTATTTGTCTTTGCTCCAGCCACGGCCGTGGCTGGACCTGTTGTAGCAGCTGGGGCTGGAACAGCCGCAGTCGTAGCCGTTTCTTTGAGCACGCTTATTATTTTTGATGTCATTATTATAATTGGCATTGGCACTGGGTTCTTCCTGCTGTATCAGCTTGCGAAAAAGAATAATACTTCGTTTAGGGCGTATCTCAACACACCTCAAGTGAAAAAGGCTTTAGGGACTATTGCGGTAGGCGCTTTATTAAGTATTGTGCTCGCGCCTAAGCTGGTACTGCTTGTTGCCCCGGCATTAGGCGCAATGATCATCGGAGTTATCGGTTCATATTGGTTTGCGGCCGTTAACGGTATCTTGGCCGCGGTCTTCATGGCCATGAGCTTGAAGAGCGGAAAGCATCAAACTCAGTTCAAGGCCGCGGCTGCCTTCTTTGCCTTGATCGGATTAGCTAGCGCCTTGGCTGTTCTGCATGCGGCAGGCCTGGTGACGGGTGTGATCGTGGTGCTCTTTGGGTTTACTTTTGTAACCCTAGCGGTTTACCTCAAGGCAAACTTGTTTGGCGGCATGCCGAAATTACCCGAGGCCGTTCAATTCCTGGAATCTTTGATTAGTCAGCTGGGAGAAACCGATAGATTGGCCATCAAAATTCGAACGGTACTCGACAGCAATGACCGCAAACAAATTCAGCGTCTGGCCAAGAGATTGCGCACCAGCCATTATAAAGCCTCGCAAAGCGATATCTATGCAAATCAGGAGAAGGGCGTTCATGCGAAATTGAATGATTTCTTCAGCAAAATTCAGCAGATCGGTACGGCCCGCGAAATTTTAGAAGCATTCAACGATGTCTACAAAGTCATCAGCCAGATCCATCCGTTGTTACCGCGAAATATGTTGCTTAAGGTCCTGGTCGCCGGACCGGTGTATCTGGTAGCAGCAGTCGTAGCCGTGATGTATTTCTTCGGCAAGGCGTTATATCTTTTCGTGGTTCGCATTGAGAATCTGATTAAGTTTATGCGCGATATGCAGGAAAGCAAAGTTACTCCTATCCCGGTCCTGGTTGAGTCGGCATTACTCCAGATTGAGAATAAAGGATTCTGGCATAAACAGAACGAAGATTTGAATGATTATAAATTCCAGCATCCGTTTATTTACAATATTATCTCCTTTGCACGAGGCCGTTTGTGGTTGCGTATTTTGTCAGGCACGGTGGTTGTCGTTGGCGTGAAGTTCTTATTTGGCGCGGTCAGCGCGCCGTTATTTGTGGTCGTGCTGGTCCTCATTGGCCATTCCTTACTCTTGAATATGGCCATGCAGTTGCCGCGTCAGGCACGAAAAATTGTTAACCGGGTGTTCGTTGATTACTTCGAAGCCAACAGCGAGTTGCGTGACAAACGAGGCGTTCCGACCATGTCGTTGGAGCGTATTTTAGCCGCAGCTGCCGATAACCATATTGATTTGGACCACTGGAAAGAGGATGAACGTATTATTGCGGCTTATAAGTCCGGCTATCTGTACGCCGAGACTGCGGGATCTCTTCTCAAGGATTTGGAAGCAGTATATGGCAGAGCCAGTCTGGGTAACCGTGCGATCCGCTTGCTTCTCCTGTATCCGGCGGCCATTGGGTTGTTCTTTATCAATTTGATCGTGCCGTTTGGTCTGATCGCTAAAGGGCTGAAAATTAATGCTAAAAATAAACGGCTGTTGGCGGTGGCGCAACAACTCGGGTCATTAAAGATGACCTTCTACTCCGGCTTGGTCGGCCTGCTTGCCATCAACTGGGAAATCAAGTGGGCGGTTGACCTATCCGAAATGATTGGCGGACCGACCGAAACGATCGTCACCACTTTTGAAGGACGCAATGACGACCGCAGCGGAAGCCTTTTGAATTTAGGCGATTCGATGGTGAAGGGCGCGGAAGATTGGGCTAATAGCGAGCGTACTGAAAATCAGCGAATCGGGCTTGATTCCGTTGAGAAAGCCTTTGACAGATTTATGGGGCTCGAGTCAAAAACAGCAGCAGCTCCTGCGGATGCAGCAAAGACAGCTTCCGAGCCGGCTAAAACAGCAGCAGCTCCTGCAGATGCAGCAAAGACAGCTTCCGAGCCGGTCAAAACAGCAGCAGCTCCTGCAGATGCGGCCAAGAAAGCGAATGCTCAGGGCACAATAAAAGAAGAGGAGATTGTCAAAATTGATGAAGAGAGATTAACAAAGGCCTTATTGCGGGGGTCTCCGATAGGCACGGCTGAGATCTGGAAGAATTTCACACATCCAGATGAGGTTGCTTTAGTCATTGTGGCTTTGGCGGATGAGCAAAGCAGTTTAAATGTTCGTAAAGTCAGCATGGCAGCGGATAACGGCAGCGGCTTGTTTAAAATGAACGAGAAAGACTGGTTTGAAACAGTTGAAAAGATGGTGAATGAGGGCGCCCTGGAAGAACGGTTGTCGTATACTCACGTTTTAGATCCGAAGATGGCCACCAAAGTTGCGATGGCAAAATTAAATGATCAGTTTGAACTCCTTAAGAAAAACAATCTGATGAACGGTAGATCGCAGGAAGAGGTCCAGAAATTGGCCTTAGCGGCTTACCGCGTTGGAATGGATGCGGTTGTTAAGGAAGGAAAAGTTCCGGCTGAGGCGCAAAAATTTGTTGAGCAGGTCATGGCCAAGTATCGCCAGTCTCTTAAAAAGTTCCGCGCCGCAGACGGTTTGGAAGTTATCTATGGGCTGTCTAAACCCACGCCGGAGATTCCGGTCTTTACGCCATACACCAACGGCCTTGAACTCATCGGCATTCATGCTGGGTTGCAAGTTGCTGTTTCGGCTGATGCGAAAACCGTTGTCCTGGAAAAAGTTGAACAGCGGGATCAGGATGGAAAGAGCCGCAAGAATATGAGCTTTGCGACGCAGCTCACAGCAGATTTAAAAGTTGAGACGGCAGCGGACGGCACACGGACATTGATCCTTGACCGCAGCCATTATGAGCTCAACGAGAATCAATTGCCTAACGCCTTCGTGCCGTTGATGGAGCAGTTTGGCGTCACGAGAATCATCATCCGCGGCAAACAGCCTCTTGAATATTTCAAAGAAAAAGACGGAACGATCAATTTCAAGCGGTTCCTGCAGACAGGGGCGACTGGTCAAACATACCGTGAAGCCGGCTATTATGGCACAAGCGTTGATATGAGCGACTGGACAGTCACAGTTCAGGTTCCGTTTGCATCTCCGGTCCGTACACCGGTTGCAGGAACCGTTGCGGAAGAACCGGTGCTGACAGCTAACGGCTGGAGAATTATGATCAAGGCCGAGAACAATATTGAAACAATTTTCTCGGACTTAGGTGAAGTTTCCGTCAAGGCCGGACAGGAACTCAAGACCGGAGATATTTTAGGTCTGGCCGGGCAGTTCAAGACAGCCGTTAAAACAGAATATCATTTCCGCGCTCAAGTTGTGGAGGATGCTAAACCTGAACATAAGCATGTAAATCTTTTGAAAGAAAATGATACAGACTCTACAATCGAAAAGATCCGCCTGGCCTTTGTGAAGAATTTCAACCTCGATCAGGCGGAAGTTGATTTCTATACAGGCAAAACTGAAACCGCTGCCGAACGCCAAGCTAAAGCAGAACGTGCCATTGAAGAGAATAACGCGAACATTGAAAAGGGTCAGGCTGAAATTGAGAAACAAAAAATCGCTGTTAAGCAAGCCAACGATCCTGAACAGATCAGACGCAGAGAACAGAATGCGGTTGGGTTCTATTTATTCGGTAAACGAGATTGGGATTCCGCTAATCCGTTCGGAGGCGCAACCGCCAGCCGTACGATGTCTGATGCTTTATACGGCGCACCAGTCAACAAAGGTAATCTGTGGGTCGGGGTTGGGTTTAATTCCATTTACTCAACCGCAGTCGGCGGCCCGTCGATTAGCTTGGGAGATAGAACACTTTCGTTTGATTCTTCCTTCGGAATCAGCAACAACGCTTTAGGTCAGTGGGGTCAGATAGCCGGCCAGGCATTTGGGTTTGAAGATGTTTTGAGCAAGGGAGTGACCTCAACAGCTTTATGGGGTGTAACAGCCGCAGACATAACATTGTCGCTTCGTGACACATATTTCGATCAAAGAAATCGTTTACCGCAGTTCGGTGGCACAGAACTCTTTGATCAGGGATGGATCTTTAACAAGCCGTGGAAGCTGGCTTTGGATACATCAGAAGTTGTGCCGAACGCCCGCGCTATCAACGGTGAATGGGTCAGCAATCCATATCATCATACAGATTTACCGGCGGCACGCATCTTGGAGTACCCGAACAAACTCTTCAAGGGATTATTAACGTTTGATATTTTCACGTCTGATTTCTGGAAAGATAATCCGCTGCACAAACCGTATGAAGCTATCTGGCATGAAGGCTGGATGCAGCGTGAATGGAGCAAGAGCGCGTTTGAAAATCTTGACCAAAGCAGAATTTCGGCCTTCAGCCGTCTGTCGGGAAGTCCGGAAGAATTGATTTACGGCCGGGTGAGCTTGGACGGCAGAGAGCTTTCTTACACAGAAAACATGAAGGAATTCCCATACCTCAGATATGATTCAGCTACAGGCGATTATGCGGTTCGTGAATTCTTTGAAAAGTCGCAGAACTGGAGACGCAATGTTGAGCCAGGCACATTGAACATTGCCCTATCACGCGCGGCGATGTTGAATCTTCCGGACCTCAGACAACAGTTCATTTTAGGTCAGGCTATTGACGGATATACAGTGAATCCGCTCACCGGAAAAGTTTATGATCCGACGTTTGGATCCTTAGGCCGACCGATGCTGTTTGATTACTTCGGTGTTCCGAGTTTCGGAACAACACATTATCTTGACCGGGAAACGGAAAAAATTCCCGGCGATCCGCGCTATGCATGGAATTACACCGATGACCAAGGCAACGTTAAGCAGGCTTACTCTTCATATTTGAGAACGCCTCTCGCCGGAGGAATCGATCTTGGTTTTGATGTTAAGCAAAACCCGGGTGAAACAGGATTGTTAGTTGTCTTTAATGCGGATGGGTCATTGAAAGAGACAAAGCGTTTGACCGAGGATCTAAGCAGCTTCTCTTATACAGCACTCACCACGGAGAATAAGAGCAAAACGACAATGAACATCCATAAGAAATTGACCTTAGATACTTACGAAAAGGCAAAAGACGGAACTTTCTCAGATCAGGCTAAACATACTGAAATTCCGTTTGCCGGATTGCAGGTGGTTGTTAAACATAAGGGCCTGACCAACACTGTTTTTGAAGCTGAAAAAGGCCAGAAGACAACCGATACGGTTTGGGCCCTGGCAGACGGGAAATTTGTGAAAGGTGAGATCGCGGTCGTGGTTCCGTTCCCGGCTAAAGAGAGAATTCCTTACGGACGCATGTTCTCCGAAGGCAGAATGTATTATCTGTATACCTCCAAAGATTATAATGTTCATCCGAAGGTTGAGAACGAAGATGTCTACGGCTTAAGCATTCAGGTCGTGGATGCCACGGGCAAAGTGGTCCGTGATGAGCCGATCAGAAACCAGGGCCAGCTTAAGACTATGCTCGGCGTTGGCGTTGAAGGGGTATTTAAGCTTTTTGAATTAGGGGCCAATGCCGATAACATTTATGTGACGATGGATGATAAACAGGTCTACGCGGTGGAATTAGGCGACACCAATGAAGCGATCAAGAAAGACAATCTTCCGCCGATACGGGAAGTTTCGGTCCGTCTCCAGCAGGATCCGAAGCCCGAACGCGTTGAGCAATTCGGCGACACGTTGATGAAGGCCGGCACGGAATATAAGATCTCCGTTGAAGACTTAAATAAATGGGTCCAATCTTTAAAAATCGAAGGATTGAATTCAAAAGAGACAGCGGAATTGCTGGCCAATGTTAAGAAATTCGACGGCATTTCAAAGCACCGCACAGCAAAATCAGAGGCTGCCAATAAAGCGTATGAGATCTTAAAGAAGATGCAGGAGAACGCAGGCAAAGCAGCGTTCAATGCTCATGCCAAAGCTTTCAACCAGGTCATGCGCTCTCTGGCAGACCAGGACGAGAAGATGGTCTCGATGAACTCCTTAGAGCGCGTTCTGATCCTGGTTGCCCGCGACAGAGCCGCGGTCAACAACGAGACCGATGATGACGGCAGCAAGTTTATGGCGTATCTCAAAGCGGAAGCCAAAAAGTACGGGTTCGGTAATGTGATCAAACGTGAGATCGCCGCCTACTTCGGACGCGCGACCGCTTCGATCTTAGGTAAGCCGGAGTGGCATAACAAAGAGATCGCTCAATTAGGCCAGGCCATCGATCGCAATATCAATCTGCAGGATCCGAATTTTATCTCCGCTGCTGACGCCTATGCATTAGACACAGAAGAAAAGCCGATCGGAGAGCGCATTCAATACATTGACAATCAATTAAACGGTTATACGGACGCAAATGGTGTCGAGCATGTCGGATTAAGTACGCGCAGAACACAGTTGGAAACGATCCGTGATACACGCGCTTGGGAGAATCCGGATGAAGAAGTGGATCTGCTGTTTGATTACGCAACAGAAGTTGTTCCGGGGATCGAAAGAAACCGCGCGCAGCTGCGGGAACTGCAAAACAACTCCTTGGGTTACTGGACGAGAGAAAATCAAAGAGCCCAAGCGATGCTGACAGACAGAAATTATGGAGGCGAATCGTATCGTGCGTATGTGACCTATACCCAGTCGATGATTGATATGGTAAATCGGGAGATCGCGCTAACACGGCAGGCATTAAGGATCCTCGAGCGGCACCAGAATGTTTATGTCGCGTTAGGTCAGAACGGCTATCAAGCAGCTGGATGGCAGAGCGCAGGCCGCTTGGTTCAGGATCAGATCGATATGGTTAATACGCAAATTAGCATTTTCAACGAACAGCGCACCATGCTGGTTGACGCACAAGAGGCCGGCACCATTCCTAATTTCAAGAAACTGAGATTGATTCCGTACAACCGCACAGATGACCTTCCGAAAGATGTCAAAACAATTCCTGAGACGTTTACCTGGTTAAGAGGCGAGCGCGATGAGTTCGGCAACCAGACTTCAAATGGACGCATAGACAATATCGCTAGAGATTACCAATACTTTACGGATGGTATTTTGCACACGTCAGGTCCGGACGGCATTTACAGTCAAGACGTCGTCAATCTGGCCCGCGACTTCCAGAGAACATTGAGAGATCCGGATTATCAATACAGCAGAGGCGCCTGGCTGGATAATACAACCGTGATTTCCGAATACGCATTATATAACGATCCGGAATTCGGGCTGCTTACTCAATTAAGCAGAGATACCGCTCTTCAGAACGGCACCTCAACGGAGACGCCGTTACAGGTTTTGGAACGCCAGCTTGCTTATCAGAGAAAATTGCAGCTCCTCTATCAGACCCGCGCCGACCTCCAGAATGATATGGCAGCCTTGATCGAAAGCGGCAATTACTACAGGACGCCGGAGATCGCCAATCGCATCAACAAGATCATTGATAATGAGCGTACATTTGCTTTAAATTCATTATCAACGGTTGAGAAATTCAGCGGCGCCGGTAATTCGTTGCGCGAAATGAATGAGGCCTTAAGCAGCTTAAATGACGCCTTGGTCATGGAGCTGAATGAGAAGGCAGAGCTCAGCCAATACGCTCAGGCCGTGGAGGTGCTGGTCAAACAGGTTGGCAGCAACTTAGAGGATTACAGCAAGGCTTGGACGCAATTCAACGATCAGTTGCTTGCTATACGCGCTCAATTGGTTGCCAAGGTTCGGGCCAGCAACCTGGCCGAAACCGTGAAGCTTGAAAAGATCAAGAACATTGATCTGTTCCTGGCTAATCTTTCCGCGAAACACGCGCCGCAAAAAGATGTGTATGTGGCCGGTCGATATTTTGTTTACGGTGAGTCAGCTGGAAAAGACGCCATGCGCACCTCCGGCACCAACGAATCCGGAGACGTGGGTGCAGTGAAAGTGGCGCAGACAGGCGATTTCGCCACATACCGTCAGTTCAATTTAAGAGATGTGGCCAGCGGCAACATGATCCATGTCGGCCAGGTTCAGTCAGCTGCTCCCGGCGCTGCTCAGAATTCTTATGCTGTCGGAATCATCAACCTGACGCCGGAAACTCAAAACAGCTTGTTCAATATTGGAGTTGGCCCGTCAAAGAGCTATCGTTATCTGCAGAGCGCTGACCCGGATAAAAAGGGTAAAGGCATGACCGAACACGCTGGATTGGTTTTCAGCGATGTTGCTATCAGAGATGGAAAATTGACACTGACAGCCAGCGGCATCCTGAAGGCCAATGTCAACGGCGACAATGGAATGACCGGAGGCGTGACGGCCGGCGCATATTATCAGTTCAACGATCGCACCCAGGTCAAGCTTGAAATGGGTGTTAGCGGTTCCGGCCGCACAACAGATGCAGAGCTTACGGCGATCGACACATTCACCGGAAAGCAAATTTTCAAGGATACCGTTAAGATCAATAACACCGACTGGTTTGATTATCAGAAGATGACCTTTACGCATGCCTTGAATAAAAATTTGTCGCTCCGCTTCTCCGGAAGCCGTGAATTTGAACAGGGCGCCATGGGCATTGCCGAAGATGTGACATCCTATTTTGGCACAATCGGGGCTGATTGGAAATTCGGCGATCTTCTCATGAAGGACGACAAACTTCTGATTTCAGCGGATTATGGGTTTAACGCCAACCGTGAAGCCGGCGATCGCACTCGTCTCATGCTGCAGTATCAGCAATTCTATACCTCTGTTGGCATGTTCGGCGAGGCACTGTATTACAATGCCGGCATCAAGTTAACGGATTCCTTAGTCGCTGAATTCGGCCAGCAGAAGACCGGCGATCTTTACGGACGTTTAGGATATGATCACAGCGGTTTGCGTTGGGATGCCGGTCTTACTGGTCAGGGCCAGGTCAGCAGCGGATTAAAAGTAGACCTTTTGAATATGCCTGGATTCCTGACCAAGCTCTTTAAGATCGAAACACCGGAAAACTTCAAGATGCCGGAACTGCATACCCGCAAACTTCAGACATTACAGGAGAAGATCATCTTCGCTCCGTTGGCAGAGGCACAGCATCAGACGGTCCAGATGAACGTTAATAAGACGGAAGCCACCAAAGACATCGCTAAATATACAACGCTTGTCAACGCAGTGAATGGACATGATGTGATTCCCGGCCAGCATGCCATTGCCGCTGACATCAAGATTTTAACGGATCCGAATATTTCAGCCGAGGCGATGCCGCTGTACGGTCCGTCACCATTTGGATTAACACAGGCGGATAAGACGTATACAATGCGCTTTGTTGATCTGACACCAGAACAGCTGACCAAATACGGCATCGGCAAATATCCGAAAGAAGAAAGATTCTACATCCGCAGCACTTGGATCGATGCGCAAGGCCGTACGCAATCATTCAGTCAGGAATTTGCCGCGCAAGGCCTGGTGATCTTAACCGAGAACATTGACAAGTTAAGCGTTGAGACTCAGAAGGCGCTGGGCACATACCGCAACATTATTCCGGTCAAGCTCACCAACGCCGGTTATGAAGCGACCAAGGACGCACGCTTCGGAATGGTCGCCGGGCAGACGATCACAGCTGAAGATTTCGCTCTTTGGCTAGATAACACTGTTGATAATGGAACGATCTCAAGCCGCGTGATGAGCCAGGTTGATCCGAAGACCGGCGAACCGGCACGTCAGCTGTTCCTGGCCAAAGACGGCAAAGTCACATCCTTAGACCTTACGAAGGAAGGGTATGATGCGATCGATAAATACACTGAGAACAAAATTTTGGTTCCTGTGGAAAGCGGATTAACAGTATATTTGACCGGTGCAGAAGCACTTCAGTGGATCTTGGATGGCAAGTTGATTTATATGAAAAATATAGATCCTAAGATTGACGCTACACATGTTTTAGCAACGGCTGATGGGAAATTAGTCGGTTACGGTGATGCCATTGTGAAAGGAAAGTATTTGGTTCCGGAAATCGAAGCGTTTATGAAGGACAAGGTCTTGGTTCCGTTAAAGGGCGTCCGGTCTTCAACAGCTTATTTAACCGGAGCAGAAGCACTTCAGTGGATCTTGGACGGCAAACTAATCTACATTGAAAATACAGATCCTAATATTGATGCTACACATGTCTTGGCAACAGCTGATGGAGAGCTGGTCGGTTACGGAAATGCTTTGATTGACGCCGGTTATATGATTCCGGAAGTTGAAGAATTCATGAAAGACAAGGTTGGAGTTTTGACCTCCGAAGGAAGCCGTTACTTGACAGTTGACCAGTTTGAAGCGCAGAAAGAGGCTTTGGATGCTGCTTATCGTCCGAATGCAGAAGGCAAGATGATCCTTTCAGTCCCGGCTCCGAAGCAGACAAAGTTTAGAGTAACCACTTTCGAATCTGAAGGAGAAAAATATGTCGGCGTCAAGCTTCCTACAGAGATCGAAAAGAGAAATAAGGCGATGGATGACGGGCGGGCATATTTTGAGAACGGCCAGTTCATTATCCAGGATGCCGGCAATGAGGCCAATCGTATCGTCGGCACCATAGCCGGAGAAAAATTGCTTGAACCGGCAGCTTATGTCACAAAGGCGACCGTGCCGCAGATGAAGTATAAAGAGGGAGAACAGGTTTTTGTTAAGGGTAAGGGTTATGCATATTATGAGAAAACATTGACCGGGAAATATGAGCCGACCGCAAAAGTGATCTACAACGCCGAGAAAGACGCAAAGGTTCCGGGTTATCTACCGCTCAAGAGAGTTGTCGTGATCTTACCGAACAGAGCAGCGCAGATTGAAGGGGAACTCCTCTTGAACAAATTCGGAGCAGTGGAAATTAGCTCGATCCAAAAGAGATATTATTTTGTTATCGGTGAAGACAAAGTAGGCGCCTATGTTCCAGTTGATGAATTGGTCAACCGACGCTCAGAATTTATAAGTAAAGTTCAAGAGATCGTTCGATATGGCGACACCTTAGAGCGAATCTATTTGGATGCCAGCGCAGCTGACGGTCAGGTGGATGAAAACGATAAAGTCACGATTGTACGCAGCAACAGCCGTACTGACATTTACCGATTAGGACAATATACTATCGACGCCAGTGGAAAACTCACCTTAACAGGTGATCCGATCGGCGAAGACCTTCTTCTTGCTCCTGAGGCGGATGGTTCGATTAAGGCTCAATTGATATATGGAATTCAGCCGTTCGTGATCCCGGCTGCGGAAGTTAAAAACAACACATATCATTTGAACAGAGATTTCTATTATCAGAGAGAAACCATCAATGTCTATAATGCTGAAGACAAGCAAATCCGACAGATCATGCCGTTAAGCGATACGATTATTTATTTATCGCCAAAGGATGGTTATGCAACGCATGTGACAGATTTGAGCGGCAATCTCAGAATTGTTTCTCAGACAGTCGAACGAGTGGAGAATGGCGAAAAGGTCGTTGAGACAACAGATGTTCAGGTGGATGGGAAGAACAATGGATTCGCAATGGTCAAGAGGACCACCTATAAGAACGGCGCATTGCGCGAGATTTTGGTCGGGGTTATGAAGCTTGCCAATAAATATGATCTGAGCCAGCCGTTCCCGACAGTTAAGCCGGAGATCTTCACGCTTAGAGATTCTTATTCTCAATCTGAGCGCAGAGTTGATATTCGAACCAACGGCGAATGGCATGAAGGATGGAGAATTTATGGAAAGATCAACAAGCATATTCAGCGGTTAGAGGCTCAGCAAACCCGGACAGTTGAAGAGGATCGACAGCTTGCAGCATTGCGACAGGCGCAGACATTTGTGGATAAATTCACTCCGTCGACTAAAGAGGCCTTAGATGCGCTGGCTGGAAGAGGAATTCAGCTGAATGTTCAGTTAAGCCCGAAAAACAGCGTTGCTGTAAACAAAGACACAGTTCTTACGCCTACGGTTGTGGTGTTCCCGAATCAGGTTATATCCATTGATTGGCGCTTAGATAACGATATTTTAAATCGCAAGCTTATCACTGTACGCGCAGCTCAGGGCCGTATTGTAGAGATGATTGTCGGAACCGAATTTGATCAGCGAAGCGGAGAGGTTACAAAGACGTATACATTGACATCCGACGCCCAGATCAAGAGCCGGTTTGAAACAGCTCCTGCTCCGGAAAGAGCTGACAATATCTTTACTGGGCTCATTGTTAAGAGCTTTGCAGAGGTTGCGCATAAGCGATTCTCGGATGAGACCGCTAACCTGTGGAAGTTCTTAGAATATCATGGCGTGTCTCAAGCAACGCCGCTGACAGTCTTAAAAGAAACACCATATTTACCGGATGAAACCGGAAGATATACAGAAAAAGAAGGCGCAGCAACAACGCATTATCTGATCCCGGATGACAGCCGCGGCCGAAGCTTGACTGTGGTTTATCCGACTGAAGATCAGAGTTTGAACTTATGGCAATTTGAAGGCCGGGAGGTTCGCATAACCAATGGTAAAGAGCGAAAAGTGACCTTCGGCGTCGGCGTCACTCCAGGAAACATCACATTTAAGAAGGACGGAAGCTTGCGCGGTATTGAAATCTATCACACAACCGTGCGCGAACAGCAGATCAATATTTCCTATACTCAAAAGGTCGTGGAAAACGGCACGACTCATGAACGCGAATATACTGTTACGAAAGAAAAAGACGGGGCGCTTAAATTAGTGGTTAAGCAGGATGGAAACACGATCGCTTTAGCGGTTGGAAATGAATATGAGGTCCTGGACTCAGGCTTAAAGAAGAATGTTTTCTTTACACAGGGCGGTCAATTATTAGCAGAGAGCCATCAAAAGGTCGTTGGCCAGATCCTCAAAGAGATTTTGGGTGTTCAGGTTCTCGGCGAAAAGATCACGATCTATGATGTTCTTTCACCGTATAGACGTCCAGTGTTCTCGTTCGATCTGGAAGGCAATCTTGTAGACGAATATCTGGAGCAGGAGTTCAGCATCGGCGAAGAAGTGAAGCTTGATGGAACAAAGACATATGTTCAGAAAACAAAACTCCGCGTTATAGAGCCGGAAGGATACGCGCCGGATAAGAGGTATGAACAGGAATATCATTATACCGGCGACAAGATTGATTCCAAGGCGCGCCCGGGTCTGTGGCAAAAGTGGGCGGAAGATTCGTCTTCCTGGATGAATATTTCTAAATTGTGTGGCTTGTTTGTCTTCCTTGCTTTCGGTGTCGGCAGGCTTTGGTCCTGGATCGGAAACATTGTCCGCTGGATCAAAGGTGTTAGAAAAGGTAAGACTCAGCCGGATTCAATTACACTGCAGTATACGCCTGAAGAGATCGAAGCGGTTCTTGAAGCGATCAAGAATCTGCCGGATTACGGATGGCAGTCTGGCATTGCGGATCAGGCCCGGGAAGCCGTTGGGGCAGAATTCAAACGAAGATTGTATGCCGGTGAGCGTGTGGAAGATATCGTGAAAGACCATTTCAGTTATTACAGAAAGAACTGGTTTATACCGGTCATGGGTAATACGAAGGATAAGGATGCGATCCTAACTGCGGATGAATTTAAAGCTCAGCTGGCTGAGATCGATGCCTATGGCGTTAAAGAAATGTACATCAATTCTATGACAAAGATCGGAGCAGATAAGCTGTCTTATGTATCTCTCTCCACGGGCGCTGCATTGTTCTGGATCGCTATGCAGAGATATAAAAAGGCGAGAGCTGATGGAGATAAGGTTGACGCGCCTGACGCGCCGAGCGCTACCAATGCGAGCGTCAATCTCGGACATGAGATTGAATTTAAACATGTTGGAATATTCTCTAAGTTATTGACTCTTCATAATGGAAAGTCAAAAAGTGAGGCCATTCATCATGATGATATTGATTTGTATTTCAGGACACCAGGGTGGTTGAAGCGCTACATTACGCAAGACGATGATGGAGAGACGGGTAGAGATATCATTGCAAAAGAGGTTGCAGATCAGCTCTCTGGGGCTAAAAAGGTTGGAATCAATGAGATTCTATTGAAAGCCTATCCGGATGTCAAGACCGGGTGGCGTGGTATTAAAGGACGGGCCCGTATGCTTACGACCATCTTGAAATATCTCAATGTCATCGTAGGGATAACCGCTATAGGGAGTTACGGGTTGGTTTGGAGCGGAACATTTTCATTGTCTGTGGCGATTTCTGCCAGCACTTTGGCCTGGTTGGGCGGACTTGTCATCTTCATTGCATTGTTGGTCGCGATCAATTTCGGCATAAGATTTGCCGATAAAAAATGGCAAGAAAAGCTGACGTTAAAGGAACAGAAAACTTGGGATACAGTGCCTTTGGATGCAGGAATTAAGCCAGAAGATTATCCGAAAGGAACCAATGGACGCAACTGGCGGGCAAGGATGATTTTTGCCATTATTATAGGTATGAAGCTCATTGCGGGTCTTTATATGTTCAAGTGGTTATCTGTACCAGTTGGCATTGCCTGGAAAGGCACTGTGCTCTTGCCGGCAGTTCTGGGCGGAGGCACGTTGATCGGCGGAAACTTATTGATTGTGGGTCTGTTTGGAGTCGTTTTTGCTGGGATATTCCTGCTGGATATTTTTGCCTATTTCTATCTGGTCGAGACGGTGCTTGGGACTTGGATCGCCCGTTATCAAGGGATCAATCGCGTGCATAGCTGGAGACGCAACTCGCTGAGCGAAGGCGCTTGGATGCTCTCTCTGTTTGGATTGCTCAAATGGGTCTTGCCGGTCAACGCCGCTCTTATTCAGCAGTATCTTTTGCTTGGTATTGGATATGTTGTTAAGAGCAGCACTGTCATTGCCTTCTTCAGTACACCGGTAGGCGGGGTCGTTATGGTTGTTGGTGTGGTCATCTTGCTATTGGCTTTAAGGGCTATTGTAAACGCAATTTTAAGTTCAATGGGATTTGAACGCATTGGGGGCGATACGTTTGTAGAAATGTTTGGTAAAGCGCAGAAACAATTTGCTAATAAAATTCTTCCGTCTTCGGTGGTCCGGCCGGATGGCACCAGGGCGGCATTGACAGCGCGTGAAAAGTTTGTGGCCTGGGTCAAGGCGTGGAACATGATCGTTCATCAGATGAGAGAAGATGATATTATCGGCGATGAAGAGGAGAAGAGATTAAGCTATAAGTTCACAGGAGAGTCTGAAGAGGATTTCTTGGAGATCACAGGTAAGATCACAGGGCCGGATCTGACGGTTACACCTAAAGACGGACGCGCACGCAAGCGCCTGCAGCATTTCATCTCTACCTTATTTATGGATATGGAGCAGACCCCGATTTGGGAGAGAATGTATTTGTTCTCTGCTGTGTGTCCAATCTTTGAAGAGCCGAATATGTATCCGTTTAAAGATAAGTCGGTTGGGGTTTACGATGCTATTAATGAAGTATACAAGACAGGAAAGACGTTCTTGACGCATATTATTTCAAAGGTTCCGCATCAGTGGCAGTATTTTATTCAGCGCATGGAAGACAAATTGCAGATTTTTACAGAAGAAATGACTGAAAAAGCAAAGACGAATCCGAAGATCACTCAAGACATGATCGATGAGGCTGTCAGTCGTAAGCGGGATGATATTGCGGCCATGAAGGCGCTTGGTATGGGTCAGAGGCTGGTGCTTAAGGATACCGAGATGATCAATGAGGTCCGGGCCTGGGTCAGCTACCGCTTCCAGCCGTTCTCCCGTACAGCGCGCGGGATCATGACGTATCATCAAATGTATGAGTTCCAGGCTAAGGTCAATTATCCGACCGCAGAAGCTCTGAATGCCACACAGAAGATCCGGGGTGAGAAGCCGGAAGAAAAGAAGAAGAGTTACGTGCAGCGCATTATAGACATTGTTAATGAGAAATTTGAATTTGTGGTTGGGGATTTTGTTTACGGGGGTCATCGGAATGGTACAGACGGATCTCCTGAAGCCATGCTCAGAGATGATATGCATGCGCTTATGGCCAAGTTCCCGGGAGGCATTAAGCTTGTGTATTGTGCAGCTCCAGATAAAAAGAACCCTAATTATGCACCAGTAAAAGTTGAGTATTTTGCAGGTGTTCCGACACAGGAAGATCGGGATGCCGGTGTGATTATGCATGAGTATGAGGATGAATATACTCATCAAATCACCGGATACTTGAAACAGGTCCGCGCCTTTAATATTCATAGTTATTTCTTTGCCGGCCAAGGAAAACCGGTCAACCAGAATAACATGTTCCGTTTCACCAAAGGTGAGATCACGCAGATGATGGATATGAACCAGGATATGTATCTGGAGGAGACGTTTAAGGCGCCAAGCATGATGGAAGAGTTCCGTAAAGATCCTAAGATCGCGATCATAGGGTTCCCTGAAGATATCTTTACAGATTACTTCAGCCCTGCCGGTGCTGTCCACGCCTTCGGAGATCGGACATTTGTCACCATGGTTCAGAGGGTCTTAGAGTTTATGGGGATCCGCTTCCATTACGGGCATCCGGACTTTGTCCGTACCAATGCCTTTAGACAGCTGGGCTTATTGAGCGCGCCGTGGGTGAACGAAGACATTTTTGGCGCGTATAAAGCCATGCTTTATGGGCAGAAAGTGATCAATCGCGAAACCATGCAGGCGGGTAAAGCGCGGGAAGCTATGTATATTGCTTTGATCGGTATTTCAGAAAAATTCGGCGCCGGCGGATCTGAACAGCCGTTGACATATATTGTTCAGCTCCTTAACCGTTCAGGCATTTTCGGATTTGCGCAAGGATTTATGCATGTGGTCGCGTCCATGGGTTATTTCTTGCGCAAGGAAGTCATCGTTCTGACAAATAACAACTATATTTTGATCCTCCTGTTCTTAGGGGTGAGCGCGTTTGCGGCCTTCCCGAACGAGTTGACATGGGGTCTGATTGGTTTATTGATGTCACAGGCCATTACCTCTACCGGATGGGCTCAGGTCTGTATCGAAGATGGGTTGATTTTAGGAACTATTCGATTTATAAAATTGTTCCCGTCTTTGGCCATGACATACATGTCTTTGATTTATAACGCTTTTGCTCCGGGAAGCAGAAAAGCGTATGTGAATCAAGCCGGCTATGTGGCAACAGGTCGGCCTCCGGGGCTTCAGCACATGTATCCGTTCAGGCCGACGAACCATATTCTTGTTAAGTTAAGGGTCATTGCCGGCGATCTTTATGGACATGTAAACTTGAGCGGATATGCCTGGGTGGTTCCGATGGTCGCGATCTTAGTGAGCGGCCTTATCTTGTGGCTGAATCCTGGTCAGGTGTATTCATTATTCTTTATTATGTTAATCCTGTCCAGTATGTTTGCTCCGTTTATCCTGAGCCCTGGTTCTACACCGATCACCATGGGTATCCGCCGTTGGTATAAACAGCATTTCACGGATGATGTTCCGAGATTCTTTGAGAAGATCGATAGTTTTGGGAAGGAGGACACCATTAAAGATGTCCTATTTTCTGGGAAAACCAAACCTGAGCCAGCTGGTTTTGAAATGAACAAAGAGTTCAAGAAAAACGGAGTACAGCATGTAACAATTAATGGCCAGGATCTTACAGTCGGAAAAGAGGTTTTAACGGTAATGGATGTAAACGGAGTTTCTGAACCGACCGGCTATAAGGTTAAGGAAATATTCAAGAATAAGGTGGTTCTCGAAAAAGGAAAAGAAGATTTTATTGTACACAGAATGAATGCTTATTATGGAGCCGCCAGAATAGTAATAGTGGCAGTTGTAATAGGAGCGGTGTGGCTTATTCCGGGCAATTACCTTTATATAGGAATTATTCTCTTCAGCATTTTCTACCTGGGGTTAGGCTTTGTTTCAGATGCCAAGAATCTTTGGGCTAAGATCTTAAAACTCAAAAATATTCAGAAGATTCTGAACCATCCAAAAGTTAAAAAGATCCGGGATGATCAAGCAAAGAAAGCCAAAGAGCGTAAGGATGAGCTAGCAAACGGCAAAGAGCGCTCAACAGCTGAAAAGGTTCGGGATTTTCTGACATTACCGAAAGGTAAAACTTTACGGGATATTATTAATCTTTATATGACAGGCATCATTGTCATGTTGATGTTGACCGCGTTGGGGGTTGTTACATCGGTTATTGTTGCCGCTCCATATACGGCCGGGTTGTTTATTCGTGCTCAGATCAAGTTCTTACGTCTGCCGTCTTTGGCGAAGTTTGTCGGCTGGTCTTCTCTTGTTATTTGGCTAAGTAAGCTGGCTGTTCCGGCAATCTTATTATACACAGGCGGGTTTGCGGCATTTTTGGCCGTGGTTGGGTTTGAGGTTATCATCGGATCCTTCGCATCAGGGCTGTTCACCGGAGAGGCCGAGGATGCACAATTGGCCTTAGATATTCGTTCGCTCCATGAGGAAAAATCTCAGAGTGTAAAGGGTACAAACAGCGCGGTCTTGGCTAATCAGAAGAATGACGGCAAGAAAGACCTCGCCCGCACTGAAGACGGCGAGGCATTGAATGACGGACAAGAAGCTTTCTTAAGAACATTGATCGATCAATATCAGGATCAGATCGCCGCGGGTGAGCCGGTCGATGCTGCGGTCATTGAGAAAATTGCCGCTCTCCTCAGAGAGCAAGGGTATGTTCATGTTGCCAATGCTCTTCTGAGTAAAACCGTTGTCCGCGGGCCTCCGTCATTGTTTACTGATTTTGAAGAAAGCATCCATAGAGTCCTTCTGGGTACTATCACAGGGACTCACATCATCATCAATCCGATGATCCTTTCTCATCCGGTGGAATTAGCCCGCACGATCATTCATGAAGCGGGTGCTTCTGCCGGGTTGTCCCATAACGAAAATAAAGAACTCGAAAAATTAGCGCATCCGCTTTTGGTGGCGATCGACGGCCTCTCAGCAACAGGGAAGTCCGCCGTTAGCGGTTATTTAAGCAAAGACCTCAAATTTGTCAATATCTCCATCGGGTTGATCTACCGTTTCTTCGCCGCATTTATCAAACAATCCAATTTTGCGGTGCTCAGCGATCTCGAATTTGAGCAGCTCCGCGAGATGGCTGAAAAGATCAGCTATGTGAAGAATGAAAACGGCGAGTGGAATTTTGTGGTTAACGGTCAGGTGATCAACAGCAATGATCCGGCGTACTTTAATCCGGAAATTGAGAAAGCACTCAGCGAGCATCTCTCCAAAAAACTCCATCCGTTAGTCCTTCCGGTGGCCAGAAGAGTTATCCGTCAGGTTTTGGCCAGCGGTGAGAACGTTGTTGTTGAGGGTAGGATTGCCTGTGATTATATCGCTCCATTTGCTGATGTGAAATTGAATATTGTTGCAGAATATTCTGTACGCGCGCAGAGACGGATGGAGCAGCGCATCGCGCAGCATGGCATAGAGAAAGCCTATATGGATGCCATAGGCACCAAGAACGCGGCAGAATACCAGCAACGGGTGAGAATGGTCGCCCATGAAATTTATGAAAAAAGTGGGCATAAGCCCGGGAATGACCTGGCCAATTGGGCGGAGGCGGAAAAGAGGGTCAGAGCTGAAATGGCTTCTAAGATCGAAGAGGGAGCAAGGACAGTGGAGGCGGAAAAGAGGGTCAAAGCTGAATTGGCTGCCAAGATTGAAGAAGGATTGCGGAGACGCGATAGAAAAGATCAGGAACATTTACCGAAAGCGCCAGTTCAGCCCGGTAATGTTGTTGAGATCGACACAACGCATGCCCATGGTTTGGATGAGACCATTAGCAAGGTTCAGAAAGTTATTTCTCAGGCCTATCTCAGCGGACGAACAGGCCTCAGCCCGCAAGTCGCAGAGGTGACGCAGCAATTAGCATCTTTGAAGGCAGGCGAAGCTATTCCAGAAAGCTTGAAACAGGCCATTTTGAAGGTCTTGCCGGTGATCGGTGAATTGAGCGAAGCCAAGATCGTTCACACGTTCCGCAATCTTGAATATCTGCACAGATTAGCAGCGCAGGATTTTGATTATTTCTACGATCACTTAAGCGAGCAAGAACGCGCCACGGTTGAACGGGCAGAATATGTGGCAGCGTTACAGAGCATCTATAAAGCGTATGCAGCGTTAAGCGCACAGGAAAAAGAAGCGTTATGGCTGACTGTCGCGCTTCATGACATCGGATATATCCGTGTTAAGGACCATACCCACATGAGAGTCGGGGCTGAGATGGCTCGCCCGATTTTGGAAAACATCGGATTGAACCATGAGCTGATCGACCTTGTGGTCTTTACAATCAGCCAGCATGGTTCTATCGGAAATTTGGCCCTGGGTGAAACAACTCCGAAGACAATGTTAAAGGCTTTAAGCGCCGTCAGCCCGGCTCTTCGGGCTGGACGTGCCCGGTTTGTCCGCCTCATGAACAGCATGGATCTTTGCGGGTGGCATGTTGAAGAAAGCCGCTTGACGCTTTATTGGCAGAAGATTTTTGAACAATTCAGCTCAATCGCTCAATTAGAAGCCGCGGCACAGGCTGGAAATTATCATACACATCGTTTAGAGAAGTTCGCCCGCACAGAATTCGAAAAACAAGCCACACCGGAAGATCTTGAGAGATTAAATCAGACTATCGAAAAATTAGTTTCTGAAGATGAGCGAGAACAATTCTATGCATGGCTCAATTCAGATATGTACATGGATTATTATGAGCCTATTTTCTGGGGCTTAAATCAAGGTGATCCGTCATATGTATCGCTGGTTAAGTTATTAAGGACATATTTCCACATTACAACTTCATTGAACGGGAAAATGCCAGAGCTTCGTCTCTGTGAGATCACGACAACCTTCCGGGAAATTTCTTCAAGTATGAAACGGCAGTATATTATTAAAGAACTGAAGGCGATTTTGGCGCTGATGCCCGAGCAGTTCACATTGAGTGATGCTACGGTCCATTTGTCAGGCAATAACTGGGTCCGGTTCTTTGGAATTCCGCTGATTCTGAGGGGCCAGTGTCTTGTGATCGACTTCCAGTATCTTCACTTCCGTGTTTTATTGTTCAAGCTGCGCGAAAGAGTTGGTCTCAAGCGCGGGTTCTCCCGTAAAACCGGATGGCAGGTTGAAGAAGCGGCCATGGATTTCACAGGCCAGCAGCCGCTTGTTGAATCAACATCGGAAACAGCGATGGAACGCGCGCAAAAAGCGCATACGGTTATCAGCTGGATCTACAGCAGCCATGAAGCCTGCAAGGCATTTGTGCAGTATCTTCGCGGATATGCTGTTGGGCACACATACCGCAATCGATTGATGCCGTTGTATTTTACTGTTTATAATTTCTTGGCAGGCCGGGCATTGAACGACCGGAGGGTCTTGTCTGCGGTCGAAGCAGATTTGTTAAAAGGCAATGTCACAGTTCATCATCACGCATGGTTCGGAAGCGATGATGTGGCGGTATCCAGAAGTAAACATGGTTCAGCGGTCAATGTGGCTCAGCCAGCTAAACGCACATTCCGTATTTTGGTTATGGGTTGTGCCGAGAAACCGAATGGGCGCGGATCGTTGGATGTCCTGAAAGAGATCCTGGACAGGCTGCCGAACCGGTCTGAATATAATATTGAGATCGTCGGAAATGACATCGCCTTCCAGGAAGAGTTTTACGCATTCAATGACAAAGGGACATGTTTAGGAAAGCGCCATACGCGTTTTGAATTTGATGAAAACGGCGTTTTTGTTGACCCGAATTCCGGGATCAGGTATGTCCGTATTGATATTACGAAACCGGAAAACAATCTGTTAAGTGGAGAATTTACGCCGGACAGCGGGTATGATGTTGTCATCAACTCAAGAATTGCAGTTCAATATGGGGATTACCCGGATAAAGTCGAGAGCATCAGAAAGAATTCATTGAAGATTATTAATGAAGGCGGGCTGCTCCTGTTTGATACGCAGGATACTGACCATGCCGAAGTTTGGACAAAGGGAAACAACGGCGAAGCAATTCAAATTGGGTTTGCTGTTCCGTATATTGATATTTGGTCAGAGAGCAAGCGCGTTGAGAAGATCCTGGCTCGTATCTATGATGTCAATGGGGAAGATGCCGAACTTGTTCGCCAGGCATTCCACATGAGGCTCGCATTTGCCGGGACACAAGGTTTAGTATTCGCGAGGAGCATCCTGGCTCAATTCTTGGGGATCTTTGGGGAGCAGCCGATTGCAATTGCGGCATTCCTGTTGCGCGGGATCAGTATGGAAGCTGTTCAAGAGGTTTTTGGAGAGCAAACAGCGGCACAGATCGCGGCGATCAATGGGCTTATTCCTGCAGCCGATGAAGTCGTGATCTCAAGGCAAGCGTTGTGGGCATTTGAGAATTTCAACAGCCTTGAGCATGTGGAGATCCTTCCGGCCAACGTCGGCGTATTGGAGAACCGTCAGATGTTGTATCGTGACGGGTTGTATCAGATTGAAGCTGCTACCGTCGGTGAAAAAATGGTTTTGATTATAAGCAAAGTTACGCCGGAGCAAATCACATCCAAGATCATTGCGTTGCATGGTGAATATGCGGTTAAATATCAGAAAATGATCGGTGCGACAAACAGCGCGGTTCTGTCAAGCCAGAATGATGAGAGCAGCGCCAAGGTCATGGATGCCGATGCATGGGCACTTGATGCTAAGAACGTGTTTGAAGATGCTATCCGTAGTCTGATCGCTAAAGCCAGCCAGATCATTCGCTGGTTAAAGATCAGACTCTATGTGACAGACCGTAGCGACAAAGTAGTGGCTAAAGAACAGCAAAGAGTTGAAGAGATGCCGTTAGCCGCAGCCGAACCTCAGAGACCGAATCGCGTGGGTTCAGTGGTTCATACGTCAAGTTCGCATGAACAGAATCCGAACATGGCTGTTTGGAGACAGTATTTCGAAGGCAAACTTGCGGCAGGTACAAACGCAGCTGTTTCCGCGCCTGACCGCATGGGCAAAACAACTGCCGATTATGAAGCTGAATTTGCTGCACGGTTCAATGATGCAACCGACGCTGCATGGCAACAATTCCGCGCCGCGGTTGAAGCCAGCCCGGCTGATTATGCTCCTGTCTGGGTGAAGATTTTAGAGAAGGCAAAAGCAGGTAAGTCGGTGGAAACCGGTAAAGTGGTTGAGTTTGGAAAAACAGTTGAGTTGGTTGAGTTGGGCAAAGCAGTTGAGTGGGCTGGATCAAATGCAGCGGTTAATTTGGTAAAGGCAGAAGATGTAATCGTTCGGTTTGACCGGTTCGCATTCTGGGTTTATGGCGCTACTCAATGGCTGAAGATCGCGCTTCATGTGACCGATTACAGCGATCGGGCCGTGGCTAAAGAACAGGTTCGCGTGGAAGAGTCCCAGCTTCAACCGACCGGTCCGCCGGTTGGCTCCATGAATGTTAATCGTTTGAGTCGTAAAGGTTCAGTGGTTCATACATCAAGCTCTGATGTGCAGAACCCGAACCTGCCGGTTTGGAGAGGTTATTTCGAAGGCAAACTCTCCGCAAGCACTAACGCCGCCGTTCTTTCATCTGACCGCATGGGCAAAACCTCCGTTGATTATGAAGCTGAATTTGTTGCACGGTTCAATGATACAACCAACGCTGCATGGCAGGAATTCCGCGCCGCGGTTGAAGCTCATCCGGCAGAATATTCTTCTGTCTGGACAAAGATCGCAGAAAAAGCAAAAGCAGCCAAGGCGCAGGCAGAAAAGCCGGTTGAGTCGAAAGGAACAGTTCAAACGGTTGAGTTGGGAACGGCAAAAACTCTAAACGCTGCGGTATTATCCCGCCGTAATTTCATTCAGAGCATCGCGGTTGCAGGTGCTGCGATTTTAGCCGGCGGATGCGCTTCGCCTACGGAAAAAATGCTTCGCGGATGGTCCAATCTTTCCATTGAAGAGCAGCGCAAACAGATCGAGGGTATGAAGGCGATCGCCAGTGAATTTAAGGCCAAGGATACCCGTGAATTTCTAACAGAACCAGCTTTGAGGTTCCTGGAGACTCAAGCCAAGATTTCACGTAAAGACGCACTGTCTATTCGCATTCTATTCACGTCTGATGAGATGTCATCGGTAATCGGGGTGTCGACTGACGCAGGAACGATGACGCGCGCGAAATTGGGAGAATTAAGGAATCGTTTCTTAAGACATGTTCCGTCAATGAGGGCTGAGTGGCAGGAAGCCTTTGATCTGATGGAACAAAATATTTTTGACGGTCGGGATGTGGTGGTTGTTCTCAGGGAAAGTTTATTTGATACAGAGGCCTTGGATGACTTTAGAATTGCTCAGGTTGTTCACGAAGCTGTGCATTGGGCGCAATTCACGTTCCGCAGTAAAAAGATGGGCCTGTCCTTCGGGAGGGGTGCTGAAGAATATCTCGAGCTTGAAATTGAGAAGGAAGCCTACGCGCTGCAGATGCTGTATTTGGCAGGGCGCGGAAAAACCTGGGCAACAATAGCCGTATTTTTCGCCGGAGATGCTCCGAGCGGAAAGGCGGAGGTTGACGGGCCTTTGGCCGCGGAATTTGAACAGACCCGGTTTGGGCACGGATTGAAACAAATTTGGGATACGCGCGTTGCGCCGAAACTTTCGTCGGGTAAAGCGGTTGAGTCGGAACCGACCAATTCCGCGGTAAGCACATTTGTAGTACAAACCAAAAGTCCGGTGCTAGGTACACAGGGACGAAACCAAACCGTCAAAGACGGTCAGTTGTTCAATGTCACGCAGCGTTGGCTAGAGCCGCTTGTTGATGAAGGGGCGACAACAGGCGATTCGCTTGAAGCCAACGCTGCGGTGACGAACTATTTTGAGCGTTCTTCTGACAGCATGACCTTCTCAGGAAAAGGGCGAGTTGTTCCGGCAAGAACGCGACAGCTTCCGCAGACAATTGAAGAAGATATGCTGCCGGCCTTGCCGGCCTCAAGTTTACCGGAAAATACGCCGGTGCGCGAGCTTCCGGCAATCCCGAGCTTACCAATAAACATTCAGTTGATCGTGCCGGTGTTTGGCGGCGCTAACGGAAATGGAAATGGAAAAAGAAGAGGTGGTCCGTATTCGATGATCGCCTTTGCCAGGACATTGGGCGGTTCACGCGCGAATTTAAGAGCTCCGCGCAGCTTGAATGCTGATAATTTTGGAAAACGACATTTGGTCAATTCGGCTCTAAGAGCCTCAGGCCGTAATTTTGCTTCAACAGGTTTGAGTGACGTGGCGCATGGCTCAAATGGCGACGATGCTAATAGCGCTGTTACAAATAGCGACGAAGATTCGGATGCAGACGCTGCCACGGGTGCGTCCAACGTCGAAGGTGTGCGCGCGGTAAGAGAGCGGCGGTTCAATGTGGCTTGGTTGAGTTCACGTTCATTTGTCGCTGAACATAAGGATGGAACATGGGCTATTGTTTTTGAGGACGATCTATTTTATGGCGTGGTCGGCAACACGATGCTCGACACTGTTAAATTCCTCCAGAGTGCCGGATTCAAGAACGCGATGGTGGTGGATGCGGGCAGCCGCGGAGCGTTTACCGCCAAAGGAAAAGAAGGGGCTCTCTTTAGTGAATCGCGCGTTCCGGGCAAGGGGCCGTACACATATTTGAATGTCCTGTCGAACCATGATTTCCCGAAGACTCCCGCACCGTCACAGAAACCGGTCGGGAAAAATCATGCCGTACTCCATGGCGGTCAAAACGAGAAGCGAAAATCAGCTGCTGCATTCAGCAAGGGCGCAGCAGTCATATCCGGGACCAACGCTGCTTCACACAATCATCACCGGAATAAAGGGTCAAAGGATAAAAAGGGGATTCAGGCTAGGGCAGTTTCAGATAAGAGATCATCAGCGAATAATCCTCGAAACATGGGTCGCCGCAACTTTATCCGAAATGCACTGTTGGCGGGCGGGGCCGCGGGACTTGGGTTTGGCGCCTGGTTCTCCTTGCGAGGACGCGCGTTTGATCCTCTGTTCTGGAAGGCCTTTGGTTTGAAGAAGGATCTCGCGCTGTTAATAAAGTATTTGGAACAGGTCGGCGAATGGTTGCGTTATAACGGTTATGCGCACATGGATGTTGTTGAAGCGTATCTTCAGGCCGTCCGTGAAAAAGCCGAAGTCATTGATCTCAATATCGGAAGTCAGGTTTTTGGAAAGGCCGAGGATCCTGTTAGCGGAGACATTCATATTGAATTGAATATCGGGTCATTGTTCCGTATGGCCGAAGCGGTTCAGACCATTTCTAAAATCGCCCAGCGTGAGCAGGGGGCTGGCGCCGCAAACGATACGACCATGTTTGTGCAGGTGATTGTTGAATCGTTGGTCCGTGAAGCCTGGGGTTATGACCTGATGGTGCGCAACCGTCCCGGACGCAAGCAGTTCGTGAACGTCTTTAATGATCTCCGGCTAAAGATTCAGGAAGCGGACCGCGCCGGGTTGGCTGAGGTGAATAGGGCCTACATTAATTTGCACAGCACGATTCATGGTGTGTTCGCCTATCTGTTTGCCCAAGAATATTATGAAGAACTCTGGCAGTTGGATCTGTTGTCGTGGGCAGAGCAGTTGGGCTTGTATTCTCCCGTTCGCGCTCAATTCTGGGGCAGCCGCATCATGGCCGAGGATTTCAGGAAGGGCATGCTCATGCTCAATGAAATGTATGCGGTACGAAACAATGCGCACGATGTGTTTGTGAAAGAATTTGAGATTTTTGCCAGGCTGTATTCAGAAGCCCATAGCCGCAACCAGCATTCAGCTAATACGATCGCCTGGGCGTTATATCTTAATAGCCAGGGGATCCGTTATGGGTTAACGGAGGGGCGTCAAGGGTATAGCGTGGATTGGGCGGCGAAATTGACTCAGGGGGTTAAGTTCACAGATGAAGAACATGTCGTCAGCGATGCCGCGTTGAAAGCGTTGGGAGCGGAACTGTATGACACGACGATAAAGAGCACGAAGAATTGGCAGGCCATGATCGGCTTGCGTGTTCCGCCGGTTCTCGCACATGAATTAGATAAGGTTGAATTGCCGGAAGGGTTGAAGAAGTCTCTTAATGCACCCCAGGGAACAAACCCAGCGGTTCTTCAGAATCCAGAGAAAAAACTTTTTAGTCTATCGAGAGTCACAGGGCGTTCTTTTGTGAGAACAGTTTTTGCTCTGATCATTGCTGGCGTGCTGCTTGTTGTTGGTACGGAAGCGGTCCGTAAAGCATTCTCTCAAAATGAAGCCATTGTTTTGGCAGTTTCCGGCCAAGGGACCTTTGATTACCGCGGATTTGAGTTCTATCAGGTTACAGCAAATGGCGAAGAGAAGACTTTGTTCCGTCTCACCGGGGATATCAGAGGCGATCAGGTCTTGAACATGATCTATTATGAAGTGGTGGATGCTGACGGAAAGCCGCTGACCCTTGAGCAGATCGGCCGATTGGTGTCCGGCAATCCGAAGGCACGTGAGTGGCTGACCAAGGCCGGTTGGATGAGGGCCTATAATGTCGGAAACATTTTTATGACGATGACGGTTATCACCACGTACAGTGATCCGGTCCAGCAGGCGATGCACGATGTACAGGAGAAGGCGAAGAACACCGTGAAGGGCGCCAAGGATTGGGTCAAGAAGCAGCGCGTGGATAGCCGTTCGGCCCTGATCGAGGATCTGTTCAAAGACATGCCGGAGAGCCTGCAGCCGTCGAGCATGTTCCATGTCAGGAAATTGGTGGAGGTTGTCGAGCTTAAGACATATTATATTGCTCCGAAATATGAACAGCCGAAGATTGAATTAATTCCTGCGCCGGTCATCCATTATGAAGAGATCAAACCGTTAAATGAAACGACAAACCGCGTATCAGAAACAAATCCGTCGGTGCTCAGCGGCGGCCGGCCGTTGGGCGTGAATAAAACACGGTTTGCTTTGATGGCGTTAATTGCCAGTATATTCGGATTTGCCATCTATTCGGTTATTCTCTCCATTTCAAATGAAGACAAACATCTGGCTCAGCGCCGAGGAATCGCGCATAAGATCAGCTGGGCTGAGCGCCGTGCTCAAGCCTATCGACGCGCGTATGAGCTGTTCCCGCAGGCAACCAAAGATATTTTGCCTAAGCAATTCCAGCAGGAAACGGTCAATATCGACGAATTAAAGAATGAGCTGGCGATGGTTGAAGCGCTCGCGGCAGAATCGCTTAAGTCAGGTGTAGAGTCCACTGAAGCAGATGTGATCGCGGTTCAGTGGAAGTTTGAAGGGTCCTTTGGAACCACGCTGAGAAGACACGTGGTCTTCCTTAGAAATGGAACGGTGTATTTGGTTGATCTCAATATGACCGACCCGGAAAAGACGGTTGTGGTGAGAGGAGTCGCTCGCATTGATCCGTTCAGATTTGACGGTGAAACCGTTTCTGTCATCACCGAAGAGGGAATCTTTACAACGCCGGTCATTTCAACTCAGCGTGTATCCGCCCAGGAACTTCGCCAGTGGGCCACAGGATTGCCTGCGATCGAGAGGCGAGGGCTTGCTCGGAAGACCAAAGATCAGAACCAGCAAGAGCCGCGCTTCTTAGCAATGGACGGTGTTGATGAGATGGAGTCCAACGGGGTAGACAATATCTATTTTGATGGCACAAATTATTTCGAAAAGGTCATTGAAGGGGGAAGCCGTTCATTAATTCGCCGTATCGTTCCGTTACCTTTCGGCATGGATACAAATACGTTACGCCGTTTGGACAACATGCGCAGCGAAGCCACATCATCGGGCCACAGTCAGACAAACAGCGCGGTGTTAAGTAGAACTAAGAGTTATTCTGTCAACGGTGAAGAGATCGACTTGCTCAGTTTGCCGGTTGGAACGGTTTTGAAGATTTATACCAGCGTAACGGGCTACACCTATACGGTCAAGATTTTGGATGGAGAAAGAATCCATGTTTGGTTAAATAAAGAAAAAGATCCGTTTGAAGGGTCTATTGATGTCTTGAAGAGCGGTGGATATCGCGGTGTCGCATTAAAGAGCGGAAATGTCGTTATCGGAGAGGCGCTTCGACTACCTTATTGGAGATGGGATTCTAAACGTCAAACTCTTCCATTTACGCAAGAGGCTTGGATTGATACACCGCAAAAGATCATTGTTGTCAAACCGGGTCTTGTTTCAATTATCTGGAATACAGGCAAAGTTGTGCTCACGCGCGCTTTAAATGGAAAAGGCATGAGCTTAAGCGGGTCACGCAAGGCTGTTTGGTTAGGGGGCATGTTCAGTCTGATCAGCGCGCAGAACGTTTTTGCCGCTGCCGCACAAAACAATGGCGCGCAGACAACGCAGAATATCGGCCTAGTGATGGTTTTGGTTGCGGTCTTCGGTCTGCCGCTTGCTGTTAAGATCTGGACCGGCCGTCTGCCGCAGAGACAGGCGCGGATGTTCATGCAGCAGGCCAAGGGCGCGGCCAGCACCTTGTTTGGGCTTGGAGTAGGATTGTTCTTTGCCGTTAAGATGATCACCGCTCTTGGTACAGGCGCAACATCGATCGTGTTCTGGCCTCTCTATATTATGTTGGCAGATTTCGCTCATTACTTCGCGTATTGGGTTTCATCCATTCGCAAAGAGATCATCCGCATCCAGGATAAACAGCGCGTGCGCAGCGAATACCGCAACGCGGATTATATTTCAAAACATTTAAGAACGCTGAAAACATTACGCGTTTCAAGCCTCGTCGGGCATGGAATCGTTTCTCTGATTTTAGTTCCAAACTATATTCAGATCTTCGCAGGGGTTTCTTTCTTGCCTGAAGTCCTGACGCTCACCGGTTCACAGGCCGTGGTCGCGGTCATGATCAGTTTCTTATGGCTGTTTAATATTTTGGAATACATGAATTTCTGGGTGTTTAACATTGAGAAATTTGTTACGCAGTATCCGCTGAGCCTGATGAATGCTTTGATGGCTGCGCTGTTTGGTAAGATCGGGAATAAGCGCGATGAATACATCACCTTCCGCAGTTTGTTCGGCGGTGTGGGCAGCCGCGAGATCCGCCGGCTTAACGCGCAACTCAAGAGTAACACTGCCCGCGCCGCTTCTAAATCCGTTGAAACCTCCACCAACGCTTCCATTTTAGACGCAATAGGCATGCTGGCTCAGATGGATCCGATCATTAAGTTGAGGGGTGAAGAGTGGAAAGTTTATCTGACGTGGTTCATTCTGATTGCAGGACCGTTCTTGGCAGTAGGGTTTGTTATGATTTATCCATATGTTAAGGTAATCGTCGTGCTCATCGTAAGGCAAAAGATCAGCTTGATCAAGATCAGGGATCCTCAAGTCAAGAAAATAGCTCGAGAGATGTTCCGTGCAGAATGGGCGGCAGACGCTAAAAAGTACAATCGATTGAGCGATCAACTGCATGAAATGGGGCATCCTCTGGGGGATGAGATCTATCAATATTTTGAGAGAGTGGAAGAGACCACTGTGCGTGTGGAGCCGGAGGATCCGTATAACATTCTAGGTGATTTAAAGGAAGTCCCTGCCGTTCCTGAGCATTGGGAGAAGAGACGGCGAGCGAAGAGCTCTTCCGCCAACTCCGCGGTGATTGGGAGATCTGATGGTGAGAGCAGCAAAGGTCAGGCGAAGGAGCAGAATCAGGCGCGTGAAAGGCTACAGGCAGAAGTATTAGTTGTGAATAAAGAGCCTTTAAGTTGGTTTAAGAAGTTGAAAGCACGTTGGTTTATTTGGAAGCTTAATCAGGACGGACAGAAACAAGCTGAGGCGGCTGACAAGCTTGGAGACCTAGGAGATAGGAGAGCCGTCAAACCGTTATTAAAACTTTTGGGTTGTAAGGATGAACTTGTCCGTCGAAGCGCAACGGAAGCTCTCAAGAAAGTGGGGAGCAGCAAAGAACAAAGGGCGCGAGAGTATTTAAATCTATTAAACAGCGCAGATGAATTTGTACGTGCTGAGGCGGCTCAAGCACTGGGAGACCTGGGAGAACGAGGTGCAATTATTCCGCTGTTAAGACTTTTGGGCAGTAGATTTGAAAGTAACCGCCGGAGCGCGGGAGAAGCGCTTAAAAAAATCGGGGTCAACGGAGAAGAAGGGATACAGCATATAAAAGTAGCCACAGCAGAAGAGGTCATTCGTTTAGAGGCCGCGAGGGTGCTTGCAGAGTTAGGTGAGAAGGAGGCTGTTGATCTGTTGTTGGAATGGTTAATGAATGAGACGGAACAGCTAGAGTTCCGCATACAAGTTGTTAAGGTCCTTAAAGGACTGAACATGAATGTACGCAAACTCTTGAAAGGAAATGTTGATTGTTTAAAAGAAATCTACACGGCAGAGTTGGCTGAGGCGGAAAGAAGAATAGAAGAACTTTTAGAAAAGAGAGATCAATTAAATAGAGAATTTGCTTTGGCCATACAAGATTATTGTATGCCGGCAGGGGTCGAGGCTGGCCTCAAAGCTGTAGAAGAAGGTTTAACAGAGGCAATCTTAGAAAGAGATCAGATCACGAGACAACTCACGCGCGCAAGACTAGAGGGAGGGTTGGCTGCCGTGGAAAGAAGAATAGATGGGGCACAAGAGGCCTGGCATGCTCAGTTCGATGAGATGGTGCGAGACCTCATGTATTGGTATGGGGGTGCGTCCGGGAATTGGGATCAGCATGAAATGGAAGATTTAAGACAACAAATATCGATAGCAGAAGAAGAAAGAGACGGTATTAATAAGCAGCTTCAAGAATTAGATGGAACCACCAACTCCGCGGTGACAAGCACACAACAGCCATCTTCCTTGCGTGAACAGTTACAGCAGGTGGTCAAGCGGATGCTTGGTAGATTCCCGTTGGCGAATTATGGTTATTTGCCTGCGTTCCGTTTAGGGCGCGACCATACTCTTGATGCGTTGAACGAGCTTGGATGCGGCGAATGCGGGGAGCGCGTGTATTGGCTGATGAGGGAATTGCGTGAACATGAAGGTATTTCTGAAGAGCAGATGCGGCTTGTTAAAGGAATGATCGCTACAAACTTCCGTGGCCAGCTTTGCCCCGGCGATCATTTTGTGTTGGAAGTCCGGGAGGCGGATGGCAGCAAGGCGTACTGGTTAGGATTCTCTGATATTGAACACCTGGTCATCGGCGATCAGTTAGTTGAGGAAGGAACGGTCTTAACAAAAGAAGAATTCAATGAAAGATTGAAGGTCAATAATTTTGTACGCATGACTTGTCGCGAAGCACGGCAGCATTTAGAGAAATTTAATAAGAGGCTTTTTGCCCAGGCCTTTGATCTCGGGAAGAGGGTCCAACAATATGTGCCGGCGGCAAGATTCCTTTTAACAGTGGCCAATATGTATGTGCCTCATTTTGCGGGAAGGTATTTTGTTGTCCAGGTCGCGGCAAGAATATTCTCCAGTCGGCCTCGACAGGGAGTCCTTCAGTTGGATGATCTAGCGGCAACGAATTTCTTTATCAGCTGTTCTCTGGTAGGACAGTTACAGCAGCAGATGAAGAATGTGCCTCCGGCACAAGCGTATGGCTGGTTGCTGAATCTTCAGATGCCGGGGATTTTTGGCCATCCGCCGGTGCGTGAAATCATGGGCGGAAAACAGGCCAATGATCTGTTGGGCGCAAATGGTGAAGCTCTCTGGCAGATGGTGAGAGGATTGAAGGGTAACGGAGGCGCAACTGCCACCAACTCCGCGGTCCTGATCAATACCGGGGCTGCCGCTCAAGCCGCTGGTCATCATGAAGACGGGCGGGTCTTCTTTATTGATGAAATCAGAAAAACTTCCCGTGCAGGCGAGGCTGTGGAGTTGATCGCGCTTACGAATGGTCCGGTCGAAGGAACGGTGCCGGAGATTTATCTGCATTCCTCTTTGAACGATGATTGGCAAACTGACGAGGAACCGTTGGAATTTTTAGGCAATCAAGTCCTTGAGGATAAATTACTAAGAACGAATGTCACGCGCGGAGTATTCCGCAAAACCGTTTATCCTCAACGCAGCTTTGAATATACATTTGTATCGCCAGCGGGCGAGAGCAATGTTTGGGCGGATCTTCCATTTGGCAACGGCCGGGTGACCATCGAGAATCCGCAGCTGCGGATGCTGGTTGTCGGTATGGAATTTTCTTCATTAGGGGTTTCAGAGGGCGGAGCCGGCGCGGTCCTCGCTCAACTGAACAAACGGTTGGCGCAGGAAGGACAATCCGTTAGCGTGGTGCTTCCGTATTTCCGCGGCGCAGAGAAGATGATGGCGATCCTGAAGAACTTCGGAGATCTTGTTGAAGAGATGCCGGATGTGAACTTGACTGTTCCGTTCGTATCCCGAGGATCTGTGGACCTAAAGGTGAAGACATTTGTGATGAGCAACATGCGGATCTATCTTCTTCAGACTGTGGATGAGAACAGCGATCTGTTTGTGTATCCTTACGGCATTCATCTTCAGGACCAGGCCTCTGATATCGACAGAAAACGGGTTGAATTCCAGGAATCGATCCTGTTGTCCCGTGGGGCTATGGAATTGGCAAAATACCTCCATGCGAAGGGCGAGAGATTTGATTTGGTTTTGGCGCACGATCATCATACCGGGCTGATTCCGCTTTATATGCGGACGTTATATCAGGACGTTTTTAGACATACGGCCAGCTCCTTCACTATTCACAATGTCGGGTATCAGGGTGATTATCCGGCCGAATGGTTTGGTGATATCGGCCTTCCGTATGCCCAGCCGTATATTTGGCTATTGATCAAATATGATTTTTATAGAGGACACTTAATCAATTTATTGTCGGTGCCTGCTGGAATCATCCGCCTGCTGGGAGGGCCGGATGCGGCTTTAGGGAATTATGTCAAGACGGTCAGCCGTTATTATGCCATACAAATTGAGAACACATCGTTTGCTGTCGATCAATTGCTTTTCGAGGCAAAGAACGGAAGGTTCGTTGCTCGGTTCGGCGGGATCATTAACGGATTGGATTTTGCCGCGCTTAATCCGGAGAGCGATCCGCAATTATTCGTTCGATTCCATATCGGGCAGCCTCAGCCGGAGATCTTCCAAGCGCGGTCGGTCAATAAATTATCTTTGCAGAAAGCCCTGTCACGCCGGGCAGAATTTTTAGAACTGGCAAGGCGTTTCAATCTGCTGGAAGGTGAGAGGACGTTCTACGGCCGGTTGGATGTTGATATTTTCAGGATGATGTTGGTTGCGGTTTCACGTTTTGTCAGCCAAAAGCAGTTGGATATTATTGCCCGGTATGTGCAGGATATTTATGAAGGAAAGCGTCCGGCTCCGGCGGAAGGCATGGATTTTGTGGTCAACGGCAGCGGGGATAAATGGCTTGAAGACTGGTTTATTTGGTTGGCCGAAAGTAGAGATCTTGAAGAGGCCAGAGCGAGAACCGGCGTCAGGTTGGTTTTTGTTTACAAGAATTTTGGTATGGCTCGAACCATGTTCGGCGGAACAGATTTTAATTTAATTCCATCGAATTTTGAACCGTGCGGTTTGACCCAAATGGAAGGCCAGCGCTATGGTGCCATACCGATCGTTCGTTATACCGGCGGATTGGTTGATACGGTTCAGGAAGACGCGACCGGGTTTGGGTTCTGGGGAGAGGATCGCACGTTTGTCAGCCCGGAAGACGATCTTATTAAGAGAGATATAAATGTTGGCGAGTTGGAGCGAGTTATTATGGACAAGGCCTTGTCCGCTTATCGCGATGCGCAGGAAAGAGAGCGCTTGGTCTTAAACTGTATGAGATTAAATAATGATTGGTCGCGAGCATTGCCGGATTATTACCGTGTGTTCCGTTGGTTAAATCATGAAGTTGCTTTCAATGAAGCTCCGGCGTTGCCATATAGAGGAACAAACTCCGCGGTATTGGCCGAGGGGGAAATTATTATTGAAGGGGAGCACGTTACGTTTATCAGCAGCGAGGCTGACCGTACGAGCGTCCATAGAAAATTCGGATACTTTATGATCAAGCCTGATGCCCAACACAAGAGGGAAACGATCCTTCAGGTCATTGAAACTTTGGATATTGAAGGAAAGCGCATCAAGGTTGAATGGCATACGACTAAAGTGCTCACGCGGGACGTTGTTGAACAGGGTTGGGCCACGCTGAGAGAACAACCGTTCTTTGAGCCGTTCCTGGTCCCATATTTAACACAGGAAGGCCCAGTGACCATTGTGGTCGTAAGTTATGAAGGGGAAAAAGAGGCCTGGCAGATCCTGATGGATGTGATCGGCGATACGAAAGGCGAAACCCCGGGCACTCTTCGTCATCAACTAGGGGTTGATATTTTGAGAGGTTTAAGAGATGGAAAAATGGTTGTCACCGGGATCAGAAACCGGCTTCATCGTCCTGATTCACGCGAGCGGATAGCCATAGAATTGCGGATTCTTTTAACGCCGGAAGAGCTTATTCAGATCCCCGGGATTATTTATACGTTGGCTCAAAATATTCCGCCATCCACCAACGCCGCGGTGCAGTCACAAGAGGCAAGGGAGAATGAGAGCGAAGATTCCCGGTTATTGTCTCGCGGGCAAGCGCTGTTTAATAACCGTGATGGTCTACTTGTAAAAGGAGGCAGGTTCCTTTATGAGGTCAGGGTGGGAAAAGAAAATTCCTGGATCGGCAGTTATTCCGTAGCCGGGCCTGGTGAGGTGATCAAGAACGGCGGTTTGATCGATTGTGTTTGCTGTATCCTGCTGGAACCCAACAAACAGGAAGCTGCTTTATTCCATGTGTTGCCGTGGCCCTATAGCGTTCGGGAAGAGCGCGTCGTTTTGTTCAAAGAGGCGATGGAGCAGGTTGTCTTCGGCATGGGAGTGAATGCCTTAAGTGCGAAGGAACGGGAAGAATTAAGAGTTGTGATTCTCCACGGCGGGATACAAACAAGAGATTGCCAGCTTTCTAAGGACACTGAGACAATGACCATTTCTGGCTTAAGGGCAGCCGGAATCACTCGCGTTGTGACAGATGTCGATCCCCGCTGGCTCGGCAGGGACATCTATATGTTCCCCGAAGAGGGTATGGCTGTTTCCGTGGAGGGAAACAAAGTCATCAAAGCTTTTGATATCAAAGGTTCGGAAGGCGCGGCCGCCGTTGAAAAAACCAACGCCGCGGTGCTTGCTGGGAGCAGAGCTTTAGAGCGTCGGGAATCAGCTGCTCAGTTTGATGAAACTTATAAGAGACATGACGGATATGCTCAGCGCGGGTTAGGTACGTATCGAAGTTATTTGAATGGAATGTTTGTCAGTCCGTTCGATCATGATTTAAAAGCTCTTCGCATTCAGCATGCCGCTAATCCGGAAGAACTCATCACGGTTGTCGATATCGGAGCCGGTCATGGGCGTGGACTTCATGAAACAATTGAATTTTTGGATGAAAAGGCCGCGAATATTCAGGGCATTGCTGTTAGCTTAACGCCGTTCCCTCGTCAGTACACGCCGTTTGGCACAGAGACAGAAGTGATCGCTGATATTTTTAAAGGCCTGTCAGTGGAAAGCGAAAGCGCAAATCTTGTTATTTCTATTGCCGGTCCTCAGCCGAGAGACAGTGTTGAGGTTCAGGTTTGGGCGCAGGAACTTGTCCGCATTTTAGCTTTTGGGGGAGTTTCTTATTATCAGATCGATGAAGCCACAGAAGATCTCATGAGAGAAGAGCGCATTAATGAGTTTTTGGCGGATCAGGGGATCACGCAAAACATTCGAGTCGTTCGAAGACATTCTGAAAAAATACATTCACTTCGTTTGGAAAAGGCAGAAGCTGCAAGTCTGAATAGCGCGGTATTCAACGTAAATCAAGTGGAGCAAACCGTAAGACAAAGGACGTTGTTCAACATCACGCAGCGTTGGCTAGAAGAACCTGTTTATGAAGGGGCGAAAACAGGCGCTTCGTTTGAAACCAACGCTGCGGTGATGAAAACAAACCGTTTGGTTTGGCGGTTAGCTGCGGTGGCCGGGTTAACATTGAGCGCAAGCCCGCTGCAGGCAGCCGGAGTGAAAGCGGTTCTGCTTCCAGCTCTCGGGATAGTGACCCTGGGAAGCGTTCTTTCTTCAGTCGGCTCGCTGATTGGTTTGGCAGTGGTTCTTTTCGTAGGATATCGATTACTACAGGATGCGGTTGATATTTTTGTTGAGACGAAAGAGCTTTATGAACGGCAGGTCACAGAACGTTCAAACTTAATAGAAATTTTAGGTTTTTCTGCCTTAACTCAAACAGTATTCTCATATTTTAGGGAAAATTGGAAGAGTACACTCATTGACACAGCATTGCTAAGTATCGGACTGATAATCCCAGGCGTCACGGAAGCGTTAGGAGCCGTTTTTAGCTTTTCATTTATCGTGACATTGCTCGCTTCGTTGATTGGGTTTAGCGTTGTTTACACGGCATATCGTTTGGCTTCTCAGGCCAAGGCGGTATCGTCAGGACTTGGGCAAAAACTTCTTTGGGCTTCTGCCATCGTTTCTGGGTCGCTTGCGATTTACTTCCCGATCCGTTTTGTGCTTGGGAATATTCTTTTGCTTCCGTTTATTTGGAAGGGCGTTGTCTTAGTCGTGCCAGTTGCGGCATGGGTTATGCTCCAAGTCTTTCATGTCTGGATGGCGAAACGCGCTCACAGGATCAGCGAGCGAATCAGGGAGCAGGACTATCATCAGAGCCGTTTTTTAAAGACGTTGGCTGTTTTGACGGCCCTTGTCATGATCGGGGCTCCGGTTGGGCAAAGCCTGCACCGTTGGTGGAAGGGGCAGGACATGTTTGCGGCAATGGATTTCTATAAAGAAAATCTAGAGGTCGCCCGTTTCTTGAACCGCTGGCAGGGGATCGCCGGAAACAGGATCACCGAATTCGGAGTGAAAGGACCCTTGAACAAGACACTGCACGGAGTGGAAGTCGTTGAGCGCCTGCAGCGTCAGATCGTGGAAAGCGCCAGACGAAACCAGGTTGATGCGTATCTTTTGGCATCGATCATTTTTTACGAGCAATTGGATCTTAAGCCGGAAGAAGAGATCACGGACGCGTTGAAATCCATGGTCGTAGGCAGGACTTCCGTTGGTGTCGCGCAGATGTGGCCGAGACATGTCCGTTGGTTGTTTAAAGATATCAACGGTATTCCGGTTGAAGCATTTTCGGACCGTACGCTGGCCTTGAAGCTGATGGATGATGATGCTTTTGCGGTTGAGGCGGCTGCGCGCTATATTCGGAAACTGATGGAAATGGGGGCGAAAAAGAGCGTTAATGTTAAGACATGGGAATCTGAAGAAGCGATCGTTGTGATGGGGGCCAGCTATACTGCGACGCCGTTTACCAAAGGAATTTTAAATCATCAGAAGCCGCCGTTTGATCTGCATAAAATTTTAGATCAGCAGACTGATCTTGATTCGCCTGAAATGCGCGCGCTGAATGCCGTGATGTACGGTTACGGCGTGGCTAAAGGTTATGAATTCTTCTTGGCGATCAACCAACCCGGTTATCAAGGCCGATATAGGATCCAATTGGGCTATCACCCGGCGTTAGCCGTGCAGAAAACGAAGGGTACGAATCCGGCGGTGATGCCTTCCCAGAACAGGCAAGATGGCCGTTCTGAATCGATGGCAACCGGCATGTGGCGAGGGAAATTGATGAGAAAGGTGTTCGGCGTCAACCTCAAGAGTTTTGTGGAGATCATTCATATTCTTAAACCGGCCTTGATCGTATTTTTCTGGCTTGGCGATGGAACAGTGTTATTTGTTATGAGCATCCCGCTGCTGGCTTTAGGGATTATGATACAGCATAAGAATTCAAGCCAGGATAAGGATCGTGATGAGTTCGTCAGACAAGATGTTTCTTTGCGGCAGGAAGGCGTGAATCCGGCAGTGCTTGCCGAGCATAACGCAGGGCAGAGAAGCGGATTTGGAACATATGCCAGTTCTCTGTTTGCGGCCGTTGCTCTGGGCGTTTCAGCAGAGTCGATGAGCATTGCGCAAGAAAATGCTTCGAATAAGGGATTGCCGCAGCAGGGCGTTGAAGTGATCCTTCAGGAACACGCGCTTCAGAAACCGAATTCAAATCAGGTTGAGCGTTTTAATCCGGAACAATTCGTTCGCGAGTATGAACAAAGGCGCAAAGCATTAAGTTTATTCAGTGAAGGGATGACGCCTCAAGGGGTCATGGACGGTTCATGGGAGAAAAAACATAATCAGGCCGCGGACTGGATGAAGAACGCTGCCAGCGCAGTGGGTTATCGAATTGAGATTACCTGGAACTGGATGAAGGCCCATAAGATCATAACGCTGGTGTGCGTGTTTGTATTATTGATGATCCGAAGCTGGAAGAACCGCCGTGCAGAGCGCAAGCGGCAGGAAGCTTTGGAGCGCAGCATTCGTTCGGCAGGCTGGTCTGACTGGGGAAGAAATTCAGCGGTCCATTCTTCAGAAGAGGCATTACGCCAGGCGGCTATTGAGAAATGGGAGCAGAGAATGGCTGTGCTGGCAAAGACCCGCGGGGAATGGGAGAAACAGCCGGTTTTAAAATTATTCAAACAGTCCAACGATAGCAGAACACAAGATGATATCCGCACAACAATGTGGTTTGTGCGCGCGCAGTGCTGCCAGGTGTTTGCCGCGTCAAAGACGATATATATTCGATTCTTGGTTGAAGACAACACCATTCATGATCCGGAAATTGCTTGCACTGTCTGCGCTATGCTCGGCCTGATCCGCCATGAAACCGAGAACGGTCTTCCCTATTATAGTGTGCCGGAATATCTTTTAGCCAGTGAACTTTCAGATCGCATTGAACAGGCGATCCTTCAGATCCGCGATTTTGAGAGGGCTCAGTCTGTTTCAGGCAAGGAAATAAATTCAGCGGTTCATTCTTCTTCTAGGGCTTGGTTTGAAGGAAAGGCCATACGTATCGGTGATGAGTCCAGGCCTATAGAACGCTTCTTGCCCGAAGTTGTCAATTGTAGAAGTTTATTGGCCGGGGTAGCAGAAATAAATGCGTCCGTGTTGAGAAAAGGGTGGGACTGGATCAAAGGGGCAGACGACCAAATAAAGAGACCGATACCGCTTTCATTGTTGGCGACCGGGATGGAAAAGGAGATCGAAGCGCTTGATCGTGCGATTGCAGAGCTGAAGGCTTTAGGTATTGATATCCGGAAAGAAAATTCTCAGACCGAGCCGAAAGATCCTAAAACAAACGCAGCCATTCTTTCATCTGAACATGAGTTGAAATTCGTCAGTCAGCTGCCGTTTATTCAGATGAATCCGGAATGGGCGAAGATCATTGAAGAGGATAATTTTGATGAGGTTCATATTGTGACCACTGGAGGCGGTGGTGATGTGTTGGGTGGGATATTTATGGCTAAGCAGATTAAGCGAATGATGGCGTCAGTCCAGAGAAAAGAAGTTCGATTTTCTGTGTTTACAACAAATTTAAAGCGCGGTGAAGAGAATCCGAAAGGCGGACCAACGCCGATGGAAACGATCGGGACAATAGCGATGGGCGTGTTTGATCCGTTGGAGCCTATTCAGGCCGGCATGCCGATTTATCGGTTGGATCAGCCGCACATTATGGCTTCTGTACGCGTCAGAGGGCATTCATTCCCGATGAATGTTAGAGAAGGCGGGATTGTTGAGAAAATGAAAGAGTGGGGCATTGATCTGATGCTTTTAGATGTTATGCCGGGTTCACGGAAATTGGCTGAAGCATACCAAGAATTTATTAAAGGCAAAAAGGTTTTGACGATCGGTTTAGATATGGGAGGAGATGTTCTTGCCCGATATCCATATCCGATTAATAAAGAAAATGAGAATTTTCATCCTGAAGCCGGTATTCGTTCCCCGGTTACGGATACAGTGATTTTGGGTATGATGTATTATTTGAAAGTTGCTTATAATCTTCAACCGCTTCTGGCTGTTTCTGCTTTGGGTGGAGATGGAGAGTTGGGAGAAATCGCCAGAGAGTATTTGATGGGATATATCAAGGCTGGTCAGGTGTTAGGAGTTTTTGATCATCAGGAATTGTTCAGATTAGGCGGACAGGAAGCCCTGGAGGATTTAAATGAGGTGATAGAGTTAGATGTTTCCAGCGAGGTTTCAAGAAACTTTTTACGTCGAAATAGAATGGCCGCGGTTAAAGGGCGTTATCAGTATAGTAAGGGTGAGCGTGAGGGGATGGTTTCAGACTGGCAGTTCTTTTCAGATATTTTAGAGTCTTTGGGAATGCCTTTGCCTATTGAGCGATTAGCGGAGAGCTTACCCCAACCATTAACGGGGAGGAAAACCCACGCAGGAACACGGACTGAGGATCTTCCGGTGGCGTATCTCTTTACGCTTTTCTTTGATCCAGCGGATATTCATGCGCGCATTTCTCTGATGGTTCGAAAAAGCATTGAAAGCCAGGATTCCTGGTATGACATAGAACGAATATTCCGCGATCAAGGGTTTGTTACAGAAATAACCGAGTGTAACAATGTTGCTGCCCGTATCAAAGTGATGGCGTTTTTAAATCAGTTTGCAGAGAGAATAAAGGCTGTTAAAAAAATATCTACTCTTCAACAGACAATACAAATTTCTGATTATTTTATTGCTTCAGGAGAGAGTCAAATCGTTCTAAATTATTTGGCAGATTTTGAACGGCAGTATTCCGAGTCAAAGGAAAGATATTATATTTTCAAATATTTTATTACGTACATTTTGCCTCATATAGCTCCCAAAGTTCATGGAAATTCCGTGGCTTTTAAGGCTTATGCTGGAGTCGTGAGAGACTTTATTGATGACATGAATAGCGAGAAGGTCTTTGATCAGGCTATTTTATTGGTTTATGCTTTGCTGGTAGAAGGGAAAATAACGCGATTGATTGATGCGAGCAGAAATGTGAAGCAGCTTGTATACATGCTTACATATTTGCAAAGGCTTCTTCTTGCATATTCTAGAAGAAAAGTGGTCAAACTCTATGATGAGGCGATTTTGGAGCGGGCAATAAAAGAAGTGTTAGCAAGGAAAATGGCTAATCCGGATAAAAATATTTTTGAAAGCAGGGGCGACTCCACAAACGCGGCGGTGATCAGCTCAGCTGAAAAAGATGGTGAGGAAGGCGGAGAATCGACGGCAATCGAAAACAGGCTTGCCGCACGAATAGCGAAAGTGGTTTTAAAGACCGCGGCAAAAATTTTCGGAATGGTAACGGGGATTCATTTTGTGCTGTTAGTCAATCAGCTTCGCAAAACAGGTTCTGTCAATGCGATCATGATGGCATTCAGCGCGAGCGTCTTTGCGGCAATGGTGGTGCTTTTGGCAGGCAACCATGCGGCGGTGGGGATCATTATTTTGGAATGCGTGGGAGTTGTTCACGCGCTGGCATGGCATTGGAAGGCGCAGAGACGCGATCAAGGGGCAGCAACAGCATTTAGAGATAACGGCTTTATGGCGGAACATCGGGCTGACCGAGAGATCATCTCGGAGGGCTGTGAATGGTTAAGAAATCTGATCGGAATAGAAAGAGTGCACGTTCCGTTTGGAGTCTATCCGAATTATACCCGGATGCAGATGGCGTTTGATCTCAATTCCTCGCAATCCATATCATTTATTACAAGTATTCCTGAGATCATTGATCTCTATATGGCTAAGAAAAAATTGCGTGCCATCGATCCGGTGGGAGTATTGGTGTTGGGTGCCGGAGCTGGACTTGATGCAATGACTATTATTTATAAGCTGATCGTGATTGGTGGATTTAAAAATGTTTCGATGGATATTCTTGATATTGATCCGAAATGCATTGTTACGACACGCGATAATATTTTGGATGAGTTGCGTCAGTTGGGCCTGATCGAGCAGGAACAGTTCAATGTCAATCATGTGCTGATATTTAGAGGGCATACGATTCGTCTGAGACTTGTTTCAGCTGGACGGGAGCTGGAAGGCATGGATCAGCCGTATGATCTGGCATTTTTCAATATTCCCAACATTGATCTGAATGAAAGCCAAAGACTGGATATTTTAAGCCTCTTTTTATCGGATCAGAAACTTCAGATTCCGTACTCCATTTTTATCAATATTTTCCGGCAGCTGCAGTGCGCCATGGTTGAAAATGGTTTGGTTTCTTTGCGCTGGGATGCGCTTTTTGATACAGCAATGTCCGATGCCGAGCAGGACATGAGCGCATTGCGGTTTTTCCGTCATCCAGTCAGCCAGGGTGAAGCGGAATCCAACATTGTTTTTGAATTTGTTCAGGACGGTCCAGCAGCGGGAGCAAACAGCGCGGTGCTTTTCGGGCCGGCAGACTCGACGAAGAAGCATCCAAAACAGACGGGCGCTCCAGAGCCGGCTATGGGGCTTGGGCTGCGTATCGCATTTGAGATCGCCTGGTGGACCGTTGTTGCGGCGCTTTCCATTCTTGGGCTTCATGCGATCGGCGTAATGGCGGTGAGCGTTTCGACGGTCGGCGTGTTAAGTTTCTTGGCGAAGTGGCTGTCGCTTTTAGCTGTGTTCTTGGCCGTGATCGTTGCCCCTGTTGTTGAAGAGCCGATCTTCTTTGACGAGCGAGGAAAATATCTGCAGGGTAAGGCTTATCAGCAGGCCCTTGAAGTTTGGCTCGGCAAACATCCAATTTCATCTCATCAAAAATTAGAGGATCTACGATTCAAGATCCGTTTGAACGCTTCAGACAGCCGTCTGAAGGCCATGGGTATTCATTCGCGAAATAATGTGATTTATATTTTTGTCCGCCTGTTGAAAACAATGATTTTACCGGCCTTATACGATGAGATGTGTAAGAAGATGCAGGGCGATTCCATGTTCCCGGATCTTGCTCTCGCTATGGCCGGAACGTTTTCTATCTTCATCGGGAAAGGCGATTCCGCGGCGCAGCTGACGGCAATCAATGCCGCTGTTTTTTCTACAAGCGGTATCTCGATGAATCCTGGATTTGTCTATGATTCGGGCGACCTTGCAGAAACAGTCCATACGGAAAAAGGCATGCTTAAAGATTTTGCAGCGCGCCGCCCGGACATCATTCAGGGCTTGTCTAATGGCAACCTTCTGACCTCTGGGATGGGGATCGTCAATGGCGATGAGGTTTCGGCGGCGCCTAGAGTGACGCCTTCCGTTCCGGCTATGAGTGGGGATAAAGAACCTGAGCATTTGGATCAACTGACCATGGCGTTGCGGGACAGCGAAGACCGGCAGGGCATTAAAATTCGAGATCCGAATAAACGCACGAAGGCTGTTATGGCCGGTTCTATGAAAAAGGTTGCACAGGCCCTGATCAGGCAAAGTGTAGAAAGTGCAAACGAAACGGCGATCAAGGCCGCGACGTGGTTAGAGAAGGGTTATAACATCATGCGCGAAGTGGTTTCGCACGCGACCGGGATTCCTCTTGATAAGCTTCTGCCTGAGATCATATTGGTCAGAGACGCGCCCTATATGTTTGCCGCGTTTGATAATGTTTTGATTATTAATATTTCCTTTTTGGACTCTATGATCTTTTTCCGTATGGAAATGCTGGAAGAGATGCTGCACATTGCCCGCAATTTGGATCCGAAGCGCGGCGCTCCGGGTGCGCGGGACCGTATGATCCAGGAAATACTCACGGATGCAGCTAAATTGGAATATTTCCAAAGCTTATCACCTCAAGAGCAAGCGGAGCTTCTGGCACATTTGATCTTAGGGTCTGCAGTGAACCGGCTTGATAGCCATGAATTTTGGAAATTTTATGTGCGGTCTTATGGTCAGTATGCTTCAGGGAAACTTGAGGCCATGATTTCCGCGCTCTCTGAGCATTTGCCGGGGGAAATGCTACAGGAGAAGATTAAAGAAATTCGGAAAATTCATCAGGATGAATATTTTGCTCATAACGGAACTGGCCCAACACGAGGAAATTACAGAGCCTTGGCCCGCGAATATGCTGAGAAGGGCGCTGATGGTAAGGGTGTTTATGGAGACGCGCTGACCCGTGAACTTCCTTTTATAAGCGATGAGATGCTCGAGAAATATGTCTTCTATAACGGTACAGAAGGGCTTGAGGGCGATGGCAAGGTTGGCAATAAGGATCGCTCTGGTTATCAGGAAGTGCAAACTTCAGGTATGGGTATTGGTGGTGATGGGTCAGGTTCTGGAGGGTCATCTGGCGGCGATGCTGGCGCAACGGCAGGTGTGCCGGGAGAACCGGATGCAGGATCGGCAGAGGATGTTGGACCACAAGGGGGTCAGGGCGAAGCAGAAATGACCGATGCCGCTGAGGCTGCTTTTACAGCCTTAGGCCATCTTACAAGTTATGCGAGCAATAGCGCTGTTTTAAGACAATCTTATTCTGAGCTGTGTCAAAAGGCAGCCGAGCTTATTCTATCGTTGAAGAAGGCAGGAATGTCTCCGCAGATCAATGAGAGGCCTTTGTCCGAACAGGCCCATAATCCGCCGCAGCTGGTTCAGTTTATTATTGATTTCAGTATTTTAGAAACAGTTGAAGAAATTGTTTTTGTTCTTCAGGCCATGCTGGATGCATCAACCAATAAGAATTTGCCGAAGGGAATGGATCTTCAAGCTGTCTTTGCATTGTATGCGGGGATTTTTGAGCAGAGCCGGTATTTGCAGCTGTATTCTCAGCAGCCATTCCGCATTGTGATTTTCCGCGGAGGAAGCGGAGCCGGAGCGATCACAAAAATTCTGAAAAAATTACCGAACGTCGAGCTGCATAATGTGCTGGGCGCTACGGATGACGGCCGGAGCTGGTTTATCGGAGCGCAGGATTTTAATGCCACAGGAATTCCGGATGCAGGAAAAACGCTTCTTGATCTAAGCGATGATGAACCGTTAAAAGCGTTTCTTTCTTATCGGTGCAAGAACATCACGCCCGAGCGCAGTAAAGTTGTGTTTGCTCAGTTTGTGTCTAGGATTTCATCAGCGGCGCCAAAGGCCAGAGAGGAAATACTGCCGGAAACTTTAGAATTGTTAGAATTGTTTTCCGTGTTAAGCGAGTCACAAAAACGTCTTATTGTCCGTTATCTTTTGTCTTTTGCTCAGGAATATGAAAATGTTCCAAGCCGGCTCAATCCGCAGGAAACAACACGGTTCCATTTTGTGAATATTCCGATGAGGAGCCCGCTTCTGGTCGGCGCTGCCTGGCTTCATCGGGATGAGGGAGTCGAGGAGTATTGGCAGGAGGGCGTCGATAAGGTCGGTGCCTTATTAGGGACAGCGCCTCATCGGGTTTATTTTGCGACGTCAAAGCGCCAGCATTTGATGGGGATGACCATGGATGGAGAGATTTTCTTTACCGAAACGGGGATCAATGAATTTCCACGAACTAGCGACTTTTTGTGGATCGGGCTGACCGACGAGATGTTTGATATTGATTCGTTTACCAGGGAAATGCAGGCTCAGGGGATTGAGCTGGAGCCGATCAGCGTGCCTTCAACGGTCCGGAAAGATGCGAGCCTTGAGATTAAAGAGACGTCACGGAAAGTAAAACGCGCCAGAGACATCCGGGTGGTCCTCAATAATATCACACGGCGCTCCACCACAGTTTTGCGGGACGGCAACATTGTTCAGTCTGCGCAGTGCGCGCATCAGGCGATCTTAAACGCCGATATTGTTATTTATGCCAATACGACCCTTGAATCCAATCAGGGAAGCGCTTTGATCGTTTCGGGCATACAGAACGCGCTCCATTTCAATAAACACGCGGTGAAGGTCCTGTTCGTCAATCCGACCATTGAAAATGATCCTCCGAACACGACGGCGCTCAGCCTGGTGGAGCGGATTTATCGTTATGTCAGCGGACAGCAGAATTTTCGAACATTGTTTTTAAATTGGGAGTACGCGCATTTTTATATGGATTTCATCATCGGACATGGGGTGCACTATCCTCGTCGGGATACGCGTAAGACATATATTCCGTTTGATGAACGCATGATCCAGGGACAGATCGATCCTTTGGTCAAGACCATTGGGATGAACCTGGAATTTGAAACGCCTATTTTACGGGAAGCCAAAGATTATAGTACGCGATGGGAAGAATACGGATTCTATTCTCCCGTATTGATGAAAGAGGTTTTGATCCAGGCACACGCGATCAAGACCGCACGCCGAGTTTTACTTGAGCGGAATGCTCATTTACAAATACCGTTGCCGCCGCAGTCAACTCGCATGGGGCGAGTGTCTGAAAAGCATTTGAGGGAGAAGTGGCTCACAATACTCCGTGGCTGGGTGATGGGCCGTATACAAATGCTTACGGCGGCAACGGTCAACCTGGTTTCTTCGTTCAGTCAGAACGATTTTAGACATTTCAATATTAAAACAACTCAGAACAGGGGGGTGGCAACATGGTTAGCCTTGAACATCTGGAAATTGTTGGGGCAGAGCATTGGGCCGGTGATACGTATCTGCGCACTCGTTACCCGCAGTGGAGTCATGAGTATGTTTTTATTATCCGCCGCAATGGCGAGGTTAAAGGGCAGACGTCTTCCGGGCAATGGGTTGATCTCAGTCGGGATACCTGCGAATTCATCCGCGACAAGATCAATGCGTTTATCCAGGAGCGTTATGGGGGTCCTTCGCCATAGGAAAGAGAACCGGCCCGGCGGGATGGGGACCAACGCAGCCGCATTAAAGGGGCAGAGCAGTCGTTCTAATTCTGCCGTGTTAACAATCTCAGATGTGGAACCGATCATTGAGCTCGCAACGGTTCTTGAATTCAGGAGAAAGATCCGGAAGCTTGTAGAAGGGCCTTTGGCAATAGCCACCGAAGCCCTCTATGACAGCAATATTTTTACATCCACATCATCTGCCAATGAGATGGATTTAGTTACTACGCGAACCGGCGAGAAGGCGTTTGCTTATTTGACCATGGATTATACGGCCATGTCTTATCAAAATCAGAAGCTGGCGAGAAAGATGATCAATCGAGGCATCCCTCTTCCCGAAGGGGCCAGCGTTGCTTGGAGCAGCGGAGAAGAAGACAGACATCAGTTTGTGCGAATTTTGGTTGAGATTACGGATGAAACTCCTGTTTCCGAGATCGAGCAGAAGATGCTTTCTGTTGCACGGATGTTTAAACTGCAGCGCGTTCTTTTGAGCTGGTCGCAGGATGAAATGAAAGTAGAGGCAGGTTTAAGCGCTAAGGCCCGTCTGAGCACATTGAAGCAGGCCAGTTATTGGGATGGAAGGAAATTCAAGCGTTACCATTATGACGAGCAGAACAGGCGTTTTTATTACAGCGCAGAACACGCCAGGAAAGATGCGGCCGCACGCAGAGTTCTTGGGCAGCGTGATGAGGTGAATTCCGCTGTTCTGTCGAGATTTAAAGAACCTGTACCGGCGGAGAATTTGAAAGGGCGGGCCAGTGATGCGCGTTCATTCTTGAACCGTCACCGTATTCAATGGAGCTGGATCCATACACATCTTTCAAAGGCCTTGATCAAGGATATTGCATCTCGACGTGAGAAAACAAGCAAATTGGGGATTCTTGTCCTGGGGGCCAGCACCGGCGAGGAGATGGCAAGGGCCTTTTATGAGGCCACAGTTCTCATAGGGAAAAACGGCTATTTACCTGAAGAGTGGAACATTAAGATTCTCGGTCTTGAAAAAGATCCGGAGCTTTTAGTAAAAGCACAGCAACGGCTGAACGGACGGTTGCCGTTTTATAAGGATGCCAGAAGTTTATTCGAAGCGGAGGGGAACGGGGAATACGCGAAAAATATTATTGAGACGTTGAATGCGCGCCGCGCAGAAGTCGCGAAAAGTTTTTCTCTTGAGCAAGGAGATTTGACGGGGACTTCTTGGCTGCAGGGGCCGTATGCGGATGTTCAGATTATTTTGGTCAATCATATTTTGCGATGTTTAAAACCGGAGGAAAAAGAGCAGGCCGTTCGTCGTCTCAGCGAAACCTGGCCGAACGCTGTATTGGCGGTCGGAGATCTGCAAGAAACGATCAGCGGATTGGATCAGGTCATGACAAACCACATCTCAGTGGGACTCCCGGACCGCTCCTATCAGAAAACACGTTATTGTTTCGGCGTCCCGCTTCGTTATTTGGATGTTTTAGGGAACAACGGCACAGATGCCGCCGGAACAAACGCCGCGGTTTTGGGCATCCGTGACCCGGAGAAGGTTGACTTCTCGTATTCGGTGGTCGGGAAAAAGACAGTTCTAGCAGGAGCCCCGGTGGTACAAGGGGATGCCGAAAAACGGTCTGGAGAAGGCCATATAAAGGACACTCGAAGTAACCGCAGTTTTGTTTTGTTGAACATGAACGAGACACATTCCGAAAGGGTCGGCCTCGGCTGGAGGTCATCTGAAGAGAACCGGGCCGCTGCGGTTTCTTCTGTTCTAGACGGGAAAACATGTTATCACTTCCCGATCGGACAGTCTGGTTATTTCGGCGTTTTGTTGGATCGAGAAGCCATCGTGTCCCTGAAAGGTTTTTGGACTTGTGATCTTTTGGTGATCAACGGCATAGTGAATGGACGGGAGGCGCTGTTTTTGGCACACATCGGACATGAGCGGCATTATCGCGAAGTCCGAAAAGAATTAGGAGCGGTCCGCTCCCAAGGGAAGGTTAGCTTTAATCAGGCGGCGCTTGTGGTCGGCGGACAGGCAACGCCGCAGGAAGAGGAAGAGAAAAGGAAGCTTTCTGAATTTTTAGGCCTGGCGATCCATCCCGTTTCTTACGCGCAACTTATTAAAGAGCATGAAGAGTTGCGAGGAAAAACTGATTTTGCTTCTGAATGTTCGTTCGTGGTGGATTTTGATCAAATTATTGCTACGGCAAAAATTTATGATGCCGATGCCATGTACCAATTAAGACAACTCCCATTGTTCCGGTTGAGAAGAAAAGGTGACAGTCACCTTTTCTCAAAGGGGAAAGAATCGATTGCCGCAGCGGCTCCTGAGAGTCGAATGAATTCCGCGGTGTTGGGCGGACGCCAATGGCGAGAGATACTTAAAGAGCAGCGACGCGCCCGCCGGACAGGTGAGCTGATTACGAGTTTTGGCACGGCCACTGACGTCAGGATTTTGCGCGAGAACATCATTCCGTTCTTGCGGGGCTTGGTCAGGGACGACCTTCATGTGGCGGTGCGCCGCCACGCGGAATATATGATGGGGATCCTTCAGTTGCGAGTTGATCGTGAGATGGAATTTTCGCTGAAGCAAAAATTTATGTACCTGATGATGGAAGAAAAATACGTCCGTCAGCAAGATAAACAAAAATACGTGCAGACATCTCAGCCCAGTCGCCAGCCGAAAGCTGAATCTGAGACCGCGCAGACGACTACGGCTCAAAGAATACCGACCGGCATCCCTTGGGCGCATTTTGTCCAAGATATCTTTAAGGGAAGCGTGTTGATACAAACAATGATCCGCCCGGACTGGTCAGTCGAGGCGGTCCGCATGGAGATTAGAGAACAGCAAGGCTTGGCGTATTTGACGATCAGCATCACTCCGCGACTTTATTTTGATGAGGCGGTTCCTCTTCTGGCGCAAGCGGCAGCTGCGCTGAATGCGGATTTGGAAAAGAGAGAAGATATCAGTCCTCGCTTGAAGGCGGAAATTCGAAAACGTCTGATCGCGTTAACTAAGATGACCGCTATGCCTGCAGTGAATTCAGCAGTATTGCAAACAACAGAGCGCGAAGGCGCTGGCGAACATTTTTTTGTCCGCCGTGCGAAGGTGGCGCTGGTTGCCGGCTTGGCCGCCTTGACCGGCTGTGACAAGAGGGAGAACGCGGTTGCGCCGGTTGTAGTCAAGGGCATCCTCGACGCCGCTGCAAATAATTCAGCCGTCGTAGGCAAATCTGCGGGGCAAGTGGCGCAGGATGCGTGGAATAATCGTGCGGCTGAGGCAGCACCGGCGAGGATGACGCCAGCTTTAGCCTCGGCCCTGCCGGTTGGGCCGCAATCTCTTAAGGCCGGTGAATTATCCTTGTCCAAGCCAACTGTGGCCGTTTTAGTCCAAAGTTATATAGCAGGTGTTTTAGGCCCAACGTATCATGCTGTTAATATTTTTGCGAGATTAAGACAAAGGTTAGTAGACCATGGTTTTCAGGTTGTGATGGTTGATTTAATGCCTTGTTTGGAGAGACAAGATCGCGATTTATTTACTGAGATTGAGGAATCCGCGATATCTATTCCAGAGTTTAGAAAGGTCCGTGGGTCTTTGAATTTAGTCGCGGTTGTTTCTTATTTTCTGGATGAAGCTGGTCTTTTTGGGGGACCGACGGCCGGAAATACGTTTTATGTCAACCCCCACAATTATAAAGTCTCCTCGGAAGAAGAAGTCCGAACCCTTGTCCCGAGATTAGAGGGACGCTGGATTCTTGCGGGCGATCTTGAGCAAATTTATCAACAGTTTGTGGATGTTGCTTCCCGGCCAGAAGATGTCCAAAGACTCAAAGTTGATTTCTTGAAGCGCTTCTTCCCAACGGTTGATTTGCGTATCACCCAAAAGGCCTTGGGTGTGTCTTATGCGGCAAATATCAAAGCCTTGATTCATTATGCGTTGATCTTGGGCCGGTATATGAATGCGCATGACGAGGTTTTCCCTGAAGGCATTGTGCTTTTCGCGCTTGGGAAAGAGAGACGGTTAACCTGCGAGAACGCAATCGAGGCTATTCGATCCGTGAATACAGAGTTGGCCAGGCTTCCTGAGGGGCGTAACCCGAGGGTGATTATGGGCCATAAAGATGTTTACACTTACTATGGGACGAAAGAAACGCTTACCTTGCCGTCTGACGAAATCAGTCAGGAGGATATTGTCATCTTGCAACACGATCCTATTCCGCAGCCGCAGTTTATTTGGGCGCAATTGTTGGCCAGCCATCAACCTGGTCAATCTTGGGTCCCAACGTTATGCACGGGTACCGGGAGTTTTATTTCAGGCGCTATGATTCAGGCCTTGACCGGATTGCCGGTATTGCATGATGGGATCATTCGCCATCTTGGGCATTCCCTGCTTAACGACGGGGAGGACTACCTCCAGGAGAGGATTGAATCGGTCCGGGCGTTTCGGCAGGGGTTGGTTAACGGAAGAGCAGGCGAGGATCTGCAGACAGAGCTTTTGCAGACAGCGTATCCTAGCGAGAAAAAGACCGTAACCGTAAGTGACAAGAAAATAGCTTTGGCATTTCAAGCGCCACAAACCCGTGCGGATCGGCCGAAGACTTTGCGTGATTTTATTGAGCGCAAAGATATCACCAAGCCTTTGGCCGAGGCGATCCAAAAGAAACAAACAGGCCTTGAAAGAATGGGAGTTCCTTTGATTTCAGCATCAGTTGCGCCATCGCAGTCGCTCACGATTGATCAAGCCAAGCAGAGCTTGACGAATAATCCTGCGGTTCTTTCAGAGGCCAATGCGAGAAAAGAAGAAACTCTTCACGCGTTGGTAACACGCAGCGCTAATGATTGGAAATATCATTTGAGAACTGGCAATAGAGAGCTTGAAGCTTTTGGTTTGAGAACTTTAACTGGGCGCGTGAGATTGCCGTTGGATGTCTTGTCATCTTTAAGACGAGTAGCTCTGTATTCGGAGAGTTCGCTTAATAAGGCTGAAGCTATCAATCTGGTTGTGCGGTTGGCGCTTGAGGCAGAAGAGCACGTTGATCAACTGGAAGCGGGTCAAGTGATTGGAGAGATCCTTCAGCAGAGCAGCGGCTATCCTCTGGAAGTGATCCAGCGACGTATAAAAGAAATCGATGGGCACAGGGTCAAGCGTGATCTTGTGGCGGCGTTGAGCCAGTCGACAATGTCTAAACCTGGCGTCTCACAGACCAATCCTACGGTCTTAGGCGCTCAGCAGGGTCAGGCAGCGACTACGTCGTTAGCTGAAGAGGCTGCGGATGAATTTGACTTGCATCTGAGAGAAGTTCGCTACCGAGATGTCGTTGATGGCGTTCGGTTGTCCCAACTGAAACGATATTCAAAAACCCCACAGCGCCGCCCGACCATGGTCATACCTTTCCAAAATAACCGCTACCTCCCGGCCGAAGGGCTTGAGCCGAAAGTGCAGTGCACGCTCTGTCCGTTCTGTTACATTACCGCGGCAGCCGCGCAAGCCCGGCTCAAAGCCTGGAAGGAAGTCAGGCGCCGTTCTGCCGGGTTGACTAAAGAGATCGTTAAGGCGTATGTTCGAAAGATTTTCGATTTCAAGCATTACAATGTTTATGTTGCCGGGGAAGAAACACTTGAGGACCTCGAATCCTTCCGCTGGATCGCTCAATCCTATCGCGAGGTCAGGGCAGAACTTTTGGCTCGCCGTGCGCCGGCGCCGCAGGTATTTACATTTATCAGCAATGGCTATTGGTTTATCCGAAATATTCGTGAAGGAGACAAGGTCGATCAGTTCTTCCGAGATCTCAGAGAAGATATTGGACCGGATGCCCCGTGCTTTATGTCGTTGAGTTGGGACACCGGAAAAATACCGTTTTTTGTCAAGCGGATCAAGGCGGAAACCGGCATTACGATCTCACCGGAAGAGGTGCTCGACCGCATGGCCGCTGTTCTTGCAAGCTATCGCAAGATATTCCCTGACCGAGCCCGTGACAAGGTTAATCTTGTTTGCCACGATTTTGGAGCGGTCAGCCCTATTGATGGATACAAACAGGCGCTCGAGCGTTTCATTCAAGATTTATGCAACCGGTTGAAGATAGAAATGGTAAATGATTCTTACAGCTTGAAGAATGGCTCCAAAGATTATTTTAATTTTGACCGCAATCGCGAAGTTAGTTTTGTTAACGAGCGAGGAATCCGCTGGGGCGTGAAGACGGGACGACTTCATGAATCAGATTTTAGAACTCTCAAAGCGATATATGATAGTTATATGGGTTTTTACTATGATCCCGCCACCGGACTCGAGGAGAGTCAGCAGGAATTTGAGTTCATTGTTGACTTGTCAACTCAGCGCTTGTGCGCAAACTCCAATTTCCCCGAACTGTTGGCGCTCCCGGTAACGCCTGAAACGCTGGAGCGGGCCGCGACCGTAGACATTTTCAATGATCCATGGATCAGGGCCATGGAAAGCCCAAGACCCATGGAAGATTTAAAATCTCTCGGCTTCGCGATGGCCCTGGTGTCGGGATTGGCGGATCATAAGCTCCCCAATTTGGAGGCATTTTTATCCCTCATCCTTTCTGATCCGGTGCTTACACGCAAGATCCGATTGCTGTGTGCTTTGGATGATATCTTAAGAGACAATCTGGTTACAAAATTACCTGCGGCCTTGATCAATTTTCTCCTGGATCCGGAATTGCTTGCGGCCTATTACGTTTATAAAACAACCTATGCCCACGATATGGAAAAGAAGGGTGAAACGAATCGCCACGGGGTTAAGTACCTAAAGGGGTTTGAGGATATTTATGCTGAAATGCTCGGCCTTTGGGAAAAGGAGACCTTATCCAAACAAGAGCCGACGCCGGCAGAGGTCATTCGCCGGTATTTTGAAGAAAGAGTATTACCTGAACTTAAAGAGCAGGGCGTCGTGATTGGAAGTATGCCGTCAGGAAAGATATCGACTGTATCCCTGGGGTCATGCAAACCGCTGAGCGTATCCAAGTGCAGGTTATGGAAAGATTTTACTGCTAAGAGCGCGTTGGTCAGATCAATCGAACCGAAACGCTTCTTTGCATTCATACGCCGGCTCCCATTGATCCACATCCAGGATGCGGAAGCCGCGGCTCAGAAGATTATCGTTCCATTTAAAGAGGCCGCCCAAGAATTTGAAACAGAGAATTTCTGGGATGATCCTATTTTGCACCGGGAGTTTCTCGAATTCGCTTCTCTCTTAGGCGAATACGTTCGATTTAACCAGAACTTGCGAGCGTTTTTCGATGATATTGTGAAAGCAATTTATGCACTCGGTAACCCTGGCCCAGCTATTTATGTTCACTTCTGGAAGCATTACAACGAAGAGGCCAAAGCGCTACAAAGGTCCATTCCCTATGCACAGCTTAAGTCTATGCTCTTGAATGTTCTTGCTGGAACCCAGGGGACAGACAGGGCAGAATTAGTGCAATTTGTTCGGGAGGAAGAAATGAAGGGAAGCTATCGGCTGCTGTATATCGCCCAGACGTTAGACGGCAACCACCACGACAGTAAGTATATTGTTGGTAGCGTTGTGACTGAGCTAGAGCAACAAGCCAAGGAGTCAGCGACGGCGGTTGTAGTCAAGGGCATCCTTGACGCCGCTGCAAATAATTCAGCCGTCGTAGGAAAAGCTGCGGGGCAAGCCGCGGCAGCCAAACCCAAAACTGTGTTGACCGGTGAAACAGTTTCCTTGGTCACCGTAGATGATTACTTGGATGTCAATCGTCAAGAAGAGCAGACGATGATAGATTGGTTTGAGGCCCAAGGAGTGAAGATTCGCACTCTCGGGGTGAGAGCTCGACTGCCCAAAGGTGTATCATTCACTGCTTCTGCGGGTGAGAACCCTAAATTTGCTCAGACTGATTACGTCAGTTTAGATTTATTAAAACGTCTCACTCAGTTTGGAATTCTCAACCGTCATGGAATAAATTCGCATAGCAAGGAGAGGGAATGGTCTTGGAATGTGACGGTGATTGATGAAAAAGGTTTGGCTCAACGCGGATTTGTTAAAGCGGAGATCGATCAAGTCGTTTGTTTGTGGTATGAGACGAATACTCGTAGGGGCGTTTTACAATTTTTGGCACCACTCGCGCAGGAGCCGGTGATTCACGTGATTTTGACCGGCGGGCAGGCTGGCGCCTGTTTGAACGTGATCGCGAATTATCTCGGGGAATATGCAGTTTCAGGTAAGCATGTTCATTTGATTTTTAATCAGAGCGCTATCGCCGGGCCGAACTTCAAAGCTTGGGGTCAGATTTGCCTGAATATGTTTAATACTACTTTTAAATATTGCGGAGCTCACTACTGGAAGTTTGTGGATGGAGAATGCGTTGATGGTGCCGCGCCGAACCCTAGTTTATTTTTTGATTACTATACAGATACACGCGCTTTGACAAAGAATTGTTTGAGTGTGGCAAACCGTATCCATACGCAAGTTCGTAAGATTGACGATGGGAACATCAAATCAGAAAAGGGTGAACAGGGTGCATCTGCAACAAATGCCGCGATCGTTGGAGGGGCGCAGGAAAACAGAATCGAGTTTAAATATCCGATAAATATTTCCAGGGAAGAAGCGATTGAGGAGTGGGTCAAACAGCGCATGGTTTTCGATCCGTACAGTGAAGAGCACCCGGAAGAAGGGTATTTCTATCCAATTTTCAGTGTTTACCTGGATACCAAAAATTTGAGAACATATTACGCGACGGTTGACGGACAGAAGAACCGATTTAAACTTCGCGTGCGTTGGTATAGCCCAACAAGTCCGGTCTTTTTTGAGATCAAGCGCAAGATCGGCATGAGCCAGATCAAGCATCGCGGAGCGGTTAAGCGAGAAGCGGTGTGGCCGTTATTGGCCGGGGCTTTTCCTTACGCAGAAGACCTCTATTTTACGGAGAAGATTGATAGAAATTTAACCGCTGTTGAGCGTTTTGTCACATTGATGCAGGAGATCGGGGCAGAGCCGACGGCCTATACATTTTATCGTCGTAAGGCGTATATGCCGAAGGAAGGCGGAAATAGTTTACGGATTACCTTTGATCACGACCTACACACGATGCCTTATAGGAAGAATTATGGAAGCGGGATTCTTGTTCCGAATATGAGTTTGGCCAAGCCGGTTTGGGCTCCGAGGATTTTCACATTAGAGATCAAGCATACGGATAAATTTCCGCGGTGGGTGAGTGATATGGTTCAGTATTTTGGGCTTGAGAGAGGCCCGGCGCCGAAATATGTAGGCGGGGTCACCCTGATCAAAGATCGGCCAGGACTATTCCCGAGGGATGGAATCTTTAACGGAGAAGGTAACAGCGCAGTTTCTAGTAGTGATGAGAGCACTCAAGATGGATCGGGCGGCCAAACATACCGCCAACAACGTAACGCTGAAGCAGCGGCGTTGAAAAAGCAGTTGCGTCAGGCCGCTCTTGCCATGGCAGCGTTGACCAGCAGCCATGAAACAGATCTCGCAGAGTTGCGAGTACAGGAAGAGCGGTTGGCGGCGATCACAGCTGAGATTGAGGAACAAGGATTTAATTTAACAAAAAATTTGGAACATATTCAGAATGTTTTAAGTGCTGTCCGAGAACACGGAAAAACACATGGTGCCGATACACAGAAAGCTGCACAGGATGATTCTTTGGGGTGGGTTTTGGAGCCGGTTTCCGGGGATGTTCTTGAGGCGCTCAAAGCTATGTCGACGATGCAGAGGCGCGTGGAGATGCTGTTGGCGCTTCGATTGAAAGAGTATCAGTTGATCGGGGATGAAGCTTTGCTGCGGGAGATGATTTTACAGCGAGGAAGCGTTCCAGAGCCGTCTTATTATTATTTCGCGCAATGCAAGACTGTCCCTGATTCCGGAACGATCCGTGGATTGGCTCAAGGGTTGCGCATTCATCCTCTGTTGATTTTATTGGGCTATATTCCTGAGGAAGAAGAGTTGGCGTTGATATTCCATGACCGGTCTTTTTCCAAAGACATGCTTCTTTTGATCGGAAGATTCAGTGACGCAGCCGATATTTCATCTGATAAGCTTGTGAACGGCGTTGCTTATCCTGTTTCTCTTGAAACATTGCGTTTGGCTAAAGGGTGGACCATGCAGACAGCCGCAGAACATCTTTTAGACGGCGGTTATCCGGCAGGCGAGGGTGACCGTGTACAGCAGATTGAACGCATACGCGCATCTGTTCTTCAGTGGGAGAGACATGGGCGGGTTCCCACAGAGGCCGACAGACGGACTGTTATTCAAGAGATTTTTGGGTCCGAGCAGCTCTTTACAGAATATGAACAAGCTGTCTTGAAAACCGAACAAGAACGCGTCGAGAGAAAAGCACAAGCCGGGCTTAACTCTCAAAGATTGGCGCAGCAGCGTGAGGAAAACAGGGCATTGCGAAACACTCAAAAACACTCTCAACGGCAAGCCGAAGATCAATTCAAGGCTCAACAGCGCGCTCAGCAGAAACAAGAACGAAAGGATGCCCGTCAAGAAGCCGAAAGACAGGCCCGGCAGGAAAAACGTTTAGCCAGGGAGCAAGAAAAGCAAGGACGTGTTTCGGAAGAGCAGGCGCAGAAGGCCAGAAAAACAACACAGATTGTCGCGCAGCCTTCGCATGTTGAAGACCATCATAAGCCGAGAGTTCAGATTGTTCGACGTCAACGCGCAGCCAGACCGCAGGCAGCGCAACCCAAAGAAGAGGCTTCTCAAGCAGCTGATGAGGCTGGCCCTGCCTTTGAGCCGGCGCCGATCAAAAATCAGCTGTTAGTCAAAAATTATCAAGGATGGATCCGCAGGACTTCTCAAAAAATGATTTCACCTGATCTGGGGATCACGGCCAGAGAGCTTTCAAAAGTTGGCAGGGCTCGGCTTACAGAAATTCTCACAGATCCAGCCCAATATGAAGCCCATGATGAAAACTGGATTACCGCGCAACTGCGGCAGAGCATGGAAGACGTTGTAGCTAAGGCTCAAGCCCAGCAGGTAAAACTTTCTCTAGATCAAACAGAGGCGCAGCCACAAGTCGTGGCTCCAGCGCAACCCACAATCATTGATATGCCGGCGAAACTCAAGCAAAAACTTCTTAAGCTTGGAGGAGCAACGGCTATTGATTGGACTGCTCAGGTTATTCGTACAGTTTTAAGAAAGAAGGGCCCTAGTGTTCAGATGAGTGAGGCTGATTTGGCTAGCATGATTGTTGATCTGACGGAGGATGTATTAGCAGAAAATCAATATATGGAATGGGGAGGGCTTCGCATCAAACTTCTTCCGGCCTTAGAATGTGCGGTTGATCAGTTCTTATCTATTAAGAAAGGGCAAGTTGCAAAAACAGAGGCCTATTCAGAGAAAGTCCGGTCCAGCGCGCCAGTACAATCTTTGCGCAACGTCTCAACTGACCTTACGCATGAGGGGGCGCTTTTAATATATTTAGATATCATCCATGCTGATGGAAAGGTGAGCCGGATGCGGTCTCGACCTATCGCACGGCATGATTCTTTGGGTTCTTTATCCGAGCGGGTCCGTCATCAATTCCAAGAATGGTATGAACAGGGAATTGTTCCGTCTTTAGTTGGAACGTTCCCGACTGGCCAAGGGATGACGATGAGTGACAAGCACAATCGCGCAAATCGATTTGAAGGAGATCCGTTCGTTGAGACAGTTCAATTAGAAGCGTTTATCAGAAAGATGTTTGAGGCTGACAGTTCTGTAAATTCGGCTGTTTTGGAGCCCACTCATGCGGATTTCACGATCGATGATGTGGATCTGGATTGGCTGGCGGTTGAGTCCGGTGTCCGTAGAGAACGGTTGACCATGGATCTATTCTATCAGCTTCCAAGGGAAAGCTGGTGCTTGATGGGGCTGTGCTATCCGAAAGGCACAACGCTTCCAACGCCGACGAAACAGGCATCAAGTTATGAAGTGGTCCTTGCCCGTCTGAAAGAATTATATCCGGGATACGTTCATTATTCTAAAAATCGAAAGGGACCGCTAACAGCAAGCCATATCCGTATTATGCGATACCGTTTAGTGAGAGGCCTCAAAGCATTAAGGACAGCCAAAGAACAGTTGGCCGATGAGCTTAAGTCTCAACCGGAAGAGATCACAGAGGAGTTGATCGAAAGTCTGCATCCTGCCAAACAGGTTGTGATTCGTAGAACATTTGGTTTTGGGGCGCAGGTCTTTATTGATGGAACTGTGTTAACCGGGATGGCGTCTGACATCAGATCTAGGGCAAAAGAATATCGAGGGAAGAATGGTAAAAAGATCGATCGGGATCATATTCAGGCCTTGAAAAAACAGGCTTTAGTCGAAATGGGGAAGAGTCTTTCATCAGGCGCCAAGGGCGGAACGTATTTAAAGCTTCCGGCGTATTTGCGCGAGAACAGGCCTCCGATGGCAACGGGACGTAAGATTCTGGCGTATGATTTTGATCTGAAAGAAGAATGGATTGAGAGTTTTCTTCTGATTTTAACTCCGAAATGGAGGGCGGCGGTTGAGGCATATTACCATTTGAACGGTATTCATATTGAAAAACCGTCTTTGGAATTGACTTACTTGATCAGTTCGATGAAGAAGAATCCGTTTTTAAAGGGATGCCGTGATGGATGGGAATGGATGGCCCGCCGGATGCGCAAAGAAGGCTATGATGTCACAGCGGAGCACCTGAGAAAAGAAAGCGTTCGGTTATCACTGCTTGAGATGGAAGCTCTTTTAGCGTATGCCGGTATTCGTCGCCAGCGACTGGAAAGCAATCAGGATATTTTGACTCACTTGCTGGATTTAGAAGGAACCAAAGAGCGGGCTTCGAAGATGAATTCTCATGCGATCGCAAGCTTTATGCTTGCTGTGAGAAAACGCTATACGGGGCTTTTACCTATTTCCCGTTCTTCATGGACCCAAGAGGAGCGAAAGCATTTCTCAAAAGCTTTGGCAGAAGTTGAAACAGATCTTTTTGTGATCTCAGGAGACCTGTTGGAAGAGATCCAAAAACGGCTGCAGGCATTATTTGTTTCCAGAAGAGGTGTTAAGGGCTTTGATCTTAGAGCAGTTTCCGGCCAGCAGGCAACGCGCAAACAGATTGAGTTGCTCGTGTCGATTTGGAGAGACTCTGACGCCAAGGAAATGGAAGAGGCGCAATTAGAATTCGGCTTGACTCCGGATGAAGTGAGAGACAGAAAGATCGGTGAAATATATGTTTCCTCCGGATCGGAAGTCATGGCCGAAGAGCACCCGCTTGAAGCTTATTGTTTGGCGCGGTATTTTGTTCATACAGCGCAGTATGTGCAGGCCGCAGAGCTTTTAAATGCTATTCCGGCGAAACACCTTTTTGCCGGTTCTCCGGTGATCAAAAAGATGTCGGAAGATGCCCGTATTTTATTTGAAGAAGATCCGAAGCATAAAGTCGGATGGGGATTCTTGGCGCTGGAAATGGTCAGGAATATGCTGAACCGTAAAAAAAGTGTGATTTTAAAGCATGAAAATCTTGAGCGATGGGTTGGTGCTTTACCGCAAGACGTTCTTGATCTCATCAATGACGGAAAGGGCCAAAAAGTGACCGGACGGGTGAATGTCAACAGCGCTGTGTTGAGTCAAGGCGAGCGTAAGGGCAGAGGCACGCGGATATCATCTTCTCGTTCTCAAAAAGATTCCTCCCGTTCGGCTGAAGAACATGAAGTCCAGGGATTAGTTGGGAATATCAATAAGCGCGCAGAGCAATCAATTCAGGGAGTTGTCGAACGCGGGGAATATGAAGAGCTTGGGTCTTTCGGCGAAACATTGCATTCGATGCGCGACATTCCTGTTCTTTGGAGAGCGTTGACGGTTAAGGCGGGGCGCGCGCCGCCGGTTTGGATCTGGGCAAGGTATCACGCAGGTGTCTTGGAAATCTATTTCTCCAGTCGCGCAGTCGCAGATCATTTCAAAGAAAAATTCAGTGGTTCTTTCCTTCCGGCGCTCGAAGCCGTTGCTCTCCATGAAAATTTTGAAGTTGTTGCCGGGTTCTCTCATTGGGAAGCCGATCAGTTGGTTCTGGGAACGTCCGCTTATTCCAAGATTTATAAAAAGGTCAGACGATTTATTCCTTCAAGAAGTTTTGCCGGACGCTTGGCGCTTACTGTCGCGATCGGGGCAGCAGTGGCGATCCCGCTTTTGTGCGCAGTCGATTATTTCGGCCTCATCAATATGTATGTGAGTCTACGGCAGACCGCAAGGGCGTTAGGGGTTGCGATCCTCTGGAAAGCCGCGGCCGTGGAAGCGCTGACCGGGATGCTCGGATATTTCATCTTTGCCGTTATGGCGCAATATTTAAACCGTGGTTGGTACCGCTTCAGTTGGAAATACTGTTGCTTCGTTTCCGCTTTCGGTCTGTTCCAGGGGCCTGCGACCCAGGTCATTTACAATGTCCTTGAAATGGTCATGCCCTGGGCAGCTCAGATGACGGTTGTTTATAACGTCAAGCGCAGCCTGCTTCTTTTGGTCGGCGGGCTTGGCGTTGTCACCGCGTTCAATATTTTTATGGTCATTGGGAATAAATTGTTCGGGATCGGACAGTTTGATATCCGGCGGGAAGCCTTCAAAGGTCTGGATGTGTATGCATCCAGAGGAGTTGCTTTGATTAAAAATTATCTGATCGCGGCCTTTGTTCCGTTTGAGTTCCAGGTCTTGGCTGAGCAATGGGGGTATGACTTTATTATGTTTGGTTTAGCTGCGTATTTGATGGTTCGTGAAAAGCCATTAACATCTTCCGTTCTGCAGTGGGCTAGACAGGTTCTTACCGGGAAGAAGGAAACAGCGAAGATCGGAAATAGCCAACATAAAGACGGCGTGAATTCTGCCGTTGTACCGCAAGGAGAAGCGGATGGTTTACAGGTGAACCAGGCGCTTGCGGCATATTTAGAAAAGAACAGTCATCCTCAAGTCAAATCCCTGCGGGAGAAATTAATGGCTGCTGAACAAAAAGTGAAGGACTTGTGGGGAGAAGGATTGATTGTTTTGGCCGCAGGATTGACAGCGGCAGGAAAGACTTGTTTTACGAGCCGGTTTTCTCAATTGGATCCATGCGTTTTTCCAGGAGACAATTACTACAAGAATTGGGCGGATATGCCCAAAGCGGAGAATGGAACGCCGGAGTTTGATTCGCCCGAGGCGCTGGATATTCCTTTCATCTGCGAGCATGTGCGAGCCCTTATAGCCGGCGAGATTATTGCGGTTCCTGAATTTGCCATGAGTGAAGGACGGCGCACAGAAAACACCTCACCGTTAACACTTAAGCCGGGGCAGATTTTAGTGATCGATTCTATTCATGCATTGGATTACCGTATTGTGGAAGCGGTGAGCGGGCGCCGGTCTCTAAAACTGTTCTTTGTGGCAGATGAAGAGTATCGTTTCTTATGCCGGATGATCAGAGATATGGCAACACGCGGTTTAACAATAGAGCAGACCTTAGAATGGTGGCCGATGATCCGCGCTTCAGAAGTGCAACACATTTATCCGACACGGGATCGTGCGGAGATGATCATCGATACCACATTGCCAGTTATGTTGATCGACAATAAGGCGGCTATTGAGCAAGGATTGCGTAATGCACTGGAGCGTTTATCAAGCTATCAGCATGCGGCGCCATTTGTTGAGCGTATTCTCGGCGGAATGGCTCAGTGGAAAACTCTAGATGAAATTAAGGCCATGAATGCTTCTGTTCTTAGCGCACACCATGAGACGCAGGGAGACGTCATGAGGCGCGAGTTTGATGCGTTGTTTGTCGCTTCTGAAGAAAAGACCGTTCCGCAAAAAGTCCGTGAAGCCGACCGTGATGGACGCTTAGGGATCTATATGCCGCGCTGGAATGTGGTTCGAGATATTCAACAATGGGGGCCACATTTGGATACAGTTGGGGAACATACTTTAGGCTTGTTGGATGTTCTGCATGAGGATGGCAGGGTTTACAGTTTTGAGCAGTCTTCAGATATTTTAAAAGCAGCCTTCTGGCATGATTTCGGTAAGGATGCAAGATATCGGTTTGAACGGGATCGTCATCCGATCAATGGGGCGGAACTTGTTTTCTGGAGAATGATGGAGCTGATATATTCAAGATCGGAAGCCGCTAGGTTTGCTTTTTATGTTAGATTCCATATGACCCCGAGCGCTCTTATTCGGGGAGAAGGCTTTGGCTTATATGGTGAGGGCGAAAGTGTTTCTGATTTTATGTTCTCATTGGCCGAAAAAGATATCGATGTTTTCTATTTTGTTTCATTTGCAGACGTTACGCAAACAAATTTCCATGCGATTAATTCCAAGGCATATAAAGTTTATTTTAAGGATAGATTAGATGATCTTCGGCAACGGCTTTTGGTGGTTGTGCATCAAGAAAATAGAAAACAAAAAGAAGCTGATATTAAACAACTTATTGCTTATTTATCAGAAAATGCTGTTTTCTGGAAAAAAGAACTTAAAAAAGAGTTGGCAGATGCTCGAGCCAAAGAGACTAACGCTGCAGTTCTTTTAGAGAATACTCAGGCTGTATTCGGACAAGAGAGCATCATAGGTGCAGAAAGACGTGACGTTCTCCGTTTTGAATACCAGGGGCGTGACCAAGATGTTCGGTTGGTTGATGTTGAACCTGAACCTAATCCATTATATGTCGGAGAGGACAATGTGATCTTGGCCCGTGGGCTTGAGGCAGGGCGGTTTCTTGTGACAGAAAGCGTTTTAAGTTGTATGGGTCTTGCGTTAAAAGCTGAAACGGATGATGGGATGTGGTTTGGTCTCGGACATGTCGGTTACGCAACGGAAGCTGGGTTGGATCGCTTTAGACGCAAATTAGAGCTTATTTTTGAGGTTGTATTGCCCGGCATTGGTTCACCTGTCAGGGCGCTTACGGCAGGCGTCTATTATTCAGAGAAGTATTCTGAAAAACGTAATCAGGTTGTCGGAGAATTTTTACACGCGCTGAAGGAAGATGCCCGGGGAAGTGTCAGACGGGTCGTTAATTCAGAGGATGGGCTACCGGTTTATATGGCAGTCCGCAGAGACGGCTGGATCGTTGGATATAAGTACCAGGGCGTGGATGAACGGGCCTTGGCGAGATGGGATCAGAATCAGGATGTCTTGCATCAGTTATTTGTGTTTCCGGAGACGTTTAAGAAATTGCATCCTGAGGGGGTGTTGCCGACTCAGGCTTTGACTGTAAAGCCCGTCATGGCGGGTAACACATACGTGTATGCGCAGACCAGTGCGGCGGTTTTAACACCGGCAGGACATGTCCAGGATCGTTTAAGCCTTAGCAGTCCTTTAAAGTACGCGGGCATTCGTTATCCGTTATCTATTGGCATTATTTTTGGAAGGCTTATGGCTTTTCTTGCTTTACCGATTGCCCTGCTGGGAATCGGGCTATTGGCGCCATTGGTTAAAATGTCTTCTCCGGGTCCTGTGTTTGAGGTGCAGCCCAGGGTCGGATATCAAGGAATGATTTTTAGTGTTTGGAAATTGAGAACATTTACAGATGTGCGGTATAGTCGGCATTTCAAGAGGACATGGCTGGGCGCTCTTTTAAGGCCGACAGGACTGGATGAGATCCCTCAGATCCTCTCTATATTAGAAGGGAAGATGCAGTGGTTTGGGCCGAGGCCGCAGCTTAGGTCTATTATTGATGAGCATTATATTGATCTGATTTTAACGCAAACATTACCTGGATATTTTTCTGCTGTGGGTCTGGACCGCCGCAAGAACCGCTGGAATGAGATTTCTCTGGAAGAACGCAAGGCTCTTGAACTTGAGCAAATCCGCACACGATCATTTGTACCAAATGCTCGTCTTTTAGCAGGGTTGATCATTTTTACGCTTCCGTTTATGGTTTTAAAACGCAATCACGAAAGGATTGCAGACGCTACACGGACATCCACTCAGCCGGAAACAGCCACAAATTCTGCCGTGCTAAATGAGGCGTCTAATGATCCGCAACGCCAGGGATCGGCTGAGCCGGCGCGGCAAGGGAATGGATTGAATTGTAACCGCCGGAGTTTCTTAAAATCATTGGCGGTCCTCTGCGGCGGGTTGGCCGCTAACGGAAGCGGGGCTGTAGGCGTGATTGCTCAGGTGACAAAAGCCCGGCTGCCACAAGGAATCGCTTCACTGGTCGGGTATTATCTGAATTCAGGGCGGGCCAGCGTTGTGAATGAAGTGGAGAGCCGGCTTCGCCTTTTGAAAGACATTATGTTCTCAGGGATGCAGAGGCCGATATATACATACGCGGATAAAGTTCAGTCGATCGACGCGCAGGTCTTTTATATGTTGCTGCATGCTTTAAATTGTTCACAGCGCAATCCGCAGAGTGCAGATTTTCCGAAACAAGAGCAAGTTGACGTGCTCAAAGAATTCTTTGAGCACGCTGACCCGGCGACAATGAAGGAACATGTTGCGGCCTTTGCCGGGCACCGGCCGATCATTGATTGGTACATTCGAAGGCTGGGTCTACAGTTGAAACCCGAGGAATTGCTGACCGAGAACGGAACAGCGCATTTCATCGTGATGCAGGATGCGTTCAATTGTATCCGAGAGCAGATGACGCAGGAAGAATATATTTTAGAGAACGCAGATACGATCGCAGCTGACTTGACTCAATTTGCGCATTCTTGGGGGACAAAGATATTATTGAGAGGGTTGCGTAACCCACAGGCGCTGATATTGGATCGGGGATTTATTTTAAGAGTGAAAGTCCATAAGATCGATATGAAGATGCTTGAACTTGATCCGGAATCTCCCGAAGCCAAAGGATTAAGAGCCCAGCGCGATGCGTTGCAGAAACAAATCGATCAGGACGATCAAAGATATGTCGAAGAGGCAGAGAAGCTTTCGTTCGATGCGCTTGCCATGATGCGATGGGCAGATGATGGCGGGGCAAATTCTGCCGTGCTGAATTCAATGAACGGGAACAATGAAAAAGACGAGTCTGGTAAATCAGAACATTCACAGCACTCGGAATCCGCTCCGGCTGTTCCGGCGAAGAATCAGTTTGATGAAATGGTTGATGACGATGACGAGGTTTTTATTTCAGGGCCTGCAGTATCAAGCGAAGCCACGCCTTCCCAACCTGCTGAAGACAGCGCCGTTGAGACAGCTGTTGCATCAGGTTCAGTTGAAGGGGCTGTTGAAGAAGCGGTTCTGCCAGCAACACCGTTCGCAGAGATCTCGGATGATATGCCTGTCATGCCCGGCAGCAGTCTGCCGGCAGCAGTTAAGGCTGATATCCGCGCTAGTGACAGAGATTTGCCGGAAGGAGAGAGAGCGGAGGCGATCGCATCCATTGCCCAGGCGCCAAATCGCGATCTTCTGGATGCAATGATTGGCGTTCAGTTTGGCGGTCATATGGGACAGGTCTCAAAAGACCATGAACTTCAGGCTGATGCGATCACTCATCCGTTTGAGGAGGGGATTATTCGTGCGGCAAGACAGCGGGCAAATGCATTAGATGCTCCATTTTTAGAGCATCCGTTAGAGCAGTCCGCTCTTGTTAATAACGTGACTTCTGAAATCTCAAGGCCGGAAGATCTGAAAAAGTTTGACATTTCTGTCAGCATGCATGGAACAAAGCGCTGGCTG
>JBBRHV010000002.1:0-100574 GCA_038222225.1 Candidatus Omnitrophota bacterium
GAACATGCAAAAACCTCTTCCCATCCGGGTTAAGAGGTTTTTGCGTTTTGGAAGAAAATGGTGGAGGTGCCGGGAGTCGAACCCGGGTGTTTGTATCATCCAGAAAAGGCTTCTACGTGCATAGTACGTTCTTGATTCTCACCTGCCAGCTGTCAACGCACAAACCTCTGACAGGCCAGCCTCTAACGATTCGCGTCACACACCGAGGCGATGTGCTCAGCTATCCCGCTCAGGTCCTTTGATCAAGCCGCGGGCTCTCCTGAACAAAGGGCTTAGTTTATAATTTTAAACTAAGACTGGTACGCCTTCGAAGATCGGATTAACGATTTCGTTGGCTTGAGCGATTACGTCTTCGCCATTTGTGTTTTGCCTGGATGATTAACGAGGCCAACCAGACATCCTCGGCACGCGACCTAGACCATCACAATACAAGTCGAGACCGTTCACCCCCATATCTAAAATGCGACACAAGACACAAGACACATGACACAGGGAAAAAACTAAAAAACAAATGAAATAACAAAGAACAAAAATCGAATAATTTAAGCAAACCCAGTATAACTCATTGTATGTTGTATTTCAAATTCTAGCCGACTCTCTCCATCTTTCAGCCCGCCACTTCCCTTAATCTCATATAATGCTACTCCATCTGTCTTGTGTCCTTCCTGTCATCCTTTACGCGCCTTCAGCACTCGCTTCAATCCCCGATCGATCTCCCGTTTTCTGATATCCGCGCGCTTATCATACATTTTCTTCCCTTGTCCTAAAGCGATCTCGACTTTCACCAAACCCCGGGCAGTAAAATACATTTTCGTCGGGATCAAGGTCACATTGCGCTCATGGATCTTGGCATCGATCTTTTCAATTTCACGCTTATGCAGCAGCAGTTTGCGCGGCCGCTCCGCATCTTCATTCAAATAACTGGCCTGCTGATAGGGAGTAATATAAAGATTGTGCAAAAATGCCTGGCCCTCTTCAATGCGAACATGACTCCCCTTAAAATCAGCCTGACCGTCACGCAGAGACTTGACCTCCCCGCCGGTCAATTTGATCCCGGCCTCCCATTTTTCCTTAAGGAAAAAGTTCTGAAACGCCTTTTTATTCGTCGCAATGACTGCCATCGTTTAACCCTTCACAAAAGAATAAATCGCCAAGAACAGCGGAATCGTAAAAATGCTTACGATATGCGTCACCAAAATCCCCTGATTGATAAAATCACTTTCCACATCAAACATCCGCCCTAAAACCGAAAGCGATGTTGCCGTCGGAACACAAAACTCCAGCAAAATAAAATATCCCAGCAAGAAATCAATTTTGATAAAAAGCAAAACACCCAGCGCGCAGGCCGGCAAAAGAATAACTTTCGCCGCCACCGCCCAAACAATATCGATGTTGCGCACCTTATGCATTTCGATCCGGGCCAATGTTCCTCCCACGACGATCAAGGCCATCGGCACCACACAATCGCCGAACATCTTGATCGGCTTCATCAGGATCTCCGGGACAAAAGCATTTAAACCCAGGAGCACAAACACAATAGAGGACAGCGTCGTGATAAACGGCGGCGTCAAGATCCGCTTTAACGGATGACGGTCATCTTTATTTCCAGCCACCAGCCACGCGCCCAACGACCATGTGCTGGCATCAAAACCCATTAAAAACAAAAATAAATAGATCATCAATGTCTGCTGTGCCGGTCCCTCAAACAGAGCCGCAATCATCATCAGCGGAATATAACCACCGTTGGGGAACGCTGACACCGCCAAAAAATGATTTCGCTTCTCACAGCCCCGGTTCATAAAAAGAACCCCCCTCCCAATCACAAGCCCGGATAACACAACTCCAAAACACATCAGCGGGAACATCCACCAATTGGGAATAGCCTGGGCATCAAAACGCGAGGTGATCTGATAAAAGATCAACGCCGGCAGCAAGACCTTGATCAAAAGTTCATTTAAACGGTCCAGGGACTTGTCATCCAGGATCCCTTTTTTGATCACAAAAAAACCCACCCCACCCAAAATGAGGACCTGCAGCGTGGCGAAACATGTTGTTATAAAGGTAGTCAAAAACATAATAGGGAGATTATAGCAGTCTCTCCTGCCTTGAGCAACCGAAAGATTGGCCCTCCCAACCTCGTAGGTTCTAACTTCGTAGGTTGGAACCTACGAAGTTGTTTTTCCAGAGGCGGTCATTTCGCGCAAATCCGTTAGGCGCTCTTAAGATCGCTTAACTGATGCGCTCAATGATGTTGACAACAGATATCTTTATATATATACTTTAGAACATAAATTTAAAGGGCTTTCGACCCCATTGCTTTTTTGAAAATATTTACTGCCAGGATGGCGCCATGGCATCTTCCTTTAAGCTTTTGGAATAGATGACATTCCGACAGACCGGCAAATGACCACTTGATCTTTTTTAGAGAAATTCGCCGGGATGGTGTTTCGCTATTTACCTTTAAGATTTTGGATAGAATAGCGATCCGCCATCCCAAGCAGTTACAATCTGCTTTTATTTTAGAAAAATTGCGCCGGGATGGCGAAATTGGTAGACGCGCACGTTTCAGGGGCGTGTGGCCTTCGGCCATGTGGGTTCGATCCCCACTCCCGGCACTATTTCTTCCTTTTCTTTGTTTTTTCTGATTTTTTGTCATTTTTGAATCTTTTCCCCGACTAGTTAGTGATTGAACCCTAAAGGAGGCGCCATGTCGGAGGATCAAGTAAACCAAAATTCCAAGCCTGCTTCACAAGCCGAACAAGTCGAAATTCATGAATGGCTTGAATCCCTGGATTATGTCTTAAAGCACGGCTCTAAAGAGCACGCCCTCCATATTCTGCAACAGCTCCAAATCCGCGCCCAAGAAGCAGGGGTCACTCTTCCATTCAGCGTCAATACACCCTACATCAATTCCATTCCTGTTGAAAAACAGGCCAAATTTCCCGGCAATCGTGAAATCGAACGCCGGATCAAAAGCATCATCCGCTGGAACGCCATGGCCATGGTTGTCCGCGCCAATAAAACCGAAGCCGGAATCGGCGGGCACATTTCATCGTATGCTTCAGCCGCAACCCTTTATGAAATCGGATTTAATCACTTTTTCCGCGCCCCCAACGGCGACTTTCCCGGAGACATGGTATTCTTTCAGGGGCACTCCTCCCCCGGCGTCTACGCACGCGCCTATACAGAAGGCCGGCTCACCGAACAAGATCTGATCAATTTCCGCCGCGAACTGAAACCTGAAGGCGGTTTATCCAGCTATCCGCATCCGTGGCTGATGCCGAACTTCTGGCAATTTCCGACCGTCTCCATGGGATTGGGACCGATCACCGGCATTTATTTAGCGCGCTTTAACCGTTATCTGCAGGACCGCGGCCTGAAACCCAAAGATGACGCCAAAGTCTGGGTCTTTATGGGCGACGGAGAAAGCGATGAACCCGAAAGCTTGGGGGCCATCACCATGGCTTCACGGGAAAAATTGGACAACCTGATCTTTGTCATCAACTGCAACCTTCAGCGTTTGGACGGGCCGGTGCGCGGCAACGGCAAGATCATTCAGGAACTGGAAGCCATTTTCCGCGGCGCCCAATGGAACGTCATTAAAACCCTCTGGGGAAGCGACTGGGACAGCCTTCTTGAAAAGGACACCGAAGGACTTCTGGCCCGACGCATGGGTGAAGTCGTGGATGGCGAAATGCAAAAATATGTCGTGGAAGACGGCGCCTATATCCGCAAAAATTTCTTCGGCACAGACCCTCACCTTTTAAAAATGGTCGAGCATCTCTCTGATGAACAGCTGCGCAAAATGAAACGCGGCGGCCATGATCCGGAAAAGGTCTATGCCGCTTATCATGCCGCGATTGAATTTAAAGGCGCGCCGACAGTCATCCTCGCTCAGACCATCAAAGGCTACGGCCTTGGCGAGAGCGGTGAAGGCAAAAACATCACGCACCAGCAGAAAAAACTGAATCTCGAGGAACTCAAAGAATTCCGGTCGCGGTTCAACATCCCACTCTCCGATGACGATGTGGCGCAAACCCCGTTCTTTAAGCCGGCACCGGATTCTGAGGAAATGAACTATTTATTAAAACAACGAACATCTCTCGGCGGCTTTGTTCCGCAGCGGCGTGAAGATTTCCCGGAACTGACCACCCCGCCGGAAGAGCTTTTTGAAGAATTCTATGAAGGCACCGGCGAACATGAAGTCTCCAGCACCATGGCCTATGTCCGCATCCTTACCAAGCTTTTAAAAGACAATACCATCGGAAAATATATCGTGCCGATCATTCCCGATGAAGCCCGCACATTCGGCATGGAAGCGCTCTTCCGGCAATGCGGCATCTATTCGCATCCCGGCCAAAAATATGACCCGGTCGACAAATCCTCCCTTCTCTATTATAAAGAATCAACCGACGGACAGATCCTGGAAGAAGGCATCAATGAAGCGGGCGCCATGAGTTCCTTTATCGCGGCTGGAACCGCCTACTCAACACACGGCGTTCCAACGATCCCCTTTTATACCTACTACTCCATGTTCGGCCCGCAGCGCGTCGGTGATCTGATCTGGCTGGCGGCAGACATGCAGGCCAAGGGCTTTCTTGTTGGCGGGACCTCCGGACGCACAACCCTAAACGGCGAGGGGCTTCAGCATCAGGACGGCCACAGCCCCCTGCTTCTTTCTTCCATCCCGATCGCCCGCGTGTATGACCCGGCCTTTGCCTATGAACTAGCTATCATTATCCGCGACGGGATCAAACGCATGTATGTGGACAAAGAAAAGATCTTTTATTATCTGAGTGTTGCCAATGAAAATTATCAAATGCCCAAAATGCCCGAAGGCGTCAGAGACGGAATTCTCAAGGGCATGTACAAATTTAAAAAATCCCGGCTTGAATCCGGCGAAATGAAAGCGCATCTCTTCGGGTCCGGGTCCATCATTCATGAAGTTCTGAAAGCGCAAAAACTTTTAGAGGAACAGTTCCAAATTTCTACGGACGTTTGGAGCATTACCTCATATTCAGAACTTCGCCGGGATGCCATGGAAGTCGAACGCCACAGCGTACTCAACCCGTTGGATGAAGTCCGCCTCCCTTACGTGACCCAATGCCTTAAAAAAGAACAGGGCGTATTTGTGGCGGCCTCGGATTACATGAAGGCCTTGCCCGACGGGATCGGCAAATGGGTGCCCGGGCATTTCCATACGCTGGGAACAGATGGATTCGGCCGAAGCGATACACGCGCGGCCCTGCGGGATTTCTTTGAAGTGGATGCCAAACATATCGCTTTTGCCGCAATCGCCGCGCTCTATCATGACGGCAAAATTTCAAAGGATCTCATTGAACGTGCTGCGCAACAATTCAGCATAGACAAAAACAAAAAGAACCCGATGCTCTCTTAAGGAGACGTTATGATTGATTTCAAACTTCCGGAAGTCGGTGAAAATATCACGTCAGGACAGGCGGTCAAGATCGCTGTCCAAAAGGGCGTCTCTGTCAAAAAAGATCAAACGCTCTTAGAGCTCGAGACTGAAAAAGCCACCATTGAAGTCCCTTCTCCAGCAGACGGAACAATCGCTGAAATCCTGATCCATGAAGGCGACACCATCAACGTCGGCCAAGTGGTCATGAAGATCGATGATGGAGCTTCTTCAACGACTCAACCTACTCAACTCACTCAACTCACTCAACCACTCAACTCGACTCAACCACTCAACCCCACTCAATCGGTTCAACCAACTCAGCCACTCAACACGCAAAGCGCTCAGATCGAAACCATGGAAGCCGACGTGCCAGCCTCTCCGACAGTCCGGCGTTTTGCCCGTGAGTTAGGTGTTCAAATTTCAAACGTCCCGGGAACCGGTCCGGAAGGGCTCATTACCAAAGAAGACGTCAAAGCCTATACCAAACACATTTTAACTTCCTTGCAAGCAGGCTCTCTCCTTTCATCTTCCGTTCAAGGCGAACCGTTACCTGACTTTTCCAAATGGGGCTCTGTGGAACGCAAACCCCTAAGCAATATCCGCAAAAAAACATCTTCGCATCTGGCGCATGCCTGGGCTACCATCCCGCATGTCACCCAATTCGGCAAAGCGGATATTACAGAACTGGAAGAATTACGAAAAAAATATTCAACGCCTGACCATAAACTGACCCTCACGCCCTTTATCATGCGCGTCGTGGCTGCGGCCCTGAAACAATTCCCGCAATTTAATGCCAGCCTCGACACGGCCGGCAATGAGATCATTTATAAAAAATATACACATATCGGTGTTGCGGTGGACACCGAAAACGGGCTCCTGGTTCCGGTGATCCGGGATGTGGATCAGAAAAGCATTACCCAGCTCTCCAAGGAGCTCACAACGCTCGCTCAAAAGGCCCGCGATAAAAAACTCGGGCTGGATGATATGAAAGGCGGGTGTTTCACCATCACCAATCTAGGCGGGTTAGGGGCAAGTTATTTCACCCCGATCGTAAACTGGCCGGAAGTGGCGATTCTAGGCGTCTGCCGTGCGGCCATGAAAACCGATTTCCGTGACGGAGTTTGTCATCCCAGACTGATGCTACCTCTGTCATTGTCGTATGACCACCGAGTTATTGACGGCGCTGACGGGGCGCGCTTTATGAAATGGATGTGTGACGCGATCGAACAGCCTTTCCTATTAGAACTGAATTGACGGCACTAGGACACTACGGCACTGAGACACTAAAAAGCAAGAGCACAAAACTAAAAAAACAGATATAATAGCCATCGAGCTTTCTTCAGATTTATTTAATCTTTTTGATTTTATTTTTCAATATTAGCTTCTCGCAGTGCCTTAGTGTCATAGTGGCTGAGTGCCGTTCAAAATAAAAGGATCAAATGATGCGAAAAGAATTAATCGTTATTGGTGCCGGACCCGGCGGATACGTTGCCGCTTTTACCGCTGCTGATCTGGGATTGAATGTTACCCTCATCGATGAAGGACAGAATCCCGGCGGGGTTTGTTTATACCGCGGATGTATCCCTTCCAAAGCGCTTTTACATATCGCCAGGATCATCCAGGAATCCCGCGAAGCCAAAGAATTGGGCGTTGATTTCGGTGAACCCAAGCTCGACCTTGAGAAAGTCCGCGCGTTTAAAGATCAAGTCGTCACCAAATTAACCGGCGGATTAGGACAGCTCGCCAAGCAACGCAAAGTTGAATTCATTCAAGGCCGCGCCAAATTTTTAAGTTCGAATTCTCTAGAAGTCCACAAGACGGACGGCAGCAGCGAGACCCTGGAGTTTGATCATGCGATTCTGGCGACAGGTTCTTTGCCGATCTCTTTACCCTTTGCGTCGGTATCCGAACGCATTTTAGACTCAACCTCTGCCTTGGAATTAAAAGATGTTCCCAAGAAACTGCTTGTGATCGGCGGCGGATACATTGGCCTGGAACTCGGCACAATTTATCGCGCGTTAGGAAGCGAGGTTTCGGTGGTTGAAATGACCCCGGCCCTTCTTCCCGGCGCGGACAGAGACCTTGCGCTTATTTTAACCAAACGCCTTCAGGGACAATTCAAAACGATCCGGCTCAATACGAAAGTAACCGCGATCAGCGAAACAAGCGACGCGATATCCGTAACCGTTGAAGATCAAAAGGGGCAGACATCCAGCGAAGAGTTCGACCGCGTCCTGATCTCGATCGGCCGCAAGAATGTCTATGAAAACCTTGGAATTGAAAACACCAAGATCCAGTTCACGGATGATAAAAAATTTATCCGTGTCAACGCTCAGCGTCAAACAACGGACCCTTCCATTTACGCCATCGGTGATATCGCAGGCCAGCCCATGCTGGCGCACAAAGCATCCGCCGAAGGAAAAGTCGCGGCCGAAGCCATCGCGGGACACAAAACCGGATTCGATGCCAAGGCTATCCCGGCTGTTGTTTTTACCGATCCTGAAATCGCCTGGTGCGGGATCACCGAGACTGAAGCCAAGGCCCAAGGCCTAAACGTCACCGTTTCAAAATTCCCCTGGGCAGCTTCCGGACGGGCCGTGACCTTGAACCGCACCGATGGACTGACCAAACTCATTGCTGATACGGACACCGGGCGGATCCTCGGAGTTGCGATCGCAGGCGTCGGGGCCGGAGAGCTGATCTCCGAAGGAGTCCTTGCCGTTGAATTGGGAGCGCTCGCTTCAGATATGGCCTTAAGTGTTCACCCGCATCCGACGGTTTCCGAAACACTCATGGAAGCCGCCGAGGGCATCATCGGTCAAGCCACCCACATTTACCGGCCGAAAAAATAATTTCTTATATTAAAAAAGGGCGGCATCAAACGATGCCGCCCTTCTTAACATTTTCAATCAAACGCCGCTTATTCCTGCGCCTGAACTTTGCGTTTTTTCTTTGACCTAATCCGAACCACAATCAGAACAAAGATCAGGAAAAACAGCCCGATCTTCGCAAACTTCAGCGACCCGCGCGCCGTCTTTCCCCAGGGGAAATAACTCACGCTCATCCACGGCTGATCGCCTTCCACCACCAGGAGTTTAGAAACCGTAAAACCATTCCCGCGGGTCGGCAGATCAATCTTGATCGGCAACAGGCCCTGTGTCCCTTGAACGGAATCTACAAAACTTGCAACCGACTTTTCCTTCTTTTCCATCATGACCTGCTGCACCTCATACTGATCTCCGATGTCATCAGCCGCCATGCGCATGCGCCCTTGAACACCTCGATTGAGATACCCGAGCCGGCCGCCGATACCTGCCGCATAAGGCACTTCGACTTCACCGTCGCTCTTGGACCCGAAATAAATAAAGTCATCCGGCATATAAACTTTCCAGATAAGCTGATTCACCGGCAAATCCACGGCGGGCAGTTTCAAATTTAATTTTCCCGCTCCATTGACCGCTTTGCCTTCATCTAAATAAACGACCTCCACCGGAAACTGAGTGACATTACTTCCGCCATTCTGAGATTTCTTCAGCGAAATCAGAATGTTGCCATCCTTATCTTTCGCCGGCTTCACCGGCTGGCCGTTGACAAAACTGCTCCACACCTTAGCCGTGTCCGGAAGTTTAATGCGCAGATACTGCTTCACATTGTTGCGAACCTGATAAACCAGCTTGGTGAGCAACCGCCCGTCTTTGGTGACCAAGGTCTCGGGATACGCCGCATCAATGGCCGCCACCAAAACCGGAATCTCTTCATGACGGGTCATCTCGATCTCAATAGAGATCGGATGATTCAGATACTTAAATGCCAAAAGGATCGGCATCGAGGCCTGCTCCCAAATATATTGCGGAAGCTGTTTGGCGTCGATCTTGGTGACACGCTCTGAGACGCCGACATCGATTTCAAGATTGGTGCTCGCGGCAATGCCGTAAAATCCATTCTCGCGTTCCACATTCAAAGCCCTCAACCAGGGCATGCTGACAACCTGTTGGCCCTCATCAACATTGCGTTCGAAGGTGACATCCAGGATGTGCGTTCCTTTTGTTCCAAAATTCAAAAAGACATCCAGATACTGAACATTATCTTTCTTGCTGACTTTCCAATCGCGCATCTCCTGGCTGCTGACAGATAAAACGCTGACATCTTCCGGTAAAGCCACGCGCAAATTGGAAACTTCAGCCTGCAGGATCGAAAACTGAATGCGTGACTGGCACTGCACCACCCCGCCGCCGATAGAGGCAAAGGTCCAGGTCTCAGCGTACAGTTTCGGAGCAAGCTCCACCGCCTCGATCGTTTCTTTCGGCAGGGCTTTGGTCCAACGGACATCAATGCCATTGGTATTCGGCATAACGGCCCAGGCTTCTGTCGTCCCCTTCACGTTCTTTGTTTCAACCTTGATCGCCGGTTCGATAAAAACCTGCACATCTTCTTCAGGAATAACAAACTCAAACTGCGAGATCGGAGCCGGCATCACATCGATCCGGAAACTGCCCGGACCATGTTCCCGCTCGCGCTTCGCCTTCAACAGATATTCCATATTCAAGGTGTAACGGCCAGGTTTATCAATAACCAGATAATATTTATTTCCCTTATTCATGACAAACGACTTTCCCCGATTGACCTGCACATCGATCAAACCGACCTGATTATTGACCAGCGGGATCTCAACCGGACGGCCGCCGTTTGAAAACACCTCAAAAACGATTTCGCCCTTGACCGTCACCACGCTCTCTTCAACTTCCCCGCTATAGTAAACTGTATAAACAATAAAATTCTGACTGACCTGCTGAATATCCGATTCTCTTCGTGCCCGCTCATTATTAGCGGTGACCGGGGCGCTTTGCGGCATATTCACATTCTGACGATAAGCACCTGCATCCATCACCTGACTAGCTGATCCACCAACCGCTCCGGCCTGCCTCAACTGCTCTTCCTGCCCCTGAGGCGTTCCCCAATAGTCATTTACAGCTTGATCTTTATCTACCTGATAATTTTGTTCGAGATAATACGGCTGGTATTGGACATTTTGCGTGTCCGCTTTCTGAGAACTGATCTTGCTTTGAATTCTTTCCTTAAATGAACCCCCTCCTGCCCTTGCAAAAACAGGAACCAACAACAGACACAACGCCACAACAGCAGACTGCATCAACCTTCGTTTCATAACCCGTCTCCTTCTCTTGAATTAATGAATACTTCTATTGTCTGTGAAAAGCATTTTATTATAAAGCAAAATCCTTAAAAACAAAAATTCTATTAAACCCGCGTTATTTATCAATCCGCTCAAGTTGATCTTCTGTTTTCAAGCCTATCTTTTTAACCGTGCCTGCATTCAGCTCCAAAACATACTTTGCCGATACTTCGCTGTAATAAACCGGGCAAGAAACTTGCTCACAAGGATTAACCGCTTCTTCAATATGAACAACGTTCATGTCTTCATCAAGCCAAACCATGTCCAAAGAGATCAGTGTGTTCTTCATCCAAAATCCATACGCCCCGGGTTCCTCAAAAACAAAAAGCATGCCCGCCTCTTGAGGCAGGCTTTCACGAAACATCAGCCCTTTGGCGCGCTCTTCCGGGGTTTGAGCGATCTCAATGGTGAAACAGTAGGACTGGAAACAAATTCTCTGGGTTTGATCAGCAGTGACACAAGAGCACAAGAACACAAGAGCACAGGACATAAAAAAGACACTACGGCACTGTGACACTATGGCACTAAAATCTTTAAAACAAAAAAAACCTGAAAATCCCTGTTTTTTATATACTGTCTCTTTTTTTCTTTTAATTATCATAGTCCCCAATCTTTAGTGTCTCAGTGCCTTAATAAAGATCCTTCTCCTGCCCAGTCAGATTCAAATAACTTTTAAAATCCAGCTGGCCGGTGATCTCACGTTTCACGACCCCGATGCGCTCCTGAATATAAGGGTGAGTGCGAAAATAAGAAATTCTCCCTGGCCCCTTTTTGCGCGTTTCCTCTTCAAGCAAAGTCAAAACATTCACGATCGCATTGGGATCATAGCCGGCCCGCAGCATATAACGGACAGAAAGTTTGTCCGCTTGAAACTCATCCTGGCGGGAATACGCGGTAAAGATCGTGGCATACATCGCATTGACGCCCATGGCGGCCTCAGCTTGATTGCCAACAATCGTTAAGATCTGCAGAATCGTCATACCGGTTGCGGCTTGCGCTCTTTTCATGGAATGCCGAGCCGTCACATGCCCAACTTCGTGGGCAATGACCGCCGCCAACTCATCGTCGGTCTTTAAAGCATCCGTCAGACCCTTAAACATATAGACATATCCCCCAGGGAGACTCACGGCATTCAGCTCATCTTCATCAATGGTCTTGACGGTATACACCAATTCCTTGCGGTCACAGACCTCAGCAATCCGCATCAAGATTTCATTGAGACGGGCACTTAAGGCCGGATCTTCGACGAGTTTATAATCATTTTCAACCTGCGTGGCGACAGCGAACCCGATTTTTTCTTCTTTTTCGGTATTGTAAATAAGGGTCTCTTCCTGCCCGGTGGCAAGATTGTATTCGGAGTAAGTGCAACTGGAAAGAAACATCATGAAGAAGACACTAAAAACCTTCAAACAAAAAAAATCCGAAAACTTTTTATTACAGGACTGCACATTTTTTCTTTTGTCTCTCATAGTGCCACAGTGCCGTAGTGTCCTAGTGCCTTCTTAGAATTCAATCCCAAATTCCTTTAACATGATCCTTAAGCGTACCATCGGCAGGCCGATGACATTGGTATAGCAGCCCTCGATCCGGTGGATAAACGTACCTCCCCGGCCTTCAATGTCAAAACCCCCGGCTTTATCTAACGGAGAGATGTGGTTGTGGTATTGATCCATCTCCGCACGCGTCAAGGGATACATATAGACTTTGGTCTTCTCATAAGAAACAGCGGTCTTTCCCGAAGCCGCATCAATCACCGCCACTCCCGTATACACCCAATGCGGTTTGGCAAACATCTCTTTCAGAATCCGCCGGGCATCTGCTAAATTTTTCGGCTTTAAGATCAGCCTCTTCCCGCCGCCATACACAACCGTATCGGCGCCAATCACAATTCCGGAACGGACCTTGCCCGCCACATTCTGCGCTTTTAATAATGCGTTCTTCTTTACCAACGCTGCGCAGGTGCTGGTGATCTTCAGGATCTCCTCGGCACTGCTCCGCCGGACCTTAAACGTAAGGCCAGCCATCGCAAGCAATTTCCGCCGCTGCGCGGAACCCGAAGCTAAAATAATATTTTTCATAAGGCACGCAGACACTGGCCACTAAGGCACTAAAAAACGATTAATAAAAAATGAACCACCTTGAATAACCCGCTAATCTTTTAAAAAATCCTGAGCTGTAAAAATCGATCGCATCTGGCATCCGCGCGCTTCGACCGCTGCTTTTGCCCCCTCTTCGCGGTCAATGATGCATAAACATGTTTTGACCTTGATCCCCGCCCCATCTAAAACATCCAAAGCATGCAAAAACGCTTTACCCGTGGTCGCCACATCATCAATGACCACCACCGTTGCTCCGCTTTTTAATTCCGGGCCTTCAATCTGTTTTTTCCCGCCGTGAGCTTTTGATTCTTTTCGAATAATGAAGGTGTTGACCGGTGTTCCATTTTGAAACGAAACCACGCCTAAGGCCCCCACCATCGGATCCGCGCCCAAGGTCGGACCGCCGATGGCATCAAGCGGCTCGCTCTTCACCATGTCTAAAAAAATCTTAGCGGTATAATAAACGCCTTCGGGAGTCAGCGTAATTTTACGGCAATCTAAATAATAATTGCTTTTTTTTCCGGAAGATAAAATAAAATCCCCCTTTAAAAAAGCCTTCTCCTTAATGATCTCATGCAATTTCTTTTTATCATCACTCCACGCGTTTGACATACCAAGCCTTTCTCTCACAATACACCTGTTTATTTAATCCGTGGAACTTCCATCTTGCGCTTCCCAAATTCTAAAACAAGATTCGTCCGAAAACGCAATAAATCCTTATAAGACTCATACTCTTTCGGCGTAAAGCCGCCTTTGCTATAAAACGTCTGCACCGCTTCCAGCTCGATCATTGCATCAATATAGGCGTCGGTCAGCTTTTGCTCATCCAACTTTGAAATCGCGCTGCGATCTAGGATATCAAGCGTAAACAAAAACCCTGCCGCCAGAGCTGTCATACTCCAGGCAATGATCATGATCCCGATCACCCAGGCCGTCAGCCCCCTTGAAATCCGCATATCGCCCCCCTTTTTAACTGCTTCATTATACGCAAAGTTTCCGAAGAAAACAAGCGCGCGTCTGACAATCGCATCTGAAAGCCAGGACGCCAACAGGACCTGAAATATTTCAAAAAAATTCTCTCTCTGCTATAATACACTCGTGTTTATGCGAGTCGCCCGCCCCTTTATGAACGGGCTGATGAATATACTTTACCCCTCGGTTTGTGTCCTCTGTCATACGTCCCTCTTCCCTTCAGAGCCCCCGCCATTCGTGTGTCCGGCGTGCCTCTCCTCCATTCAAAAAAACAAACCACCCTTCTGCCGGAAATGCACACGGCCGCTGAAATCCGCGCCGGACCTGTTCTGCCGCAATTGCCGGCGTTCGAGCTTTCATTTTGACCATGTCTATGCTGCCTGCCTTTACACGCCGCCCTTTAAGCGCCTGCTCCATTTATACAAATATGGAAGCCTGACCGTCATCCGCCGGCTTTTGAGTTCCTTCATCATTGACTTCATTGAACTTTACCAAATCCCCATCCACCGGTTTCAAATAATCGCTCCCGTTCCGCTGCATCCGGTACGAATGCGTGAACGCGGCTACAATCAAAGCGAACTGATCGCCTTAATCCTGGCCGAACATTACAAGATCCCCTACAGCAATCAGATCATTGCCAGAACTCGCTACAGTCTAAACCAGGCGCGCGTTAGCCCAAAACAACGCTGGACAAACGTTGAGTCGGCCTTTAAAATAAGATCTCATATTAGCATTATTAATATTAATATTCTATTGGTCGATGATCTTTTAACGACCGGAGCCACCCTCTCTTCACTGGCCGGGGTTCTCAAGACAGGCGGGGCCAAAGAGGTAAGCGCTCTTACAGCAGCCATTGCAGAATAACTATGCGTCTTTTACGCAATTATATTTTACGCGAATGTGTTCTCCCCTTTTTTCTGGCCCTTGGGGTTCTTTCCTGCGTGTTTCTGTTAGGATACACCGTCAAACTCGCGCATCTTGTCATCAATAAAGGCGTACCGCTTGTGGTCGTTGGAAAAATGTTTCTGCTCTTAATCCCGGTTCTTCTTCAATACACCATGCCGATCGCCTGTCTGATCGCCGTGCTTTTGGCCTTCAGCCGTTTATCTGCCGATAATGAAATCATCGCGATCCGTGCCAGCGGAATCCATATTCAGCGACTCCTCCTGCCCTTGATTGCTGTCGGATTTATCTTCAGTCTTGTCGCATTCCTTCTCAACGACCGCGTGATCCCTTTCGCGTACCATCAGCAGAAGGTCCTGGAAAAAACCATGGGATTTGAAAATCCCACCGCCCTTTTGGAGCCCGGGACATTCATCAAAACATTCAAAGGACAGACGATCTTCATCCACCGCGTCGAGGGCCATAAATTTTATAACATCACAATCTGGCAACCGCAGCCGGACGGACGTCCGACCAGAACCATCATTGCCAACCGCGGAGAATTCACAAAAAGCCCGGATGGAAAACAGCTGATCCTTAAACTCATTGACGGGACCTCCGATGAAATGGACCCCAAAAAACCTGAAAATTTCTATAAACTCAATTTTAAGACCCTTTTCATCACGCTGAATGTCGGCAATGGAGATGAAAAAATCGAAAAGAAACCGAAAAGCATGACTCTGCAAGAACTCCTGGAAGAAAAACATCTTCGCGAACAACTCTTAGTTGACACGTCCCGGCTTGACACCGAATATTTCCGGAAACTCTCCTGGTCTTTTGCGCCTCTGATTTTCGTTCTTTTGGGATTTCCTCTGGCCGTCATCACAAACCGCCGGGAGCGTTCAGCCAATGTGATCTTAGCGATTATAGCCGCCAGCACGTATTATTTGCTGGCACTAACCTGTGAGGCCTTAAGCATCGAACAGCAGGCTCCGGCATATATCATCATGTGGGTTCCGAATGTTATCGCGCTGATCGTGGCCGTTTACTTTAATCATAAATTATGCGTATCATAGACCGCTATATCCTAAAATCTGTTGTCTTCATGTTCCTGATCACACTGTTTGTGTTCTGCCTGCTCTTTGTCTTGATTGATTCTGCATCCAACTTGGATGAATTCATTAATCATAAAGCATCCATTGAAATCATTGCCCGTTATTATCTGTCGTACTTGCCGGTGGTCATGGTTCAAACCGCTTCGATTGCCTGCCTCATTTCCTGCCTCCTGACCTTTGCGAACTTAAATGCCCATAACGAACTGATCGCCATGCGGGCCGGAGGATTAAATTTCTGGCGGCTAGCGCGACCTGCTCTGTGTTTCGGATTGCTGCTCTCGGCCGCGACGTTTTACCTGAATGAACGCTATATCCCCCAGGCTGAATCTATGGCCCGCGACATCAAGGAAGAAAATCTCTCTCTTGAAACCGACCGCTCATCCCATCAGGCCAAGATCAAGAATCTCTCCTTTTACGGCCTGAAAAACCGATTGTACTTCATTGATTCCTTTGATCCGGTCACGTACAATTTAGAGGGAATCACAATCATCAGCTTTGATAACGCTCAAAAGATTAGAGAAAAGATCGTCGCAATGGAAGGTTCTTGGACCGGGCTGGCATGGAAATTTAAACAGGTGCACATAACCCCGTACCAGCAGATCGATGCCGGGCCAACACGGTTCAAAATCTATGAAGAAAAACTCATGGACATCAAAGAAACTCCTAAAGATTTTTTACGGCAGCGCACCAATGTCAAATTTATGAATCTGCGCCAACTCCATGACTACATCAAACGCTTCTCAAACAGCGGGGCGAGCCGAGCGGTGGACAGCTTAAAAGTTGATTTCTTCGAAAAGATCGCCTTCCCGCTGACGCCGGTGGTGCTTTTGCTTCTGGGTCTGCCGCTGGTGATGGCAACCGGAAATCGCAAAGCCCAGAATTTTGCCGCATTGGGGATCGCAATTGCGATCGGATTCTTTTATTATGTGGCGAACGCCGTGGGAATTGCGCTGGGAAAAGGCGGGTTCCTGCCCCCTGAAATTGCTGCCAATATCGTACCGTTTTTCTTCTCTTTGACAGCGGTCTACTTCATCAAAATGCATTTTTAAAATGACGTGTTTATTTTTCTTTATACACTCTCGGAAGGCGATTGCCCAAAGAGCAGACGATCTCATAATTGATGGTCTGCGCCAAACAGGCCAACTCATCGGCAGAAACGTCCTGTTTGCCCTGGCGGCCTAAAACAACCACCTCATCCCCCATCTTAACCATGCCGGCTCTGGAAACATCCACAACAAGCTGATCCATGGTCACCCGTCCCAAAACCGGACAACGGCATCCATTAATCAAAACCGCAGATTTATTAGACAACATCCTCATGTAACCGTCATTATATCCGATCGGCACAGTGGCCACGCGCATCTTACGCGGAGCAATAAATGTCTGGCCATAACTGACACTTCGTCCCTTTTCAATATCTTTGACGTACAGGACACGGGCCTTCACGCTCATGGCCGGCTGAAGTTTAAGTACAGAACGGATTTTATCTGAAGGATACAGTCCGTAAAGCATTAATCCCGGACGGACCAGGTTGAATATGCGCGTCGCAAAACCACCCAGCCCGGCGCTGTTGGCAGCATGAATATAGGGAACGCTCTCACCCTCCTGATCCAACGCCGCAACGACCTGGCTGAACTGATGAATCTGATTTTGAGTAAAGGTTGTATTTGTATCTGCGACCGGAAAATGCGTGTACATTCCCTCGACTTGAACATGCTTGAGCCGTTTTACCCTTTGAATAAAACCAAGCGCCTCCGTATGCCACACACCCAAACGCCCCATTCCGGTATCCACTTTAATATGGACCACGGCTTTTTTCTTGACCGAACGAGCGTATGTGTTTAATGCATTGGCGGACGCCATCGTACAAATGGTCACGCGAAGATTGTGATCAACAATATCTTTAATCTGATTCGGCAACGGGCTTTCTAAAATAAGGATCGAAGTTTTAATCCTGTGCCGCCTCAGCGAAATGCCTTCATGAAGCTCTGAAACACCAAAAAAATCCACACCCATTTTTTGAATTTGATCCGCGACCTGAAGCATTCCGTGCCCGTAACCGTCGGCTTTGACAACAGCTAAAATCTGCGGTGTCTTAGCATGGGCTTCCTTCGCGGATTGTGTTTGCCGCCGTTCCGTTCTTTTCTGATTGACCAGCCTTTGAATCCTCTGAAAATTATGGCGGATCGCCTTCAAATCCACCTCAACCCATGCGGTGTGTGTATGTTTGTCGCGCAGCACTTCCATCTCCTTTTTATCAACGCCTGCTGATATACGTCTTTAACGCCTTACCTGACAATCCTGCGGATATAGATACAGCGGGAGCAATGCATTGATCGGGTCGCTATCTTTATCGCGGAAACGCGCAGCCGCCAGCACGGCAATCTGTTCAGCCGATGGATACCAGAATTTCTCCTCAAGGAAGGCCGCCTTGAAATTTGAACCCTTACGCTGCCCCTGCTTAAGAATCTGATCTCTATAAATCAGAAGCCCGTCGCCGGTGAAAAGAACAGCTCCGCGAACTTTTTTTAAAAGATCCTTGAGCCCGATCAAAAGAAAATCCGCGCTCCGAAACGGGACGCCGTTGCCCCGCTCATAAATCGCCGCGTAAACCAAATCCCGCTTTGCGTCAAAAATAACGCAAAGCTGATCTTCCTCTCCGCGTTTCACCCGCGCCGCGATCGAATCGAAACTGGGAATCCCCACAACCGGCTTCTGCAGCGCCAACGCCAGTCCTTTCACGGTTGCAAATCCGACACGCAAACTCGTGAATGACCCTGGCCCCAAACCAACCGAAATACCGTCAATATCCTTCAGATCCATTCCTGATTTCTTGACGACCTCCTCAAGCGCGGGGATCATCTTGGAAGACAAAACCCGATCATTCTTCATCGTCCGGGAAGCCAAAACCTTTCCGTTGTCCGTGAGCGCCAAACTGAAATGCGCGCTGGATGTGTCTAAGGATAACAGTTTCATAATAAAATCACGCCTTAAGACCTTCTAATGTTTTTAACATCTGCTCATAGCGTTTGCCGAACGCCTTCAAGCGTATCTCACGTGAGTCTTCCCCTTTATGCTTTAGATAAATATCCAAGCGCTCCTTGGGAAGAAATTCTTCCAACCGCTCCGACCACTCCACCACCGCAATGCCGTCCCCATATAAAAACTCTTCATAGCCGATATCAAAAAGTTCATCGGTCTCTTCTAAACGGTACAGATCAAAATGATAGAGCGGCCATTTCAATTGATCATACACATTGAGAAAAACAAATGTCGGGCTTGTCACGTCCTCTTCATGGGCCCCTAACCCAGCGGCCAAGCCTTTGATCATCGTCGTTTTTCCGCTGCCCAAATCGCCGAAAAGGCACACGATGTCGCCGGGTTTGGCGCATTTTGCCAAACGTTTTCCGAGGGCTCGTGTTTCCTCAAACGACTGACTGATCAATGGGATCTGTTTCACCGGCTTTTATTTCCAATTGTCAAAATCTTAAAAATGCTCAAACCCCTTGGGCTGGATTTCCTGTTTGCGGCCTTTGGCATTCACTAAAAAAAGGCCCTTCTTTGAGCTGATTGTCCCAATCTCAAAAAAACGATGCCGCTTGCAGCGACGCAGCACGTCCGCCTTATCTGCTGAAACTGTAAACAGCAGTTCAAAATCCTCCCCCTCATGAAGCGCCTGTTCAAGGGTCGCTCCCTTGGCCAACGGGATCTTCTCAGCGTGTATCACCGCGCCGACCGCGCTCTGTTTTAAAATATGCCCGATATCACCTGCCAAACCGTCGGAGACATCGATCATGGCATTCGGCCGGGCATTCCGAATGAGAAACTGCGCCTCTTTCACGCGCGGCTCAAAATGAACATGCTTGCGGTTTTTAAATGAATTCCCTAAAACCCCGGTGACAAAAATGCAGTCGCCCTTTTTCGCGCCGGCACGATAGATGACCGCGTCTTTTTTTACTTTCCCCAGAAGCGCCACATTGATGACCAAACGGTTCGATCGGGTCATATCCCCTCCCACAAGACTCACATGATATTCTTTGGCCAGATCATTGAACCCCTGACCGATGTCTTCCATAAAGGACCGCACCGTATTATGCGGAGCTCCGGTCGACACGACCGCAAATGTGGGGATCCCTCCCATGGCAGCAATATCACTGATCGAACAAGCCAGCGCTTTACGGCCGATCTCCTGCGGAGTCATCACCGTCCTGAGAAAATGCACCCCCTCGATCATCATATCTGTTGTATACAAAAGATAATCTTCCGCCCCGCAATCTAATACCGCGGCATCATCTCCCGCTCCCCTGACCACTCCCTCTTCAACGTTCGCCTGCGCAGTAATGCGGTCGATAAAAGCAAACTCGCCGATATCCGCAAGAGTTTGAACTGGCATGTGAGACTCCTTATCAAAAATTTATGAAAATTTTTGTTTTATCATGTTGGCAAAAGGTTTCTTTATCATTCCGCATTCCGTCACAAAAGCCGTAATTAATTCATAGGGCGTCACATCAAAGGCGGGATTGAAAACATGAACAGACCGCGGTGAAATGTACCGTCCGGCCACTTGACGGACCTCATCGTCCGCACGCTCTTCAATAGGAATATCACATCCCTTTTGAATGGAAACATCAAATGTGGTTTTGGGGGCCACAACATAAAAAGGAACGTTATGATATTTTGCCAAAACCGCCAAACCATAGGTTCCGATCTTATTGGCCGTATCGCCATTGGCGGCAATCCGGTCGGCTCCGGTAAAAACCGCCCTGATGTTTTTTTCGCGCATAACCGCAGCAGCCATATTATCGGTGATCAGCGTCGTTTGAATTTTGGCATGAGTCAACTCCCAGGCCGTGAGACGGGCACCCTGTAGAAGAGGACGCGTTTCACAAGCATACACTTCAAACCGTTTTTTCTTGTGCTGAGCCGAATAAAAAACTCCCAACGCTGTCCCATAATCAACCGTCGCCAAGGCACCGGCATTGCAGATGGTCATCAAACGGTCTCCGTTACGGATCAATTTCGCCCCGTGATCACCCATGGCCCGACAGACACGACGGTCTGTTTCATAAACATCGAACGCTTTGCGCTTGATGACCTGCTTTAACTTTAAAACGGAAGCGGATGGATAAATCCAGGGAATCATGCGCATCTCATCCAGCGCATGAAATAAATTGACCGCCGTCGGTCGGGATGTTGCCAAATAATCACAGGCATCATTCAAAACTTTAATAAAATTCCGGCGGTCTGTGCCCTTAAAATCATGCGTCCCTAAAAGGACGCCGAAGGCGGCAGCGGCTCCCAGCGCCGGTGCGCCGCGCACCTCAAGCCGCCGAATGGCCTGCCAGAGAGTCTTCAACGTACGGCAATCTTTATAAACCAATTTTTGCGGCAGCTTGGTTTGATCAATAATGCGGACTGCTGCATTGACCCATCGAATTGTTTGGATAGCCATTCAACAACCTCTCTCAAAAATTAAAACCGCACATCCTTCTTGATTCTTTTTATGATAAAGCAACGGTTCTCGCCTCTAACCATATGAAAATTTGCCATAATAAAGAAATCTCCGTCATCCCACGTCACTTCCATGATCTGAATATCAGCATTCTCTGCCGTCTTCGGATATTGATCAAAAAGCTCTTTATGATTCCAGGCCTTTGTAGGAGCGTCTTTGATCGCATATCCGGTTTTATCAGCAGGTGCGCCGAATACCTTTACCATTTCCGGATATGCTTTTCCGATAAAATCTTTTAGTATTGAAATATTTGTCCCTAGACTCGTTCTCCCTTCAGAGGCAAAAACGCCATTCGTCAAAAACATCCCTAAACACAAACCAATTCCAAAATAAAGGAGAGCCGCGTTTAATCTGACAATCGAAAAAAAAGAAAATTTTTCAATACAGCGATGCAACTCGACATGGTTAATCAATTTTTTTCTCAATTTCAATCCTCGGAAACAGCGCTTCATGAACCTTGAGCGGAGTTCCGGGTTTTAACCCTCCCCATGAAACGCTCGCCTGTTCATCCCCCAAAACATCCAACACCTGTCTGGTCTTTTCCGGCATCACCGGACTTAAAAAAACGGCTGCGATGCGCAAGGCCTCGGTCGCGGCATAAAGGATCGTGCCTGTTCTTTCTAAATCGGTTTTAACAACTTTCCACGGCGCCTGTTTTTCAATATAGGCATTCACCATCCTGACCAACGCCATCGTCTGCTCAATCGCGTCATGAATGCGCATCCCCCCGACCAAGGCCCCCGCTTTCTCCTCTAAGGCATTAGCCGTATCCACAATCGGTTGCTCTTCCTCCGTTATCGAAAGCGGATCGGGAACCTTTCCGTCGAAATATTTTCCGATCAAACCGCTCACGCGGTTGAGAAGATTACCGAAATCATTGGCCAAATCGCTGTTATAACGTTTCACGAACGATTCTACCGAGAAACTGGAATCCATCCCCAGCACCATTTCGCGCATCAGATAATAGCGCACCGCATCCACGCCGTATTCATCCACCAACCCTAACGGATCAACGATATTCCCCAAGGATTTGCTCATCTTGGTATCGCCGGTCAACCACCATCCGTGGGCAAAAATCATTTGCGGCAACTCAACCCCAAGGGAGAACAGCATGGTCGTCCAATACACCGCGTGCGTCATCAAAATATCTTTCCCGATCAAATGTACCGAGATCGGCCACCATTCATTAAAACGCTCTTCATCCGAGCCCCAGCCCATGGCAGAAATATAATTCATCAACGCGTCAAACCAGACATAGGTCACATACTCCTGATCGAACGGAAGCTCAATGCCCCAGCTCAACCGGGATTTGGGACGAGAAATGCACAGATCCCCCAAAGGCTGACGCAAGAATCCCAACATTTCATTGCGCCGGCTTTCCGGCTGAAGAAATTTTGGATTCTGCTCAATATGGTCAATGAGCCGCTGCTGATATTTCCCCATACGGAAAAAATAATTTTTTTCTTTGAGCTTTTTGACATCACGGAACTGACCGGACTGCATTTCAGTCTCAGTGATGAACCTCTCCTCTGCGACTGAATACCACCCCTCATATTCGTCCGCGTAAACATCGCCATTGTCATGAACGGTCTGCAAAGCCAGCTGAACGATTCTTTTGTGCCGGTCTTCGGTTGTCCGGATAAAGTCATCATACTGGATCTCAAGCTTCTCCCATAACATCTTAAACCGCGGAGCCATCTCATCGGCATGCTGCTGCGGATCAAGCCCGCGCTGTTCAGCGGCCTGCTGAACCTTCTGCCCATGTTCATCGACGCCGGTCAGAAAAAAAACGTTCTGTCCCTGCGTGCGGTGATACCGCGTTAAGACATCCGCTAAGATCGTTGTATACGCATGACCGATATGCGGTCTGTCATTCACATAATAAATCGGCGTGCTCACATAAAAATGGTTGTCCTGCATGTTCTAACCCTCTTCTCCATTGAGCGCAATATCTTCATCATGCTCAATGATCTCTTGATCAGATATCTCCTGAACCTCTCCCTCAGCCAGCGGGTACTCGATCTTAATAGTCTTCCCTTCAACCAAATCGATCAGAGCAAAACGCTTCAGAATGTTCACATCGCGAACCCGCCCCCGCCCGTCCGGTGTTGTCACCTTGTCCCCGACGCGCGGCAGACCTTTGGAGAGCTCACGATAGACTTTATATTCATACGCCATACAGCATTTAATGCGCCCGCAAACCCCGGAAATACGTGCCGGATTCAAAGGCAGGGCCTGATCCTTTGCCATCTTGATCGATAAAGGGAAAAATTTCTTGATGTAACACGAACAGCATAATTCGCAGCCGCAGACACCGAATCCTTTCACTATTTTCGCCTTATCCCGCACCGGGATCTGCCGCAATTCAATACGAACGCGGAAAATTTTTGCCAGATCCTTCACCAGGGCGCGGAAATCCACTCGCTGATCCGCCGTAAAATAAAAAATGATCTTGCTGCAGTCAAACGTGTACTCCGCTTTAAAGATCCGCATCTCGAGTTTTCGCTCATTGACCTTGCGGATACAGGCACTGATCGCATCCTTGGCCTTGCTTAAATTATTGCTGATCTGATTACGGTCCCCTTCAGTAATTTTACGCAGAATCTTTCCCACGGGTTTGTCGCCTTCCTCCAGATGCTCCTCGTGTTCCGGATGAGAAACCACACGGCCGAATTCTGTTCCCCGATCAACTTCTAAAATGACATACTCATCCCGAAGGCATTCCACGTCATTCAGATCAAAATACTCCACCGGCCGAAAATGGCCCAGCTGAACCTGTATTAATTTCCCCATAATTGCTCCTTTAACAACATCAAAGGGATCTTCACATTAAAATTGTCATCCACCATTTTTCGCGTCCGAACAATCGTCTGAAGAATCTCCTTAAGATGTTCATCTGTATAATGCGCTGCATACCGCTTAAGATCGCTCAACCGGTCAGCATGCACCATGCGTTCTTCGCCGGCGCCAGCTTTTAAAAGAAAAATATCCCTGCACCAACTCATTAAAATACTTAAGACGTCCTTCCCCTCCTGCGTATCCGACGCCAAAGTCTTTAAATCCGCATCTGTTATCGTTCCTTGAAGGAACTGATCAATCGCTGCGTTTTTCGTTTTTAAAAACTCTTTATTCCATAAATCATACGCCTTGCCCCGACATCCTTCTGAAAACCGGGACAAGCACTGTGCCTGCTCCTTGGATAACCCTTCCCGCATCATGATCTCAGCCAAGGCATTGCTGGATAACGCGAAAAAGGCAACCGTCTGACACCTTGACCGTATGGTTGGCAAAATACGCTCAATGACTGACGATGTCAAAATCAGCAAACTGTCTTTGCTCGGTTCTTCTAGCGTCTTCAATAACGCGTTGGCCGCCTCAACCGTCAGCGTTTCCGCATCCTTTAAAATAAAAATCTTGTACTGCGCTTCAAACGCCCTCAACTGAATCCGGCTGATGAGAGCCCGGATCGGCTCAATTTTAATCGAAGCGTCTTCTCCCCGCTCTAAAACCATCACATCCGGATGATTGCCCTTCGTGATCTTCACACAGGCCGGGCACTGACCGCAAAAACCGTCTTCCGGAATATCCGGACCTTGACAATTCAGCATCTTGGCAATGGCTAACGCCGTCTCAACCTTTTGAGAACCCTTCGGTCCAACAAAAAGATACGCATGCGCCAACCGGTCTTGACCGCGCATCTCCTTAAACCGCTTTAAAATCGACTGCTCCATACACCGCCTGTTGCTTACCGTTGAACGAGACATTGTTCGATATGCGTCTTAACCTCTTCAAAAATATCCTCTTTACTACGGTTCACCCGGATAATCCGAAAGCGTTCCGGATGTTCTTGCGCCAATTGCAGATAACCGGCTCGTACGCGCCGATGATATTCTAAAGAGCGCTGTTCAATGCGATCCTTGTTCTGCCCGGCCCTGGAAAGACCTTCTTCCGTATCAATATCAAATAATAATGTCAAATCCGGAACAAGTCCTTGTGTTGAGAACTCGCCGATGTTCTTAATGATATTTAAATCCATTCCATGTCCGTAGCCTTGATAGACCAGCGTTGAATCCAGAAAACGGTCGCACAGAACAATTTTTCCCGAAGCTAACGCCGGCCGAATGACTTCACCGACCAATTGCGCGCGTGCAGCCATATACAAAAGCACTTCGCATTCATTGTTCATTTCAACATTCTTGACATCCAAGAGCAGGTTGCGGATCGCCTCGCTGATCTTAACCCCGCCGGGCTCACGAATGAGCAGCAGGTCATGGCCCTTACTTTTTAAATATTTCTCAATCAAAGCGATTTGAGTGCTCTTCCCCGACCCCTCAGAGCCCTCAAACGTCATAAAAATGCCCCTCATAACCGCCTCCAACTTTGTCCGTCTTTGGTGTCCTTCACCAAAATCCCGCGCGCTTCAAGCTCGCCGCGCAGACGATCCGATTCCGAAAAATTTTTCTCTTTCCTGGCCTGGGCCCGCTTCTCCAAAAGATCCAGGATGTCCCGGGAAACGTCCGTGTTCGCCTCTACCGAAAGCTCCAGATTAAAAATCTCTTTAAAATACGTTTCGATCAGGCTCAACGCTCCGGCGACAATAGAAGAAAAAGATCCCAGATCGCCTTTTTGATCAATAAATTTATTCACATCGTTCATGAACTCAAACAGAACGCCCAACGCTTTAGCGGTATTGAAATCGTCATCCATAGCTTCCAAAAATTCCGCCGCGCGGTCCTCCACCCATTTACAGGAAACCGCTTCAGCCCCGGCCGCCGCTTGTACAGCGCGATCCAAAAAATTTAAAAAATGCTGCCGCTGTTTCGCAACATCCGCCATTTTGTCTTCTGAAAAATCAATCACACTCCCATAATGCGAAGAAAGAAAGAATATCTTAAGCTGATCAGCGCCATACTTTCCGATGGCATCTTCAATAGTGATAAAATTCCCCAGCGACTTTGACATCTTCTGACGGTTAATTGTTAGAAGACCGTGATGGATCCAATACTTGGCAAACGGCTCTCCGGTAAACCCTTCGGACTGAGCGATCTCATTTTCATGATGCGGAAAAACCAAGTCCCTGCCTCCGCCGTGGATATCCAATGTTTGGCAGCTTAAGTGTTTAAGACTCATGCAGGAACATTCGATATGCCAGCCCGGACGCCCTGCCCCCCACGGGCTTTTCCATGAGGGCTCGCCTTCTTTCGAGCTCTTCCAGAGCGCAAAGTCCAACGGATCGCGCTTCTTGTCATCTTTTTCAATACGGACGGCTTCCTGCATCATCTCAATGCCCTGCCCTGAAAGCTTGCCGTAATCCTCAAAATCGCGGACACAGAAATACACATCTCCATCCACTTCATAGGCCAACCCTTTGATGATCAGCCCTTCAATAAATTTGATCATCTCGGCAATATTCTCCGGATCGGTGGCCTTCGGCTCATGCTGAGCGGGCATCACGCCCAAACGTTTAAGGTCCTCCTGATAACCGGAAATATTGGTCTCTGCGACCTCATTGGCCGAAACCTTCAGTTCCTGGGCCCTCTTAATGATCTTGTCATCAATATCGGTGATATTACGGACAAAATGAACATCAAAACCCCGAAAGTCAAGATACCGGCGGATCACATCAAAAACATAAAGACTGCGAGCGTGACCGATATGACATTTATCATAAACCGTGACCCCGCAGGTATACATATTGACCCGTTTCCCGTCAGGATCTAAAGGCAAAAAAAGTTCTTTTTGTTTTGTCAGGGTATTATAAATATGAACTGCCACCATCTACTCCTATGACAAATCCTGCGGCTCCTCGAAATCCTCATTCTGAGCCGATGATTGTCCTTTGCCTTCCAGTTTGGTGATCCGCAAATGCAGATCTCTTAAATTCTGTGAAACCGGGTCCAATACATGACCATGATCCATCAAAATATCGATCTTTCGGCCTTCCTGCCGGGTCACGCGGCCCGGAACGCCGACGACCGTTGTATTCGATGGGACATTCTTGAGTACAACCGCATTGGCGCCGATATATGAATTCGGCCCGATCTCAATATTCCCTAAGATCTTTGCTCCGGCGCCAACAACAATATTATTTCCGAGAGTCGGATGACGTTTTCCGGTTTCCTTACCCGTTCCGCCTAAAGTAACACCCTGAAACAAAACCACATCATTGCCCACGATGGCCGTTTCTCCGATCACAACACCCATTCCATGGTCAATAAACAATCCATTCCCGATCTGTGCGCCCGGATGAATTTCAATCCCGGTAAAAAACCGCGCCATCTGTGAAATGAAACGCGGAAAGAACGGCACATTGCGTTTCCACAAAAAATTTGCCAAACGGTACAAAATCACAGCATGCAGACCAGGATACAGCAAAAGAATTTCCGCTGTGCTCTTGGCCGCTGGGTCTCGGTCTTTTGTCGTCTGAATCTCGGCCGCAAAAGCCTTCGAGATCCACCACACCAGCCCCCCCGCCACAACCAGAAAAAAAATGGTCATCCCCATAACCCACCTCTTTCAACATACCGCTGTTGTTATTTCTTATTCATAACAAATACAATGATCAAAACAACTCCAACCAGTAACCATAATGCCAGCATACACCGATCCCTCTCTTGCGCCGCTCAAGCACCTCGTTCGTTCAGCAGCGCGGTCGCATAACACGCAATTCCTTCTCGCCGACCTATAAACCCCAAGCCTTCCGACGTTGTAGCTTTAATATTGGCAAAACGCGTATCAATATCCAGAACCTTTGAAATGTTCTCCACCATATTCGCCTTAAAATGTTTCAAATTCGGTTCTTCCGCCAGAATCACCACATCCACGTTGCCGATCACAAATTTCTCTTTCTTCACCTGCCCCATCACAAGCTTAAGAAGTTCTAAACTGGAAATATCTTTATACTTCGGATCCGTATTCGGAAAATGCTCGCCGATGTCTCCTTTACCCAACGCGCCCAAAATCGCGTCGCACACCGCATGCAGCACGACATCCGCGTCCGAATGCCCCTCCAGGCCGAATTCATAAGGAACCTGAACCCCTCCCAAAAAAAGACGCCGGCCTTTGGTGAATTTATGCACATCATATCCGATTCCGACCCGTGCTGACATTTCTATTCTCCTTGAGACAAAAGCTGTTGGGCAAAGACCATGTCTTCGCATGTTGTGATCTTAATATTCCGATACGAGCCCTCAACAATTTTAACCGCGGCTCCCAACTCTTCCACCATCGCAGCATCATCGGTGACATTCTCAGAACGGCATTGACGATGCGCCTGTTCAATGATCTTCCGCTGAAAGACTTGCGGCGTCTGAACATCCCAAAGCTGCTGACGGTTCAATGTGGCCGTGACCAGCATCGTTTGCTCATCGACTTGCTTAATGGTCGGCTTGACCTTAACGGCCAAAATAGCGGCCGGCTGTCTCTTCGCTTCATCCACGACCCGATCAACCGCATCAACGCTCACCAAAGGACGCGCCCCGTCATGAATAGCGACAATCTGCGTATCTTCATCCAAGGCCTTCAGCCCGCACTCCACTGATTCTCTGCGGCTCTTCCCTCCGGGCACCACCGCTTTGATTTTCTGACAGCCATGCTCTTCTATCAGCGCTTTCATCCGCTCTAAAAATTGCGGATGCGCCACCACAACCAAACTCTCCAATTGCTGGCAATGAGCCAGAGTACGCAACGAATACACGATCATCGGTTGCCCATTCAAAAGAACAAACGGCTTAGGAAGATCGCTTTTAAAACGAAGCCCCTCACCCGCCGCAACCACAATGCCCTGTGCTTTCATATCCTCATCCCTTTAGATCCGCAAAAGCCATTCGGCCGCTCTGTGTCTGCAGCACAGACTTGATTTCAACGCTGACATCCTGACCGACTCGCCCAGCCGCTGCAGCCACCACCACCATAGAACCGTCATCACTATACCCAATGGCCTGCCCCTGTTCTTTGCCTTCTTTCAGCAAATGGATCCGCAGAATATCTCCTGCCGCAAACATCGAACGTAAGGCCGCGGCCAATTCATGAATATTTAAAACTTTAATACCCTGAACATCCGCAACAGACCCCAAATTATAATCCGTTGTGCAAATATCAGCCCCCAACACTTTTGCCATCCGGATCAATTTTGAGTCAACCCCGCTGCCCAACGGCATATCCTCCTCATGAATATGCACCATCAGGCTCTGAGCCTCCTTCATCCGGCGGATAATATTTAAGCCCCGATGGCCACGCTGACGTTTGATATCCTCTTTGGAATCCACCAACGCCTGCAGTTCATCCAGAACAAAACGCGGGATCACCAGACGTCGCTCAAAAAAACTTGTCAATGAAATGTCCAGAATGCGCCCGTCAATCACTGCGCTGGTGTCCAAAAGGACCGGCCGATCATCAATATCCTGACGTTTAAAACGAACATAGGGAATAATCAAATTAAACTCGTCTTTTCCTCTCAACGCCATCACAGCGCCGAGATAAGAAAAAACAATGGTCAGCGTAAGCCGGGCCACTGACTGAACAGAAATCGACAAAGGCAGCAATACCAGCACATCTGAAAGAAGTTTGGCCATAAAAAGCCCCAAAAGCAATCCGAAAACCATGCTGGAAAGTCCGCGGACAGAAACCGATCTGGCATTGCGCTCCACAAGAAAACCAATCAATGCCACTGCGGCTCCGATCCCCCGACCCAAAAACGGCTCTTCTTAAATTGACCCCACATAATACCCGACAAAAATTGAGATCACAAAGAAAAACGCCCGGATAAAAAATAAAGTCATGCCATCTTCCTTTGTCTGAACTTATACGGAGCCGGAAAAAATATCAAGGGCTTCCCGTACGGTTGTGACAGCGATCAATTCAATGTCTACGCCATCAAAAGTTTTTCGTTTTGCCAAATTGTGTTTCGGAACAATGGCCCGTCTAAATCCAAGCTTTGCGGCTTCGTTCAGCCGAAGCGGCAACTGGATCACGCTGCGCACTTCAGCGGAAAGCCCCACCTCACCCAAAAAAACAATATCTTGCGGAATGACCCGATCTAAAAATGCCGAGGCGACCGCAACCACAACGCCCAAATCCGCCGCCGGATCCGCGACTCTCACGCCTCCCACAATATTCACAAAAATATCTTTATCCTGAATATTCAAATCCAGCCGTTTTTCAAGCACAGCGGTCAATAGCGCCAAACGGTTGGCATCAAATCCTTGCGCCTTTTGGCGGATAACACCAAAACTGGAACGGCTCACCAATCCCTGGATCTCAACCAAAAACGGACGGCTCCCTTCCAGAATAGGAACCACCACCGATCCTGAGGTGTGCTGCGGCCGTTCCGCCAAAAAAATTTCAGAAGGATTCTCGACTTCAAGCAGCCCCTGACCCGTCATCTCAAAAACCCCAAGTTCATTGGTTGACCCAAAGCGGTTTTTCATACTGCGGATTAGCCGATAAGCCGTATATCGTTCTCCCTCAAAATACAAAACCGTATCAACAATATGTTCCAAAACCCGCGGACCGGCAATCGCCCCATCTTTCGTCACATGCCCGATAATAAATAACGCGATACCCAATGACTTGGCCAATTGCGTTAAAACCGCCGCGCATTCCCGGACCTGACTGACACTGCCCGGGCTTGAAGGAACATCCGGATGATAAACAACCTGAATGGAATCAATGACCACCACATCCGGTTTTAAATTCTGAATGTGCTGCTGAATCGTAGCTAAATCCACCTGATTGACAATGAACAGGCCCCTACAATCAGAAGCGCCTAACCGTTCAGCCCGTATACGTGTCTGCTGAGTCGACTCCTCACCGCTGACATACAGAACTTTCTTGCCTTGCGCCACGATCCCTGCCATCGCCTGCAGCATCAGCGTTGATTTTCCAATGCCCGGGTCTCCCCCCAAAAGGGTTACCGATCCCGCCACTAAACCGCCCCCCAAAACACGATCCAATTCCGGCATGCCGATCGTCAACCGATGTTCCTTCTTGAATTCCAATTCATGAAGCTGAATCGGGCGGTCATCCAAAAGAACCCCGCTGCGCGGAGCCTTCGGCTTGACGGCAACCGATTCTTCGACGTATGAATTCCAGCTCTCACAACTCGGACAACGTCCGACCCAACGGGTGGACTGCATTCCGCAACTTTGACAGACATAAATATTTTTGACTTTTGACATCCCCTTAAAACTCCATCCGCCGCTCAATTCCCAGCATATCCGAATCCCCGCCCATCCGTTCCTCTTTGCGCCGTTTAAGATATTTAAACTCCGTCACCCCAGCCTCATCGCTGTCTTGAAGCTTCTTAAGCGTCCACTCCACCGTATCTCCATTTTTCTGCACCAAAGGTTTGCGCACAAAAGAACGGATTTGTTCTGAAAAACGATCCATCTCATTTAATTTGAGTTTTCCATCAATAACAAAAACGAACCCATCGGTCTGAGCGATCTGCGAATCAATCACGTAGATCTCCGGATAGATCCCGTCAATATTCAGACTCATACTATAATATTCCAGCTGTCCAATTTTTCCGTTGAATGAATGCAGTTCACCCTTGACCCGAATATTAGGAACTTCCCCACTCAAATACAGATTGCCTCCTATGGTCCCTTCAACATCAAGATTTTGAAACCCAAATAAGGGTAAAAAATCCTTCAGATTCAAATTGACCATCCCGATCTTCATGTTAACGGCATACGGAGCAGTCGTTTTGAATTCTCCCGCTAAAATCATTCCGCCCAGAAAAGCCCGTTCGATCAACAGCACCCCGTTACCGTATGTCCCGTTGGCGCTCATATCTTCAAACGGGAGATTATTAAGCAATGTATAATGGCTGGTCAGGCTCCATTTCAACTGACCGCTTGAAACATCCTGCTGTATCAGCGGATCCGCCACAAGATCAAGAAATACCGACATGTCGAAAAATTTGCTATGCCATTTCTTGATATTAATCGTAGCGATATAACCGGAATCCTTGTTTTGCTGAACCTCAAAATAAATCGGGTCCGCATTACCCGCCATCGGGATCTCACCGTACAAAGAATTTTTGTTGAAATCAAATTGGGCCTTAAACGGCACCTGCACCTGTTGCGCCCAGCTTACCGAAGGAAAACTGCAGGCTAAACATATTATCAGAAAGACTTTTTTGAACATAGACATCCTGAACAAAGCCTTCTATTGCGCATCACAAAGATTCTGTCTTTGCTCTGATTATTCAAATTTTAAATGATCCCCGTCACGGACAACCTTGATCTTCCGTCCTGCCTCATGCCGTCCGGAAATGATTTCTTCGGCCAAAGAATCTTCAAGATAACGCTGAATGGTCCGCTTTAAAGGCCGCGCTCCGAAAACGGGATCAAATCCCTTTTCGATCAGCAACTCAAATGCCTCAGCCGTGAGTTCCATCTCAATGGCGCGATCTTTAAGACGATTCGCCACTCCCCGGATCTCAATCTCCACGATCTTTTTCAGATCTTCTCTGGTTAACGATTTAAACACAATAATGTCGTCAATGCGATTTAAAAATTCCGGCTTAAAAACTTTTTTGACCTCCTCCAAAAGGCGGTCCCGCATCTCCTCATAACCGGCGTTTTCCGTCTGAGCCATAAAACCCAGCGATCCCCGGCTTCGAAGCATGTCTGCGCCGACATTAGACGTCATCAAAATAACCGTATTGCGGAAATCCACCTTACGGCCGAAGCTGTCGGTCAGACGCCCATCCTCAAGAACCTGCAGAAGAATATTGAACACATCCGGATGCGCCTTCTCGATCTCATCCAAAAGCACGACGGAATACGGCTTACGGCGTACCTTCTCCGTCAGCTGACCGCCTTCTTCATAACCGACATATCCGGGCGGAGCACCGATCAATCGGGACACATTATATTTATCCATGTACTCGGACATATCTACTTGAATTAAAGCGTCTTCATCACCAAACATAAATTCAGCTAATGCACGGGCCAACAGCGTTTTTCCAACCCCAGTCGGTCCTAAAAAGACAAATGAACCGATCGGTCTTCGCGGATCCTTAATACCGGCCCTTGAGCGGCGCACGGCACGGGCAATCGCGCTGATCGCCTCCTTCTGACCAATGACAGTATCCTGCATCTTTTCTTCCATCTTCAGGAGCCGGTCGCTCTCATTCTGTTCCAAACGCAACAACGGAATCTTGGTCCATTGCGAAACCACCCGGGCAATATCCTCTTCCCCGATGATCACCGAAATGTTGTCCCGCTCCTTGGCCCATTCCGCTCTGACCTTTTCAAGCTTTTCCCGCACTTCACGTTCTTCATCACGCATACGGGCAGCCTTTTCAAAATTCTGGCTCTTAATATAGGCCTCTTTTTCCTGTTTCAACTGTTCAATGCGGCCTTCTAATTCTTTGATCCCCGGCGGGACTTCCATGGTTTTCAGCCGCGCTCTGGAACCGGCCTCATCAACAACATCCACCGCCTTATCCGGCAAAGCCCGGCCGGAAATATAACGTTCCGAAAGTTTAACCGCGGCTTCAATCGCCGCATCGGAAAATTTCACCCGGTGATGCGCCTCATATTTATCCCTCAAACCTTTTAAGATCAGAACCGCTTCCGCTTCAGAAGGCGGATCGACAATAATGGTCTGAAAACGACGTTCAAGGGCGGCATCCTTTTCGATATACTTACGGTACTCATCCATCGTCGTCGCCCCAACGCACTGAATTTCTCCCCGGGCAAGCGCCGGTTTTAAAATATTGGCGGCATCAATCGCGCCTTCCGCAGCCCCGGCCCCAACCAACGTGTGAATTTCATCAACAAATAAGATAATCTTTCCTGAGCGTCTGATCTCATCCATAATGGCTTTAATGCGTTCTTCAAACTGCCCGCGGTATTTGGTTCCGGCAATCATCATCGCTAAATCCAAAACCACAATCGTTTTATTCCGCAAAAGTTCCGGCACATCACCGCTGACAATCAGCTGAGCCAAACCTTCGACAATAGCGGTTTTTCCAACGCCGGCCTCTCCCAGGAGAACCGGGTTGTTTTTCGTGCGGCGGCTCAAAATCTGAACGATCCGTTCGATTTCCTGCTGCCGGCCGATCACCGGATCCAGCTTTCCTTCACGGGCAAGCTGATTCAGATTGCGTCCATAAGCATCAATGGCCGGTGTCTTACCGGAAGTTTTTTCTTCCTCCTGCATTCCAAATCCCGCGACACCGGAGCCCAAGATCTCCATGATCTCCGCGCGCAGACGGTCTAAATCCAACCCTAAATTTAAAAGAACCCGATAGGCCATGCCCTCGCCTTCCTTCACAAGGCCCAACAACAGGTGCTCCGTCCCAATGTAATTATGTCCGAGTGCGCGCGCCTCTTCTGCGGAAAGCTCTAAAGCCTTTTTGGAGCGCGGCGTAAAGGGGATATCTCCCATGACCTGTGTTTGCGGACCAGGCTGCACCAACTTTTCCACTTCAATACGGATGGTCTCTAAATCAACCCCCAGCTTCTGCAAAACAGCCGCGGCCACCCCTTCGCCTTCCTTGACCAGGCCCAGAAGAAGATGCTCTGTCCCGATATAATCATGATTGAAACTCCGCGCCTCTTCCTTTGCGAAAATAATGACTTTCCGTGCCCGTTCTGTGAATCGATTAAACATTTATACAACCTCCCCTAACTTTTTTCGGATTAAATTTGCCCGTTTTATATCGCGTGCCGCCGGAGACAACCGGTTACCGTCGATCTTCTGCAAATGAGCCGGCTGAATCATAATCATCAGCTCATTCAAGATCTGCACGTCTAAATTTGTCAAAATCTTCAATTCCGCCCCTAAACGGATCATCGACAACAACTCAACCGCTTCCTGGCTCGACATGATATAGGCGTTCTTTAAAATGCCCAACGAGCGAAAGATCTTATCTTCCAAGAGCGGTTTGTTCTGAACGACCAATGCCTGCCGGGCCTGCTCCTCCTGCTCAATCACCTGACGAATCAAACCATTGATATTCTGCAGGATATCCTCTTCACTGTGGCCAAGAGAGCCCTGATTAGAAATCTGATAGAAATTCCCGATGGCCTGAGTGCCTTCACCATAAAATCCGCGGGACGCAAAATTCAATTTTGAGATAGCCGTCAAAACCTTATTAATTTGCTTAGTCATGACCAAGGCCGGCAAATGCAGCATGACTGATCCGCGCATCGCCGTTCCGGTGTTAGTCGGGCAGGACGTTAAATATCCCCAGACCGGCGAGAACGCGAAATTCAATTCCTCTGAAAGCCGGTCGTCAATCGTACTGATGATTTTCCAGGCCTCAAAGAGGTTCAAACCGGAGTGCATGACTTGAATCCGCAAATGATCTTCTTCATTGACCATGACCGATAAGACCTCCTCAGCGGAAACAATGACCGCCTTCCCTTCCGAGGTAGCCGCATGCTCATGGCTCATCAAATGACGTTCCACCAAAAATTCCTTATCCACATCATCCAGATCGTTCATTCGAAAAACAGTTGAATCTTTAAAATACTCTATCTTTGTTATGGCCTTTTCAACCGACTCTAAAATGTCCTGCCGTTGTTTTTTAGACGCACGGTTCGGAAACGGGGTCTGGGCAAAATTGCGCGCCAAACGCACACGCGTTGACATGACGGTGCCTGATGAAGGCCCGGAACCTTTTAACCACTCTCCTGTATGAGAAATCAGATCTTTGAGTTCCATGTCTGCCTTACCCTCCCTGTTCCATAGCGCGAATGCGATCGCGCAATTCCGCAGCACGCTCATAATCCTCACACAAAACAGCCTGTTGCAATTGTTTCTTCAGGGCATCTGCGTCACTGCTCACAGGCTGCGCGCTCTCCACCGGGGCCGCCAGAACCTTCGGAGCCTTTCCGGAATGGTTGTTCGCCCCATGAATTTTTTTCAATAAAGATGTCAATTTGCCACGAAAATGCGAATAACACTCACTGCAGCCCAGGCGGCCATGCTTTTTAAAATCCGCATAGGTCATTCCGCAGTTGGCACAGCTTTCCACCTTGGTCTGTGTTTCCGAATTGACCGCCGCTGACGTCTTGGTGAAATCCGATAATCCAGCCAATAAATCCGCCAGGCCGAACTGCTGTTCCATCTGAACGCTCTTCTCTTTGGCGCACTCTTCACATAAATGCAACTCGGAAATCTGCCCATCGACCAATTCGGTTAAATGAACCGTCGCCTTCTTTTTTCCACATTCATCGCATCGCATACCAGTCTTCTCCTTCTAACAATCAAACTTCTATTTTAATAACGCACACCGTCGGTTCGGGTTGCCTCTTTAAAAAGACCCAACATTTTTTTCGTCACCAAGCCGGGCTTGCCGGACCCGATCACCCGTCCGTCAACTTTGACCACCGGAATGATCTCCGCCGCTGTTCCGGTCAAAAAACATTCCTCCGCGTTATAAACTTCATGGCGGGTGAACGGTCCTTCAAACACGCTCAATCCACAAGCGCCGGCCATCTCCAACACCACATCCCGCGTGATGCCTTTCAGCCGTCCGCGTGACGGCGTAGAAAGCACCTCGTTCTTCACAATGAAAATATTATCTCCCGTGCACTCCGCCACATAGCCACTTCCATCCAGCATGATGGCTTCACAAAAACCGGAATTACTGGCTTCTATTTTTGCCAAGATATTATTCAGGTAATTCAATGACTTGAGCTGCGGATTCAGCGCCTCCGGATGATTACGCACAGTCGGAACCGTGATAATGGCCATTCCATTTTCATAAAGATCCTTCGGGTACAGCGTGATCTTATCCGCAATAACGATGATTGATGGTCTGCCAAAACATTTTTTTGGATCAAGACCCAAATCACCTTCACCCCGGGTCACGACCAAACGGATATAAGCGTCACGCAACTTGTTTTCTTTGAGCGTGTCCACCACCGTCTGAACCATTTGCTCACGCGTTAAAGGAATCTCCATCATCAACGTATGGGCGGTCTCGTATAAACGGTCAATATGCTCTTTCAGACGAAAGACCAAACCATCATAGGAACGGATGCCCTCAAAGACCCCGTCCCCATAAAGCAATCCATGGTCAAATACAGACACCTTTGCATCTTCTTTTGCGACAAATTTTCCGTTCAAATAAATTTTCATATTGCCCTCACCTTTTCCAAAGAGTTGTTTTCATGAGTTGCAACCATCGTTCCATCTTTCAAATAAATAATACGCTGCGCTTGAACCGCAATCTTCTCATCATGCGTCACCATGACCAGCGTCTGTCCCTGAGAACGATTCAGCTGCATCAAAAGTTTAATGATCTCTTCCCCGCTCTGTGAGTCAAGATTGCCGGTCGGCTCATCACAAAATAAAATATCCGGCTGATTCATCAACGCCCGGGCAATCGCCACCCGCTGCTGTTCACCGCCGGAGAGTTCGCTGGGCCGATGATGGGCCCGCGGGCTTAAACCGACGTCTTTTAGGATCGTCAAACCCTGTTCCTTCAGAGCACGGGTCATCCCGCATTTCTGTTTGATCATGGCCGGTAAAACCACGTTCTCCAGCGCCGTAAATTCCGGCAACAAATGATAGAACTGAAAAATAAAACCGATGCGCTCGTTGCGAAACTGCGAACGCTTGCTCTCTTTCATCCGATAGAGATCTTCCCCGAAAAACAATACCCGCCCGCGGCTGGGCGCATCCAGTCCGCCCAAAATATGCAGCAACGTCGACTTGCCCGCTCCCGAAGGACCGACAATGGCAACCACATCTTTCGGATCAATCCGAAGCGTAACGCCTTTAAGAACATGAACTTCTTTTGCCGTATGCGTATAAATTTTATGGAGTTCTTCTGCCTGAAGCATAACCACCGATTTTGTATTTTTATTCATAGCGTAACGCGTCCACGGTTTCCAGACTGGCCGCCTTCCAGGACGGATAAATCGTCGCCAAAAATGTGATCACCAACGCGGAAACAATAATGATCATGATATCCCCAAACTGCAGATCAACCGGCACATGTTCGATCGCGTAAATTTCTACCGGAACTTTGATATAGTGCGACAGAATGTAACTGACGCCAACCCCGCCCATCACTCCCAAGATCGTTCCAAAAAACCCGATCAAAATACCTTGTTTAGTAAAAATACGTCGAATGGAGGCGCGCGTCGCCCCGAACGAACGCAAGATTCCGATGTCATGCACTTTCGAGGTTACTGTCACGATCAACGTGCTGACAATATTAAACGACGCCACCAAAACCATAAATGACAAAATCAAAAAAAGGCCCCATTTTTCAAGCTTGAGCGCCTGAAAAAGATTGCGGTTCACATCAATCCAGCTTTTGGCCATAAACGAGAACCCGACCTTTTCATAAATCCGCCGCTTGACTTCTTCAACTGTGTAAGGGTCATCCACCTTCACGCCGATGCCGCTGACTGCACCCTGAAAATCAAAAATCTCCTGAGCCTTTACCAGATTCACCAGAATTAAATTCATATCCAGATCAACCATGCCACTTTTGAAAATACCGACAATTTTGAGCTGATAGCGCCATCCCCGGCCTTCAATCCCGGATCCCGGAGCAATCACAGTAACCACATCCCCCAGGCCATAGCCAAAATATCTTGCCAGTTCATCGCCGATAATCACTCCGTCTTCCGTCAGACTTGAAAGCTCGCCTTTGATGAGGTACTCCTGGATCTTTGTGATGGAGCCTTCCGTCTGCGGATCCACTCCCCGAATGAGCTCACCGATCGCCCGTCCGTTTCCGGTCTCTAGAAAAATATTGCCTTGAATAAACGGAGAGGTCGCCACCACGCCTTCCACAGATCCAACCTGTTCCTGCACCGCTTGATAATCACGGACCCCGACTTCTTTTTCCAAAACAATATGCGGCGTGGTTCCAATGATTTTTTCGCGCAGATTATTACCGAAGCCGGTCATGATCCCCATGACAACGATCAAGGCCATCACTCCGATCGCCACTCCGCCGATCGAAACAATGTTCAAAAAGGACATGAAGTGTCCGCGGCATGTTGTCAAATAACGAAGACTGATAAAATTTTCAAACTGCGACATGTTGTTCCTTTACGTCGCCTTCGGCCACCTCTTCCGCCTGCGGCTTTAACAGCGGAAATAAGATCACATCACGGATCGAAGGAGAATCGGTGAGCAGCATGACGATCCGATCGATCCCAATTCCAAGACCGCCAGCCGGAGGCATGCCGTATTCTAACGCGGTTATAAAATCATCATCAATGCTGCGCAGTCCTGTTTCAACATCATCCTTAAGATCCTCCAGCAGCCGCGCCTTTTGCTCCCGCGGATCGTTCAACTCTGAATACGCATTGCCGATTTCCATCCCGGCCACAAAACACTCAAAGCGTTCTGAAAGCGCCGGCTGATCTTTTCTGACTTTGGCCAGCGGGCAAAGAAACGTAAAATAATCCGTAAAGAAAACCGGATTCATGGTTTTATCCTCTTCGAGAATGTCTTCCGCGATTTTCATGACCGCCGACCGCGTCAGCAGGTCAACCTTGACTTTGGCACCCTTGATCTTTTTGACCTTTTCAAGCATCACCTCTGCCGTGTCCTCAGGGTCGATATCAAATTTTTCCTTAACAATGCCCGCAAAACTCCGACGCTCCCAAGGAGTCGTAAAATCGATCTCTCCGCCTTGATAAGGAACCTTGTAGGAACCATACAGTTCATAGGCGGCCCCGCTGATCAGGTTTTCCATCAAATCCATCATATCTTCGAAATTACCGTAGGCCTGATACGCCTCCAGCATGGTAAACTCCGGATTATGACGGGTTGAAATTCCTTCATTGCGGAAATTGCGGTTGATCTCATAGACCCGTTCAAAACCCCCGACCAACAAACGCTTCAGATAAAGTTCAGGCGCAATTCTTAAATAGACATCCATATCATACGTGTTGTGTTTACTTTTAAACGGTCTGCCGCGGGCGCCTCCGGCCATGGGCTGAAGCATCGGGGTTTCGACCTCCAAAAATTTGCGTTCATCTAAATACCGACGGATAAATGAAATAATGTGGCTGCGTTTCAAAAAAATGTCCCGAACCTCTGTATTGGCAATCAAATCCACATACCGTTGCCGGTAACGGATCTCCACATCTTTAAGCCCATGCCATTTTTCAGGCAGGCACATCAGGGATTTACTTAAGACCGTTATTTCTTTAACCCGAATGCTCTGCTCCCCCATTTTCGTTACAAAAAGTTCCCCTACAGCACCGATAATATCTCCAATATCCAGAAGCTGGATCTGTTCAAAAACGCCTTCTGCCAGATTATCTTTACGGACAAACACCTGGACTTTTCCGGTCATGTCCCTTAGATCCATAAACATAACTTTTCCATGCTTGCGGTTTGCCATGATGCGGCCGGCAACTTTGACCTCACGGCCTTCTTGAAACGGCTCAAGAACCTCACTGACCGCCTCAATATGCTCAAAACGATTACCATAAGGGTTAATCCCTTGCTGGATCAAAGAGTCTAATTTTTCTTCTCTAACTTGCCGTATTTCATCTATTTCCATAAAATTGACCTTCCGTATATACTAAATTGATTATAAAAATAGTAATTTTATCTTATTTTAATATTAGGATTATATAGAAAAAGATGGGGTGTGTCAATCAAAAGCAATGGTCTGAATGATGCTTAAAAACTGCCTTGCAAAGGAGCGTAAGTTATTATTTTCTAATTAGATACGACACAAATGCCAGCCAGGTCGGCAAGCCGGAGAGTTTTTTCATAATCCAGGACTAATGTCCGCTCAGCTTCAATCGCCAAGCACTTACAATTCGACTTTTTCATCGATCGAATTGTCTTTGGTCCAACCACAGGCACATCAAAACGCGCATCCTGCTGCGGCTTACTTGCCTTGATCACAACAGCCCCTTGATGCGCAATCCGGCCGCCTCTGATGATGCAGCGATCCGTTCCCTCCATGGCCTCGATCGCAACAATCGCTTTCGATTTGATCACAACGGTCTGTCCGACATCCAGGCCACCCATCGCCTTTGCGATCGTTCGCCCAAATTCGATATCTGCCAATTCGCCTTCCGTTGGGCCGCGCTTGGTCAAGGTTCCGCGTGGCGCCAAAAACTGCTTGAGCAAAAAAGTCGAATCCAAAACTTCTAATCCAGCCTTGGTCAGAATATCCGTCACGGCTGAAAAAATCGTGTCTGCCTTTCGGTCCTCCAAAGCAGAAAGAAATTTCTGAAGCTCAAGATCGGACTTCATTCGAGCATCAAACAAGGTCCGCTGACTGATTTGACCGGCCATGATGACCTGCGTGACCCCCTTGGCCTTAAAATAATCAAACCCACTGCGAACATCACTCACGCCGATCCATGCAAGGCCATCAACACAAAAATGCAATAGCGGAGATGCGTTTCCCTTGATCGCCAAAACAAAGACCCGGAATCCTTGCCGACGGGCCGCCAGCGCAAAAAGGATCGGAAAACGCCCATTGCCCGCGATAAGCCCTATAGACTGCTTCTGTTGAACCATAATCATCTTATGTTGTTTGTATGCCCGGAAGAAGGCCGCGTTCGCTGTTTTCAACAAATTGGATCAAATGCTGAAGCTCCGGACACATTGTGAGTTCCGATTGAATTTTCTCAAGCGCATGGGATTTGGAAAGCCCCGAACGAAATAAATATTTAAAAGCCGCCTTCAGCGTATGCTGTGCGTCTTTGGCGATGCCGGCTCGACGCAGACCGATCAGATTCAGCCCATACACCCTTGCCTCGGCGTCTGCGCACATCGCAAAGGGCGGCGCATCCTGGGTTACCCGGCTGCACCCGCCGATCATGGCTAAGCGCCCAATCCGGACAAACTGATGAATGCCGGTCAGCCCGCCGATAATGGCATTGTCTTCAATGGTCACATGGCCGGCCAATGTCGCGAGATTCGCAAAAACGCAATTATTCCCGACGACACAATCATGCGCCACGTGGGAATAGGCCATGAAAAGATTTCCGTCCCCCACGGTCGTCTTTCCGCCGCCATCCACGGTCCCCGGATTCATAGTGACATATTCCCGGATAATATTTTTCTTGCCGATCTCTAAAAAAACCTCGTCGCCTTTATTGAATTTCTTGTCCTGAGGAATCGTGCCGATGACGGCCCCCGGAAAAATCTGTGTCTCCGCTCCGATGCGAGTCCTTCCTTCCAGATGGCAATGACTGGAAATCTTAACGCCTTCTTCTAAAATAACATGCGCGCCAATGACCGAAAAGGGGCCGATCTCGACATTCTCTGCAACGGTCGCCCCGGAATCAATAATCGCTGTCGGATGAATTTGTTTTTCGCTCATACAAACGTCCTTCGCCGTCGTTACATTATTCTGTTAAAAATTTCTCGTCTAAAAATGCAAACATCATCTCTGCCTCACAAACCACTTCTCCGTTCACGCGCGAGACTCCCTTTGTTGAAGCGGCCTTTCCGCGGTCACGGATCACTTCAACTTCCATCACGAGCTGGTCTCCCGGCTCAACCGTCTTACGAAATTTTGCATTGGAAATCGAAAAGAACAGGCCGACATGACTGTGATGCGCTTCTGATTTGCGCAGCAAAATCCCGCTGACCTGCGCTAAGGCTTCAACCATGAGAACGCCAGGCATGACCGGTCTCGTCGGAAAATGTCCTGTAAAAAAATTATCGTTCACCGTGACATTCTTGATCCCGACCGCCCGCTCCCCAACCTTCAATTCCAAAATGCGATCCACCAAAAGAAACGGATACCGGTGCGGCAAGCACTTCATAACCTCATGAATATCCATAGCTCCATTTTCTGCTGACATTCTTTCCCCCTCATTTGAATTCATGCACTCCTGAACGATCTTTTCCATTAAGGCGACGTTAAGAGCGTGCCCGCTGCGGTAAGCCTTTACATGCCCCTTGATCGGCCGCCCCAACAAATATAGATCTCCGATGACATCCAGCGCCTTATGGCGCGCGAACTCATTGTCGAAACGAAGCGTATTTTCGATCACTCCATGTTCACCGACGACAAGTGTATTCTTAAAATTCGCGCCCTTCCCCAAACCAGCCGCCTGCAACGACTTTGCCTCTGTCGCCAGACAAAAAGTTCTTGCCGGCGCCACTTCCCGCGCGAACGTCTCGGGTACAAGCACAGTATCAAACACCTGCTTCTGTAAAACCGGATGATCGTATTCTAATGTATAAGTGATTCTAAAGTCATCGGCCGGCTCAATGCTGATGAAAGCGTTTTTTCCTTCGACACGAACCAAACTTTGAATTTGAATATAGGAACGCTCCGCCTTCTGTTCAAGAATCCCGACCGCCTGTATCGCCTTCACAAAATCAACCGCGCTGCCGTCCATTCCTGGCATTTCAGAGCCATCCAGTTCAATGGTCAAATTGTCCAGCCCAAGACCGCAACACACGCTCATCAGATGCTCGACCGTATGGATTGCCTCCGGCCCATGGCCCACTGTTGTGCAGCGGACAACACTATTATCAACATAAATATTCTTCGGGACAAGAGAAATAACAGGCTCCCCCTCCAGATCAATCCGTTTAAAAGAGATCCCCGCCCCTTCCGCCGCAGGCTTCAAAGCAACCGTGACAGTACGCCCTGTATGAAGTCCGATTCCCGTCAAGGAAACCGGTCCTTTAATCGTTCGCTGTTTACTGCCCATCGTTATCCTTGTGAAGACATTTTCTTTTCAATCTCTGCGATGCGCTCTTTCAAATCACGGATCGTACGGACATGCTCCGGCAAAAACTTTAAGCACGCGCTGATCCTCTTGGCTTGAACATGCGGCAAGGCCGGAGATCCGAATAAGATCGATTGTGGAGGAACAGAACTCGTAACACCCGATTGAGCAGCGATCCTTGTTCCTGCTCCAATCGTCAAATGGCCGGCAATCCCAACCTGCCCGCCGACAACAACATAATCCTCAATGACTGTGCTGCCGGAAATCCCCACGTGAGCGACAATAATACACCCGCGCCCAATGCGGACATTGTGAGCGATCTGCACAAAATTGTCAATCTTTGTTCCTTCTCCGATCACGGTTTTATCAAAACGCGCCCGATCAATCGCGACATTAGCGCCGATCTCAACATCATTATGAATTTCAACCATTCCGATTTGCGGAATCTTGTGATGAATTCCGCCTTCCGTCACAAACCCAAATCCGTCGGACCCAACGACTGTCCCGCTGTGAATAATAACCCGATCCCCGACAACCGCTTTTTCCCTGATTGTAACATTCGGATAAATCAGGCAGTCTTTGCCGATCCGTGTCTGATAGCCGACAAATGTGCCTGCCCCGATGGTTGTTCCGGAGGCAACCTCAACACCGTCCTCAATGACCGCACACGGACCGATATTCACATTCTCTGAAATATGCGCACCCACCGCCACAACAGCTGCCGGATGCACACCTTTCACTGGGTCTGGATGCTCATCAGCAAACAACAAAATAGCCTTTGAAAACGCCAACGAAGGGTTATCAACTTTTATAAGATTCTTTGAAGGAAGATCTTCCGTCTTTTGAGAGACGATCACTCCGGAAGCCCGGGTCTGATCAAGCTGCCCGGCATATTTCATATTCGCCAAAAACGTCAAATCCCCCGCCTGAGCCTCCCGCAAGCTTGAAAATCCCCGAATATTCACAAAAGGATCCCCAAAGACTTTACCCCCTACAAAATCCGCAATCTCTGCCAATGTCTTAGTCGTAGACACCACATTTGCCCTCATAATAGTTTTACGGCCATCGCCCCTGAATACTGAAGAACCTTGAGGAAGCCATGGCCGTAAAGATAGAACTAAATTTATTTCTTATAATTTGCGTTCAATAATTCAAGAATCGCATCTGTCACATTCATTGTTTCTTGACCGTAGATCAAAACCCGGTCATTCAAAATAAAATCATAACCTTCCTTCTTGGCGTAACCGCTGACCAGATCTTCAACTTCCAAAAGAATTTCACGGATCTTATCATCACGTTTCTTTGTGAGATCTGTTCCCCGGACCTGATCAAACTCACGAAGCTCAGTAATCAGCTTGTCGATTTCGTCCTGTTGCTTTTGCTTTTCATCTTCCTTTAATAATGCCAGCTTACCCTGCAATTCCTGAATTTTTTCGATCTTGACATTACGCTCTTTTTGATAAGCGTCGTGCTCAGCTTCCAGCGTTTTGTCATAATCTTTTGTCTTCTCATAATTATCGAATGTCTTGCTTAAATCAAGATATCCGATTTTCTGGGCTTGGGCCACGCCGGTCATGGAAAAAGAAACCATCAAAGCCGCTGCCACCATGAGTATAAATATTTTTTTCATATCCAACCTCCTTGAGTTATAAAATTAAAAGCCTCTGCTTACGCTGAAATAAAACTTTCCGGATCTGGCGCCTTCACCCGGTTGATCATTCAATGGATAGCCATAATCCAGATTGACTGGGCCAATCGGAGTTTTAAGACGCAGACCTGTACCTGTTCCGGCCTTATATCCACCGGTTCCGAAATCTGTAATCTGCGGCCAGACATTTCCAAAATCATAAAAAAGTGCGAATTTCAAAAAATCAACAAGCGGAATCGTCCATTCAACGTTGCCCACCAGTAGAGCCTCACCGCCGATCGGATCGTTGGTAATGGAATCCAACGGACCGACTTTCCGTTCATCATATCCGCGAATTGTTCGGGCGCCACCAGCAAAAAACCGCTCAAAGATCGGAACCACACTGGAACTGCCGTACGCATTGATAATCCCTGCCCGCAAACGAAATTCCAGCACGGAATCATATTTCAAAGGAATATTATAACTCCCTCTTCCCGAAAAACGGTAAAAATCCTTATCGAATCCGAACGGCCCGCCCGCAACATCCACTGTCCCGCTAACCAAATATCCTTTTGTCGGATTAAATGTGCTGTCGCGGATATCACGGGTCAAAGTAACGCCCATGCTGCTGACCGTGCTTTGGCCTGCTTCATCCCGCAAGGCGCTGGAAGCTGTGGCATCCACATTCGAAATATCTGTGCTCTCTAAACGATAGTTTGTGTTTCCGTAAATATATTCCGCCAACTGCTTGCCCATTCTCAAATTAACACCTTTTCGGCTTTCGTCATAAGAATATCCCGTGTCCGACGTTTTGTCGCGCTCTGACAAATACAGATCAAACCCCCCTGAAATCGGATAATCCATGATCCATGGCTCTGTAAAACTTAATTGAAAATTATTGCGCGATGAACCAGCTTCTGCGCGGAACGACAAATCCTGGCCGCCGCCGGTAAAGGTTGGCCAATTTGTAAAATCGAAATTCTTCTGCTGGACCTCAAAGAACCCCACCAAGCTGTCAACCGTGCTATAACCACCGCCAAAATTAAATGAACCGGTTTTGGCCTCTTCAACTTGTACAACTAAATCTTTACGCTCAGGAGTGCTGGTGTCTTCAACATCATAGGTGACATCAGAAAAATATCCTAAATTCGTCAGCCGCTCCTTACTGCGGCGCAGTTTTGAGCCATCAAAACGGTCGCCAGGATAAAGCCGCAATTCTCGACGGACCACAATATCACGGGTCCGGGTATTCCCCTGAATTTTAATCTTATTGATAAAAGCCAACTCGCCTTCGAAAACCTCCACCTGAACCGCCACGCGTCCCGTATCAGGATTAAGCGCAGTGGATTCCTTCAGTTGTGCAAAAATATAACCGCGGTCAAAATACAGGGTCCGAATTTCCGCCAGATCCAAGCTCAGCTTATCCCGGCTGAAAACATTTCCCTCTTTAATATACTTTATCGCGCTTAGAATATCTTCGGTTGAAATAATATCATTGCCTTGAATCGTTACACTGTCCACATAATACTGTTTACCCTCTTCAATAAAGATTTTCGCAATGATTCTGCCTTTTTTGTAATCCTCAAACTCATGCCGGACCTTTGCATCAATAAAGCCTTCTTTTTCATAAAACGCCTTAATCCGCACAATGTCCTCTTCTAAAACCTGCTCTTTAAGATATCCCGAGGTGAAAATTCCATCCGGTCGTGTTTTGATGACACGCATCAAACGCTTGTGTCTGAATTTTTCATTGCCAAAGAACTGGATTTTCCGAACCTTAACACGAACCCCTTCACTAATAATAAAATGCAGCTTGACCTTATTATTAAGCTCATCCGCCTCTTCTTCCAGCTGGACGGTTGCTAATGTCAATCCCTTCTTTTCATAGAGGTCCTTGATCACTTTCTGGTCATCTTTTAACGCCTTACGGTCCAGAAATTTTCCCTTTTTTGTCTGCATCTTTTTCAAAAGATAGGCCGGCTTATAATACCGCAAACGGGAAAAAGTGACCTCTTCAACAACCGGTTTTTCTTCGACATTAAAAACAACTTTAAATCCGGCCCCCTGCTCTTGGCGATCGACACGGACATCAGAAAAATAGCCCGTATTATAAAGTCGTTTGAGATCATCAGAAACAACATTCTGAATATACTCATCATTCACACGGGTTTTGATTTTAGAAAGAATCGTGGCTAAAGAAATCGTCTTGTTTCCCGTAACTTCAATAGCAGTAACAACTTTCTTTTCTGAAGAAACCAGTGAGGTTTTCTCCGCCTGCTGGGCATACACAACAGAAGACGAACACAATAACGCAAATCCCAGTCCAATAGCGAGTAAGATTTTTTTCATAATGAAACGATTATACGGTCTCCCCAAAGGGATGTCAATCAACATGTGCAAGATTTTCAAAACGAACAAACTCCTTTAAGAACGCCATCTTAAATGAACCCACCGGACCGTTACGCTGCTTGGCGATGATAACGTCTGCCTTACCCCGATTGTCTTCTGTAGGATTATAATATTCCTCCCGCATCAATAAAATGACCACATCCGCGTCCTGCTCAATAGCCCCAGATTCTCTCAGATCTGAAAGTTGAGGGCGATGGTCCTGCCGGCTTTCGACTGCCCGTGACAGCTGACTCAACGCAACAATCGGGACCTTCAGCTCGCGGGCTAACGCCTTAATGGAACGGGATATTTCGGAGATCTCCTGCTGACGGCTGTCGGAGCGGGTATGCCCGCGCATCAGCTGCAAGTAATCCAGAACGATCAGCTGAATGTCATACTGCGATTTTAACCGACGCGCCTTAGCCCGCAGCTCCAGGGCTGAGATCGCCGGAGTATCATCAATAAAAATTTTGGCGTTGGACAATCGTCCTGCCGCCTTCGTCAACAAAGGCCAATCCGACGGAGAAAGAAATCCCGTGCGCACTTTATGCGCATCCACACGGGCCTGAGAACAGAGCATGCGCTGAACCAGCTGTTCTTTCGACATCTCAAGACTGAAAATAGCAACCGGCCGTTGAGCCTCAATTCCAACATATTCCACAATGGAACCTGCCAAGGCGCTTTTCCCCATAGACGGGCGCCCGGCCAAAATAATCAGATCAGAAGACTGCAGGCCTGAGGTCATACGGTCAAAATCCATAAACCCCGTCGCAATACCGGTCACTTTTTCTTTTTTCTGAAAAAGCTTATCAATCTTTTCAATGCTTTGTTTGACCAAATCCTTGATATTGACAGCGCTTTGCCGATGTTTGATCTCGGAAATCTCAAAAATCAACTCCTCCGCCCGATCCACAATATCATCAATATCTGAGCCGCCGGCATAACAGGTGTTCACGATCTCAGTAGAATTTTTAATCAAATTCCTTAAAATTCCTTTAGCCTTGACAATATCTGCATAATGCTCCACATTGGCAGATGTCGGAACAATCTCCGCCAACTGCGATAAATATGGCAGCCCGCCCACCCGGTCAAGATTCGCATCTCCCCGAAGACGATCGGACAAGGTGATCAAATCAACGTTTTTTCTCTGATTATATAATTCAAGAATGGTCTGATAAATAATGCGGTGGGCGTCTTCGTAGAACCACGCAACGTCTAATGTTTCGAGAGCGATGCCGATGGCTTCCTCATCAATCAACATCGCTCCCAAAACAGATTGTTCCGCTTCAATATTTTGCGGAGGAATTTTTATTTCTTGGCTACCCATACTCGGACTTTAGCCTTTACATCCGGATGTAGTTGAACACCGACATCATAAATGCCCAGCTCATCGATCGGTTTTTCCAGTTCAATAGCTTTTTTGTCAAGTTCAAAACCTTCATCGCTGAAGGCCTTGACAATATCCGCCTCTGTGACCGAACCGTACATCTTTTCAAGGTCATTGACTTCCACGGTTATGGTAATCGAAGTCTTCTCCAGCTTTTCGAGCAAAAGCTGAGCCTCACTCCTTTTTTGCGCATCCTCCCCCGCCTGCTTCGCCTTTTGCAGCTCAATCCTTTTCAGATTGGTTGGCGTAGCAATAAACGCTATGCTCTTGGGCAAAAGATAATTGCGCGCATAACCGTCTTTGACCTTGACGACATCTCCGACTTTGCCGAGCTTCTTAACAGTTTGACAAAGAATAACTTCCATGATGTGTCCTTTATTTATGCATTAGACGATAAACACACTGTATTTCTCGATTTCACGACGAATAGCCCTGACTGGCTATTTGCGCTTCGCAGCGCCGACCGGCAATAACCCCAAATAACGGGCTCGCTTAATCGCGTTAGAAATCTGTCGCTGCTGAGGTGCCGTAACACCGCTTAATCGACGAGAAATAATTTTTCCGCGGTCCGTTAAATATTTCCTGATCAGATCCACATCTTTATATGAAATCTGCAGAGTCTTTTCAATGACATATTTAATGGAACGTTTTCTCGGTTTTAAAATTTTTTTTCGAAACGTTTTCTTAACCAATTCTCTCCTCCTTAACCCATCGATATCAAAATCGTTTTATTCATCCCAAACCACATCCTCGGGCATAATCGCATGATCATCAGCCGGATGATCCAAGGATAATCCATCCCCTCCTGCGCCTTCTTCACCCTGCCCCGGTGAAAACTTACCTAAAAACTGAACCCGTTCCGCACGCACATCAATCGTGCTGCGCTTTTGCCCATCGGATGTTTCCCATGAGCGGGATTGAAGCACGCCTTCCACAAAAATCGGGCTTCCCTTCTTTAAATACTGACAGCAAGCCTCAGCCTGTTTGTCCCACACCGTTACCGTCAAAAAACAAACATCTTCCTTTAATTCGCCTGTCTTATCCCGGAAACGACGATTGACCGCAAGACCTAAATTCGCGACGGGAACTCCTGCCGGTGTATATCTCAGCTCTGGGTCACGCGTCAGATTTCCGATTAAAAACGTTTTGTTCAAATTCGCCATTGTCTCCTCCTACCACGTAATAATGTTAATTCACACAAAACCCCATGCCCAATCTCCCGACTGGCCTGATTTACTTGCCTGCCGCCACGATCAAGGACCTTAAAACCCGCTCATTCAACTTTAACGCGCGCCTAAATTCCGCGTTCTTCGCTGAGCTTCCTTCATAGTTGATCATATAATATGTTCCTTCCGTGCATTTCTTCATGCGAAAAGACATTTTATTTTTGTCGATCCATACCTGACGGTTGATCACCTTACCATCACATTTGACAATAGCCTCGCCGATCTCTTTCAACACGGCTTCTTTTTGCTCCTGCGGAAGTGTCGCATCCACAATAACCACTAATTCGTACTTATTCATTATCCTTCCTTTTGTTGAATTGACTCATAACCTTTTCTATATCATCTTCCTTCATCCATACCTGACAACAATCAACCGCTTCCGAAATAAAACCATCCAGCTGTTGACGCTCTTCCTTTGTGAAGGCCGACAAAACATAATCTGCCGGATCCTGTCGGGATGGAGGACTACCTACCCCTAAACGCAATCGCGTAAAATTCTGATCGCCGAAACTCTCAATAATAGATTTCAGGCCGTTATGCCCGCCGTCACTGCCCTTCATTCTTAATCGCAATTGACCGAGATCCAAGCTAAAATCATCACACACAATCAAATTCTGCGCCAAATCGACTTTATAATAGGAACTCGCCGCCGCAACAGCCTGACCAGATAAATTCATGTACGTCATGGGCATCAGCACAATGACTTTACATTCTCCCACACGGCCTTGAGCTTCAAGCCCTTTACAAAACCGGCTTGCAGAAAATGAGGCCCCCATGTCTTGAACCAGACGCTTCACAACTAAAAATCCCAAGTTGTGCCGTGTCCATTCATATTGTGCCCCGGGATTACCCAACCCAGCGATCAGCTTTGTCTGCAACAATCCTTCTGTTCCTTATCATCAAATCTTACTTATCAGCGGTTTTGGCCTTATCGCCAGAATCCTCATCTGTTTTTGCCTTTTCCTTCTTGATCACTTCCGGTTCCGCCCCCGATTCCACCTCAACAACTTCTTCCGATTCGCGCATCGGCGGAATCAAAGAAAAAATAATCGCATCCGGATCATGTTCGGTTTCAACTCCAGAGGGCAGCTGAATATCCGAAACACAAATCACATCACCGATTTCAAGAGCGGTCACATCAACCGCGATCTGTTCAGGAATGTCCTTTGGCAGACAGATGATATCCAATTCCCAAAGAATGTGCTCTAGCGATCCTTTATCACGCTTAACACCGACCGCTTCCCCTTTAGGAACCAACGGAACACGAATCTCAATCTTATCCTGAAGCGAGATCCGCTTAAAATCAATATGCATGGTCTTGCCGGTCACGCAATGCTGTTGTTCTTCCTTAACGATAGCCGAATAATCATGGATGCTTTTTTCTCCGTCTACAACATTCAAATGAAACAAAACCTCTCCATGATGCTGACGGCGCACCCGCTCATAGGCCTTGCGGTCAATCTGAACCGGAGTCGCTTCTTCGCCACCCCCATAAATAATCCCAGGAATCACTTCCCCCTTGCGACGGAGAGCCTTGACCTTCTGGCCTCCTATGTCACTGCGAATTTGAACATCAATTTTAACTTCTTCCATTGCTCACGTCCTACTTTTGTATCAAACGGTTAAACAGGATTTAATTTACTCAAATAAACAACTGATCGAAGCCTCATTGTGAATACGATAAATCGCATCAGCCAACAACGGTGCAATTGTGACCGTTGTAATCTTCGGATTCGATTTTGTCTTTCGGAACGGAATACTGTCTGTAATGACCACCTCTCTTAAAACCTTGCAATCCTGAATTCTTTGAAGTGCGTTGCCCGAAAGAACGCCATGGCTTACCGCCGCATACACCTCAACGGCGCCCTTTTTACGCAGACTTTCAGCTGCCTCAACCAAAGATCCAGCCGTCGCAGCGATGTCATCAACAATGACCGCGATCTTATTGCGCACGGCGCCTAAAATATGCATGACTTCTGTTTTTTCAGGGCTTGTCCGACGCTTATCAACAACCGCCAATGACGCGCCCAAACGCTTCGAATAAGCACGAGCCATCTTAATACTTCCCACATCCGGAGAAACAACCACCAATTTTCTCCGGTCCAGATTCTTCGTGCGGAAATAATCGCATAAAGAATTGATCGCGTACAGATGATCCACCGGGATATCAAAAAACCCCTGGATCTGACTCGCATGCAGGTCCATCGTCAAAACACGATCAGCCCCTGCCCCATAAATCAGATTAGCAACCAGCTTGGCGGTGATCGGAACCCGCGGTTTATCTTTGCGGTCCTGGCGGGCATACCCATAATAAGGCAGCACAGCCGTAATTCGCTTGGCAGACGCCCGGCGAGCAGCATCGATAAGAACCAAAAGCTCCATCAAATTATCATTGGCAGGCGGACATGTCGGCTGAACAATAAACGTGTCTTTCCCGCGGATATTTTCCAAGATCTGAACGCGAATCTCTCCTTCGCTAAAACGCCCGACCAATGCCTTGGTCAGAGAAATATGAAGGTTCTTGCAAATCCTTTTTCCAAGCTCCGGATTCGCGTTGCCAACCACAATGGCTAACCCATCCATGAACCGTCTCCTTACTGTTTTATTTTTCGCTTTCCAACGATCTTTCCCGGAACACCAACCATCACATGATAATCAGGCAATATCTTTTCCTTCGCCACAACACACCCTGCGCCAGTCACCGCATGCTTCCCGATTTTTACGGGAGCAACCAAAATAGAATCTGATCCGATAAATGCGCCATCCCCCAGACGGGTCTGGTGCTTATCTTTTCCATCAAAATTCGCCGTCACAACACCCGCGCCGATATTCACTTCGCTGCCGGCCGTTGTATCACCCAGAAAACTGAAATGTTTCATAAAACTCTTGTCGCCGATCTTTGAGCGGGAAACCTCCGTAAAGTTTCCAACCTCTACTTGATTCCCGATCCGCGTACCGGGCCGAAAATGCGCAAATGGTCCAATAACGCAATCTTTGCCGATGACAACATCCTCTTCGATGACGGTGAATGGCTTAACCACCGTGCCCCGGCCGATCTTCACATCAGCATTGATAAACGTAGTCGCCGGATCCACGATCGAAATTCCATCCAGCATAAACCGTTCCAGGATCCTTCGGCGTAAAACAACAGCGGCATTTGCCAATTCAACCTGCGTATTGATCCCCCATCCCTCCTGAGGACTTTCCGTTTCTATCGTCTCGACCTTAAGGTTGCGCGCAGCCATCACTTCAACAATATCCGTTAAATAAAATTCCTTTTTCTTCGGGTTCATCTGAATCAACGGCAAGGCCTTCAAAAACGATTCACCCTTAAAACAGTACACGCCCACATTGATCTCTAAAATAGACCGTTCCGCGTTCAGCAGATCTTTGTCCTCCCGAATCGCCACAGCCCGTCCATCCGCCCCTCGAATGATCCGCCCATAACCAGCAGGATTGCCAACGACTGCCGTCAGCACAGTACAGCTGGCCCCTGTCTGATGATGCTTTCTGATCACTGTTTTCAGGGTTTCCGTTCTTAACAGCGGCGTATCACCGCAAACGACCAGAACATCCCCTTTAAAATTTTTCAACTTGCTCTCGGCGCACCTGACCGCATCTGCCGTTCCCAAAAGTTCCTTCTGCACCAGCGGCTCAAGGTCCGAACCCAAAATGCCTTTAACCTTTTCAGCTTCATGCCCGACGACAACATAGGATATCAAAGAACCTGCTGATTGAACCGCCTCGATCACGTAAGACAACATCGGCCGGCCGCATACAGGATAGAGAACTTTGGGTTGATCGGATTTCATCCGAGTTCCCTTTCCAGCTGCCAAAATAATTGCGCGCAATTCTTTCATAAGAAAAATGTATTCCCAAATTCTGTGAAGACGAACAGGCCTTTCGGCTCCCTCGTCGCCAGCTCATCAGTCCCTCAAACGTTCAACTCTTTGTGTATCCCCGCAACACAAGCCCGCTGGCTTATAATGAACGAGGCTTCGAAGTGGTCGCGTCGAAATACTGCCCGGCCTGGATTCGAACCAGGAATGCGAGATCCAAATTCTCGAGTGTTACCATTACACCACCAGGCAAGAACTGATTGCCTTTTTAAAAATCTCTTATTGCTATTTATCTGCGGGATTTTGGGCCTCATAGGCCTTCAGCACTTCGGACTGTAAATAATCGCGGAATTCTTGAGTGATCGGATGAGCAATATCCCGATGTTCTGCCTTTGCATCACGAACCAAATCCTCTTCCGACGCCGGCTTTAATTCCGCCCCGCACTGATTACAATATTTGCTCCCGACTTCATTCTTGAAATTACATTTCGCACACGGGTGCTTCATCTTCCGTGACGGCATAGCAATAAACACTCCGTTCGATCCCTGGATGACTTTGATATTACGAATCACAAACGACTGATCAAATGTCACCGTGGCATAGGCCTTAAGCTTTTTATCCTGTCCTTCTTTTGAAAAAACACGGACTTCCGTAATTTTCATCAAGGAGCATCCCCCTTTTAAAAAGTTCTTACGGCAAAAACCTGGCTATAATGCTTACGTAATATGCTTCGCCATTTTTCAGCCTCCGCTTTGGATTTCATCAAACCAAATAACGAAGGACCACTTCCAGAGAACGAAACCCCTTGCATCCCTAACGCTTTTAAGCGTTCCTTAATGTCCGCCAATCTTGGACAGACAGAAATAATCCCTTGCTCCAAATCATTGAAAAGAAGATCCCTAGACTTATTAATATCTCTTTCCAATAAAGAATGGATAAGGATATTAGCATTACCAGCTGTCTTTGTCAACCTTTCGATTTTCTTCCCAGTTCTAGCCCGAAAAGACCGTTTTTGCCCATAAACCACCCCTGAATTCTTGCTAAAAACCGAGCTGCTGGTCACCGCCAACTTCAGCGCGCCATAAACTTTTGGGGTTGGCATCTTAATTCGAGGAACCACCAGTACATGCCAAAGCTTTTTTCTTAAGACAACCGGCTGGATGCGTTCCCCGCGCCTTTCGCCAATCGCCCAATTGATATTCCAAATGAAAAACGACACATCGCTGCCGATACGGGCCGCGCAGTCTAACAGCTGTTTGCGCGACAACCGCAGGTTCCAAAGACGGTTTAATGCGAACAGGGTGGTTGCTCCATTGCTAGAGCCTCCGGCCAGACCGGCCGCCACAGGAATGTTTTTTGTGATCTTCACTTCAACGCCCTTGGTCACACCGCAATACTGCTGCAAAAGAGCTGCCGCCTTATACACAAGATTTTGGCTTCCCAAAGGCACGCCGGGATGATCGCAAACAATGCGAATCTCCTGCGAAGGCAGTGTCTTAAAATGCATGTCATCACACAGATCAATCCGTTCAAAAAGGGTATGGATATTATGAAACCCATCCACCCGTCGATTGATCACTTTTAAAATGAGATTTAATTTGGCTGGCGACTGTAACTGTAACACGTTCATAATGTAGGCAAAGATTTGTCTTGCTCTAAAGGTTTGGTTTCACCAGGGTTCTCGGCTGTGTCACTGGAAAAAATACCCAAAGCGCGCTGCCAGTATTCATCGGCCTTAACGGAATCTCCCATAGCGCGGTACACCTGCGAAATGTGCTTAAAAATTTCCGGGTCTTCTAAGGAGCTTAAGGCTTTGCTTAAATTTTCCAATGCCTTCTGATAATCACCCTGCTTAAAGTAAACCCATCCCAAACTGTCTAAATACGCGCCGTTTCGAGGATCAATGATCAGCGCCTGGTCAATCATCATTTTTGCCTCGTCCAGTTTAATTCCTTTTTCCGCATATAAATACCCCAAGGAATTCAAACAGCTGTCATTGGCCGGGTCATACTGCAGAGTTTTCTCGAACATCTCCATAGCTTTCGGCTCATTATCAATCTCAAGATAAAGCGCCCCTAAAAGAAACATGACATCTGCGTTGTCCGGCTCAAGCGATAACACTGCTTCAAACTGCTGGACTGCCTTGTCATATTCTTTTTGCGAATAGTACAGCTGCGCAAGATATCCGTAGATTTCAATGTTTTCCGGCTGGGCTTCAACGAATGAAGTCAGAATCGCTTCATACTGTTTTGCGGCCTGATCATAATCCTTTTGAGTCGAATAGATCAGTGCCAGCAGATACCGCGCCTGCACATTATTGGCGTCAAACTCTAGCGCCTTCGTCAGATCATCAATCGCCTTTTGAAGTTTTCCGAGTCTCGCATAATCAGCCCCGAGCCTTAAACGCACGGCATAATTATCCTTATAGCCGGCGGATTTCTGAAACTCCTCAATCGCACGGTCTGTTTCACCGTAAAGATCATAGACGATCCCCATAGCGTAAAAAGCCAAGCTTTTCGCCTTCGCATCTTGATCTTCCAAAGCCCAGACTGATGGGTTAACTGCACACCCCAGGGCCCATATAATCAAGCTAATCCCAATGATTTTAAGGCAGCGATGAGTGATCATCTCGAAATCCCGAATGAGGATTGAAAACAAACGCAGAGGCTCAACCGCCAAACAGCAGCGCTGAGCCTCTTGCTAAGATTAAGACCAGTCTCTCTTCTTGATATGACGCTTTGACTTTCTGAGCTTCTTCCGCTTGTGAGTCGTGATTTTTGTTCGCTTACGCTTCTTTCCGCAAGGCATAGATTTATTTCTCTCCGTTTAAAAGATAATTTTGTTTAACGAATATTCAATAATCCCCTGTGCACCGGCGGCCTTCAATGCCGGAATAATACTACGCACTTTGCTTTCGTGAATCACGGTCTCAACAGCCAACCAACCGCCTTGGCTTAAATGTGAAATCGTCGGATTCTGCAAAGAAGTCAACTGCTTTAAAACCTTCTCCAGATTTTTCTCCTCGACGTTGAGCTTCAGACCAACCATACCGTCGGCATCGATCGCGCCTTTTAACAGCATCGCGATCTGATCCATCTTCTTTTTTTTCCAAGAATCCTTAACCGACTGACGGTTTGCAATCAGTTGAGTGGTCGACTCGCAAATCGTAGCGACAATCCTCAATTTATTCGCCTTCAAACTGCTGCCGGTCTCTGTCAACTCAACCACCGCATCCACCAAGCCTGCAGCGACCTTCGCTTCCGTTGCTCCCCAACTGAACTCCACATCGGCCTTAACACCGTTTTCTTTCAAATAATGCTTTGTGACATTGACCAGTTCAGTGGCAATCCGTTTGCCTTCCAGATCCTTGGCGGACTTGATCTTTGAATTCTCCGGAACAGCCAAAACCCACCGCACCTTCACCGCTGTCTGCTTGGCATAAACCAAATCAGCCAAGGGAAGAACTTTAGACCCGTTTTCAAGAGTCCAATCCGCCCCGGTAATCCCGCAATCCAAAACCCCGTCTTCAACATAACGCGAAATTTCCTGAGCCCGAAGCAAAACAGGCTCAATTTCAGGATCATCAATAGAAGGGAAATACGAACGGCCCGAAATATAAATTTTAAATCCAGCCCGCTCAAAGACTTTAATGGTCGCCTCCTGCAGGCTCCCCTTCGGTAAGCCAAGTTTTAACGTGCCCATAGCCATCCCCTATATAGTCCGCTGGAATATTATATATGCCAGTTCAATGCCTTTAATTAAAAATGAAGCGTTATTATACCCACAACTTAAAAAAATGTAAAGATTTTTTCCTGATGCCCAAACTCTAGAATCATAACTCAAAAATGCCCACTTGCCAAACAATCAATTGGTCTTTATAATATCACTCCATTCCGTATTCAAACAAGGAGTTTACGCTATGTTGAAAATCTTGCGCAAAGAAGGCGTTATGAAAACCCTTCTCTGGATTGTGGCTGTTGTTATTGTGCTCTCATTCGGCATTTTCAGCAATGCCTATTTGCTCAGCGACCGCAATACTAAAATCAAATATGCCGGACGCATCTTTGGGGAAAAGGTTCAAATCAAAGATTTCTTGAACCAACTGGAGTTCTTAGACGCCTATTATATGATCACAATCCCAAATTATGAACAGCTCCGGCCTCAAGTGAATCTTGAAGACCGGACATGGGAACGGCTGATCCTTCTACACGAAGCCCGAAAGGAAAATGTTTCTGTCAAAGACGAAGAAGTCATTTCTTACATCAAAACTCTCTTTGCCTCCAAAGGAGCGTTCAATCCCGGCTGGTATAAAACAGTTCTTCAGCGTCTTTCTCTCACAGCCCCGCAATTTGAGCACGGCCTCCGCCAAACTTTAGAAATTGAAAAGCTCTTCGAGCTCAAAACCCTCGGCAGCTCCGTCAGCGATGAAGAAGTCCTGAACGCCTATACACAACAAAACGAACAGGTTCAAATCGTCTATGCTCTTTTTCCAACAGCAGACTTTTTAATTAAAATGGAAAAAAACGATATCGCCGTTAAGTCGTTCTTTATTGATCACAAATCCGACTTTATTCAGCCGCCTTCCATACAAGTCCATTATCTGGCCTTCACAACACCCACCGAACCGGCATCCTCCGCAGCGGCGGAAGACCCGTACGCCCTTGCTCTAAAAGCAGCCGATCGAATCTTACAAGGCGAAAGCATCTACTCCGTTGCGCAGTCTCTCAACACCCCCGTTGAAGAGACCGGTTTTTTCAATATGAACAATGCCAACATCAAACTGGGCTGGTCATTAGATACCATTCAGCGGCTCTATCAAATGCAGCCGCTGGAAGGCGTTGAATTTGTCCCCACGGACTCAGGCTATCAGCTTCTGCAGATCAAAGCCAAAAAGGACGCGTATTTACCGGCCTTTGAAGAGGTCAATCAAGAAGCAACTCAATCCTGGGAAGAAGCACAAGCTAAAAACCTGGCCAAAGAAGAAGCCATTGCAAAACGCCTTGTGATCATTGAATTTCTTAAACAAAACCCGGCTCAAACCTTTCAGGAAGCGGCCTCCTCTTCAGGAGTGTTCGCGCAGGAATCGCCTGTTTTTAAAAGAAACGACTATCTGCCAAACCTGGGCATGGCGTCTGAACTTCAGGAAGCAGCGTTCCCGCTCAATGAACAATCCATAAGCGAGGCTATTGAAACACCTACTGGTTATGCCTTCTTTAAAGTACTAAAACATATTCCGATCGACCCGGACGCGTTTGAGAAGGAAAGCATGATCTTGCGCTCGGAGCTGTTGCGAAAAAAGCAAACCGCTGTTTTCAACGCATACCTTACCAATGTTCTTTCCAAGGCTAATCTCGAAGACGTGATCTCGGATTGGATGAAAAAGAAAAATTAAGCGCAACGCCACATACACAAAAAAGCCCCGCTTAAAAGCGGGGCTTTTTCTTTGTTTTCTTTTAAACTTTTTACTTTAAAAGAATCTCCTCATAATTCTCCGGAATCGCATGCTCAACCGCACGGACTTTTCCATCTGCGCCGATGAAATACAAAGTCGGAATCCCTGGAATGACATAATCTTCAGACGTCATTTCATCGGGATCAACCAGGACATTCAAATCAAACTTATTGCGTTCCATAAAAGACTTTACCTGCTTAGCGTCCTCTCCCAAATCAATAAGGATCACTTCAATGCCTTCCTTATGGATCGCATCAATCTCCTGATTTAGAATTTTTACCTGGCTTCGGCAATGCGGGCACCACGTTGCCCAGAAAAAGAGAATCGCAGGTTTTCCATCCCGAATCTGTGATAACGTCCACGCCTGTCCATCCAAATCTTTAAGTGTAAATTCCGCAGCCTTCTTTCCGATCAGAGGATTGCCGAATAATTGAAACTGCGCCCCCGCAACCGACGCCATCAAAGACACTAAAAAGGCCGCCATCAAACTATATTTAAAAATACGCCGCATGAAATCCTCCTCGCGAATTTCCCGTTTTTTATTTTTGAGTTTGCTCATCAACCCATTTTAAATATTCAGAACTGCCCTCTGCAATTGGCACCGCAATAATTTCCGGGACAGCGTAGGAATGCTCCAAACAAACAGCCTCTTCAACATCCTTAAAGAGCGCCTGACGTGTCTTTAAAATAAGCAGCGTTTCCTCTGCGCTCTCGCGTTTTCCCTGCCAGCAAAAAAATGAATGAACCCCCGCAACAATATTGGCACAGGCGATCAAATGTTTGTCCAAAAGAAGCGTGCTGATCTTTTCAGCCTCTTCTTGAGTTGAACATGTCACGAAAATGACAATATGTCCCATAAAACCTTCTCTGTATTTAGTCGCAAAATCCGCTTAAATCTTACCCGCGCGTTAAGCCAGCTGAAGCACAGACAAATGCCGACCCGCCGTTTCTTTCTGCCGGCGATAGGAAAACAACTCCTTTGAACAGCACGTGCAGTCGTTTACATCAAAAATATTCTGATCTAAAATTCCCTGTTCCAAAAGCTTTGCACGACAGGCTCCCTGCAGGTCTAGAAACCAGTTGCCGTCTCTCGGAGCCACATGATCCGGAAAGATCTCACAAAACTCCTGTCCCACTTGATAACAACAACTCCGGATCGAAGGCCCTAGAACAGCCTTCACCTTCTCTGGTGAAGAATGACAAGCAGCTCTCATCGAAACAAAAGCACTGGCAATAATATCATCAGCCGTTCCCCGCCATCCGGCATGGACAAGCCCGATAGAACGGGTCTGTTCATCACATAAAAAAACAGGAACGCAATCCGCGGTGCGGATCGTTAAAACCACCGCCGGATCTGACGTAATAACCGCATCGGCATCCACAATAAGCCCGTCCTCAATATAGGCCGCATCAATATCCAGAACCCTGCCTCCATGGACCTGATGAATATGGACAACCATCTGAGGGTCAACATTCAAAGAACGCAAATAATCGCTTTGAACCTCATTGAGACCAAACGACATGTCCGACCACTCGAAACTCACGGAAGTATCCGTAAAGAACGCCCGTACTCCCGAACCTAGGAAATGGCTTAAGTCCTGCATGATTTAATGATTGTATCAAGAGACCATTTGAAAGTCTAGCTGGTATGGAAAAAACTCCGTTCAACAACCGCACAAAAATCCTGTGATCAACAACCCTTATTCTGTCTCACTGTCAACCACCGACTCATCCTCAGCCACAGCCTCATCCTCTAATAAAAGATCTGGCTCTTGAGCAGCGGGCAGCTCCTGAACTTTATTGAGTTTCCTCTCGATCGTACGGCTCTTGCTGGACGCCTGCTCAATGGAATGACTGGCTTCCTGAAGTTTCTTATGTGTTTTATCCAGAATGCCGCCGAACTTTGAAAATTCCGTTTTAATCGCTCCTAAAAGCTGCCACACCTCACTGGCCCGTTTTTCAACAGCCAGCGTACGGAATCCCATCTGCAGACTATTTAATAGCGCTGCGATGGTCATTGGTCCGGCCACCACAATTCTGAACTCCCGCTGCAGCACCTCACATAATCCGGCACGGCTGATCACCTCAGCATAAAGACCTTCGGTCGGTAAAAACATCACCGCAAAATCCGTTGTGTACGGGGGATCAATATATTTTTCCTGGATCTTTTTAGCTTCCAACTTAATGCGCTGTTCTAAGGCCTTGACCGCCTCTTCAACCTGAGCCTTGTCCCCGAGGTCCTGCGCTTCCTGCAGGCGATGATAATCTTCCATCGGGAACTTAGCGTCTATCGGCAGCCTCTCGCCCTTAGGAAAGACAATGGCAAACTCCACCGGATCTTTACTGTCCTTCTTGGTCACAGCATTCTTTTCATACTGCTCCGGCGTGAGGATCTGTTCCAAAAGATTGCCCAACTGAACTTCTCCCCATGTTCCGCGCGTCTTGACATTGGTTAACACCTTTTTAAGATCACCAACCCCTACCGCCAAATTGCGCATTTCCCCCAGATCCTGATGAACCTTTGAAAGCTGATCATCGACCAATTTGAACGATTCGCCCAGCCGCTTTTCAAGCGTCGAATGAAGCTTCTCATCCACGGTTTCACGGATCTGCTCAAGTTTGGTATTGTTATCTTTCTGGAGAAACTCCAGCCTCTTTTCAACAGACTCCCTCACCGATTCAAATCCTTGCCGCAGAGAATCGCCGACCCCTTTTAACGTGTCGCGCAGTTCCTCCCTGTTCTTGGCAAGATCTTCTCGGACAATACGCTCCGTCCGTTCCTGATTTTTAGCGAGTTCATCAAAACGATGCCGCTGGTCAGCAGTCAACGTGCGCCATAGGACAAACAGCACCGCAATACTATTGAGACACAATAGCCCGATCATTAACGTGTCCATAACCCAACCTTTGATGTATGAATTTTTGAAAAATGCCGTTTGATTGTAGCAAGAGAATAAAAAGAAGTCCAGGAAACCCTGAACATATCATAACGCCATCAACCTTTCACCACCGCCAACGGCTTTAATTCAATCACCGGTTCAACCAGATCCTGTTGCTCATCCATGACAATATTGATATCTTTATACGCACTTGAGGCCTCATCCAGATCGCGCCTGCTGCGGATGGAATGCAGAATCCCCTGCGTTTCAAGCTTCTGTTGCTCAGCCGCCAGATCCAATACTTTACAGGCACGATGCCGGCTCATCCGGCGTCCAGCCCCATGGGAACAGGAACAAAAACTTTCCGGATTTCCTTTGCCCTTAACAATATAAGATGACGTTCCCTGAGAACCGGGAATAATACCGATCTCCCCTTGATACGCGGCAGTTGCCCCTTTGCGATGAACCCAAACCTTCTTGCCGAAGTGCTCTTCCAACGCGGCATAATTATGGTGAATGTTGATCATTTGCCCGAACTCACATGAAAGCACATACAAAAATGCTTTCTGAATGTATTCGATCATCAGTTCCCGATTTCGAAAAGCAAATTCAAGGGCAAAATTCATGGCTTGAATATATTCATCAAACTCCCGGCAATCATTGGGCAGAAAGGCCAACCCGCCTTCTCCATTATATTGAGGCAGCTTCGGAAATCTCTTGGCGTCGACTTTTTGAGCTTTTTGATTATATTCTTTGGCAATCTTATACCCAAAATTCCGACTTCCTGAATGCACCATGACCCAAATAAAACCGTCTGACCCTTTTTGAATTTCAATGAAATGATTTCCGCCGCCTAAAGAACCAAGCTGACGGCGCGCAGACTCCAGTTCTCTCTCCACAACCGCGACCCGCGGAGCCCGGAAGAAACCATCCCACTTCTGCGCTTTTTTGTGGTGATTAAATCCTAACGGAATGTAGGCGCGAATACCCGCTAAAACCTTTTTCAGATCTTCAATAGAAATTTCCCGCAATGACGTGCGCACCGCGCTCATACCGCAGCCAATATCGACACCGACAGCATTCGGGATAACGGTATCCACACAGGCCGCCACCCCGCCGATCGGCATTCCATATCCGGAATGCGCATCCGGCATCAGGCACACATGTTCGTACATAAACGGCAGCGCGGCCACATCCCGCGCTTGATTTAAAGCGTCCTCTTCCGGCGTATTGCACCAGCTTTGAATGGGGACTCCATTGCTTTGAATTGTTTTCATCCTATCCCTTCTTTCACCGGTCTCTCAAAATCATCACAGGCCTAGACCCCGGCCCTGCCGATCGACTGTTCACCAAACCGGTCTTTAATATCATCCACCACCTGATGAATCGCCTCCTGGCGCTGACTTTTCTTGTCTGAAAACAGACTTTCCTGAACATAGCCATCTTCAAAATTAGAAACACGCACCCCCACCAAACGGATCGATTCGCCTTTATTGTAATGTTTTAAAAATAAATTTCGAACTGTTTTGAAAAGCACCTCCACATGATTCGTCCGCTCAGGAAGAGTCAAGGCGTGGGAGTGTGTATAAAACCCCTTTAACCGCACTTTCAGCGTTACGGTTCGTCCCTTCAGTTCATAACTCCGCAGGCGGCGGGATACTTTTTCTGAAAGCTTCAAAAGCGTCTCTCTGACGCGCTGGTGATCCGCCGTATCTTCATCAAACGTTTCTTCATTCGAAACGGATTTCACTTCATCGCCGGCCTCCACGGGACGGTCATCAATCCCTTTAGCCAACTGATACAAATGCTCTCCGTGCAGACCGAATCGCTCCTTTAAAAAGGACAACTTCTGTTTCGCCAAATCCCCAATGGTCTTGATCCCAAAGGATTGCAGAGCTTCCTCCGTTTTGGGACCCACCCCCCACAATCGATGGATGGCCAGCGGCCAGAGAAATTCTTGAATTCGATCCGGGTCAACGATTACCAGCCCATCAGGCTTTTGGAGATCAGAGGCGATCTTGGCCAACATCTTGTTAGGCGCGCTCCCCACCGAAACCGTCAGTCCAGTTTGATTTCGCACCGAATCCTTGAGTTTTTGAGCTGCCTCCTGCGGGCAGCCGAACAAATGGCAGGAACCGGTCATATCCAAGAAAGCCTCATCAACGCTGACCGGCTCGGCCTGAGGGCTGAACTGCTCAAACACCATAAAAACTTGATCCGCCGCCACCTGATACCGCTCCATATCCGGATGAAGATAAATCCCGCTCGGGCAACGACGATATGCCTCTGAGATCGGCATAGCGGAACGCACCCCGAACTTGCGCGCCTCATACGAACAGGTTGCCACCACCCCGCGCCCTTTCCCGCCTTTAGGGTCAGACCCGATAATGACCGGTTTTCCTTTTAATGAAGGATCATCGCGCTGTTCAACGCTCGCAAAAAACGCGTCCAAGTCAATATGAAAAATAATTCGCTGCTCCATCGACTGTTATTGTATGAACAGACTCAATATCCGTCAAATAGAACATCTCTTCCAACGTCTTTTTAAAAAACGCGGCAAAAAAACTTTTCTGCGATGATCTTTTTCGTTTTCAGCATTCACCGTCGACAATTTTCCATTTTCTCGCAAATTTAATCCTTGCATCCAATGTCGCTTTTGGTATAATTATTTTCCTTTCTTGCGGTGGAATATCTACAAAGGAGACGTGATATGAAGAGCACAACACAATACAGTTTCTTAAATGATTCCTATGCCTATTTTGAAATCCGTAAACATAAATGGCTCTTAAGTGAAAACGCTCACCGTGAAATCGGCTTTGCGACTGCAGCTGTTGATTGGATCACCCATTATGGTGATACGTGGAAGTTTTACCGCTTTAGCGCGCTCTTTAATCCTGAACACCATCAATTCAAGAGTTTAAGCTGCTCCTAACCTACGAAGTTGCCGCAGAGCCGGTTCGGCATTTTTTTTGAAGAGGGCATCCCGCGCAAACAGGTCGCGTGTGGCAATGTTCTTTGGCGAGACGGACGATCAGAGCGTGGTATTCATTATAAAGCGCGGCATCCGCCAAATACTCCATAAAAAAACGCTGGGCCTGGCCATAGTCCGCGTTATTCTCTATTAAACCGTAACGGCTGAAGATCCGTTTGGTATAGGCGTCCACCACAAAGACCGGCCGATTGAACGCATACAAAAGAATGGAATCCGCTGTCTCCGGTCCAACGCCGTTCACAGCCAAGACCCTCTCCCGCAACTCCTCCAACGGCATAACCCGAAAGGCCCGCCAGCTTGAACGCATATCCTCAACGAAAAATTTAGCGAAATTTTTCAGCCTGCGCGCCTTGATATTGAAATACCCCGCCGGACGGATATGCCCGGCAACGGTGTTTTCATCTGCTTTATAAAGTCTGCCGAAATTCAAAAGCCCGGCCGTTCGCAGATTATTCAGCGCCTTTTCGACATTCTGCCAATGAGTATTTTGTGTCAGAATCGCGCCGATGATCATCTCGGTCTTGGTACGGCCCGGCCACCACCCCTGGGGACCGAAACGGAAAAACAATAATTTATAAATGGAGTATACTTGTTTCGAACAAATATTGTTCATAGGAAAAGCCCATGACCCGGCGTTTGTAAAACGCATGAGCTGCCAGTCGTGAGTGCGGATTTCATTATCTTCGCCGTGATTTGGACTTTAGAATCTCTTCATAACCCCAGTCCTTTTCCTTCTTCGGCTTCGCTTCACCTCCCACAGAAACCTCCCGTGGGTCCATCTTGTTTTTACGAGGTTTCTTACTCACCCAAGACCTCCCTCTGTGTTACTGCGTTAGCTCGGCCTTCTCCTGATCCCATTCCAAAAGATTCCCATCAAAATCAAAATACAAATAGATCTTATCTGTATTTTTAAATTCTGTGGCATGACGGTAGAGCCACTCTTCCACCGGCCGGCCGTTATGCTCGGCCACACGGGCGAAAACCGGCTTCCCGAAATCCATACGGATCTGAGCAGCATTTTTGTATTTTTTGAAACCCTCTTCGCTGATGCTGACGGCCAGGGCATCAAACTTCTGATTCTGTTTCTGAACCTCTTCTGAAATTTTAGTCTGTTCTTGCGAATACCTTTTCAATGTCAGCAATTGCGGTAAATGCTGGACCTTCTTCACAAACCCGCAACCAGCAAAAAAGACACATGACACAAGACATCCCACACAAACTAAACGTTTGTATAGGGACCAATCCTGGGAATCCTGACGAATTCCGCAGGGCAGGACACAAACAACAATATATTTTTTAAGAAAAGAAAATTTCACGACTCCCCCTTTGATCTTCAGCGATCCTATCCTAACAAAAAGTTTTTCCTGGATCCACACAAAACTCTTCTGCCGTAACCCTACTTGCCCTTCTGAATCAAGTCATACTCTGCTTTTAATTCCTTGATCTGCGTGGACAACTGACGCTGTTCCTTGGGAATCTCCTTCAGCCGATTTCCATACTCCCTCAAAAGCTCCGGGTCCTTCCCATAAGAATTCGAGATCATTCGGGCCTTAACATAACTTTCCGTGTCTGCCTCTTTGCTCTGCTTTTCCAGCTTGTTAATCTCGGTCTTGATCTGAGACATCCGCTTTAACGCCGCCTTGTGTTTTTCTCTGCCGATCCTAGCTTTCTGATTCTCCGGCTGAAGCTTGTTCTTTTTATTCTGTCCGGCCGCCGTCCCTCTCAAGGCCTGATAAGAGTCATCCGAATTTTCTGAATTCGGAATAAGACCGTGCTTCTTATCTAAATAATATTCCAATCCTCCCGGATAATTTCTGATTTGCCCCTCATTCACTTCAATAATATGGTCTGCTACTTCCTTCACAAAAAAAAGATCGTGACTTATAAAACACAGCGTTCCTTCATAACTCCGAAAAGCTTTCGTCAGCGCTTCAACCCCGTGGATGTCCAAATGTGTTGTCGGCTCATCCAAAAGAATAAAATTCGGCGGATTGATCAGAAGTTTCGCCAGGATCAGGCGGCTCTTCTCCCCACCGGAAAGAACTTTGACCATCTTAAAAACATCATCCCCGTGAAAATTGAACAACCCCAAAAGCGAACGCATCTGGCCCGCCGGAATAGAGGTTGTTGTCGCCGAACCCAATTCATCAAGAACCGTGCGGTTCGGGTTTAAGACATCCAGCCGCGTCTGAGAAAAATATCCGCGCTTCACATTATGCCCCAATTTCAGGATTCCCCGATCCGGCTCAAGGATTCCGGCCAACATTTTCAAAAGCGTCGATTTTCCGGCACCGTTGGGACCGACCAAACAGAGTTTCTGTCCCCGGATCAATTCAAGCTGCAGGCCATCATAAATTTTTTGTGTGCCGTAGGCCTTACAAACCCCCTCCATGCTGGCCACCACATACCCGCTCTGCCCGGTGACGGGAACTTCGAAATCCTTGATACTTTGATAGTCCCGCGCCAACTCCGGCGCGTCCAAACGCTCAAGCATTTTCCGTTTATTACGTACGGCAGCGGCACGGTTCGGCTGCGCGTGAAACCGCTGCGCAAATTGTTCCAGCTGTTGACGCTTTTTCTCGATCACTTTGCGCTGGCGCTCAAGATGCTTTTGCCCGATATTTTTCTGAGCTTCATAGTCTTCATAATTCCCCTTCACCTTCGACATCTGGCCGTTTTCAAGCAGGATCGTGTAATTGGTGACGTCATTCAAAAAAATCTTATCATGCGAGATCATCACAAACGTGCCCTGGTAACCGGCTAAAAAATCTTTCAGCCATAAGGTCGCGCTTAAATCCAAATAATTTGTCGGCTCATCCAAAAGAAGCAGATCATAGGGATAGACCAACAACTTCGCCAACAGCGTGCGCATCTGCCAACCACCGCTCATCTGCAGAACGGGCTTATGAAAATCCTTCTCGGAAAAACCCAAGCCCATCAGAACTTTTTCCGCCTTATGTTCGATATCATAAATTCCCAAAACTTCCAATTCCTGCGCCACATCCCCGTAACGTGCGGTTGCCGCCAGCCCTTTCTCCTCCAATTGCCGCTTTTCTCTAACAAGGGATTTGATCTTGTCGTCACCGGACGCGACCTCTTCCAAAACCGTCCGCTCAGATTTAAAACTCGCCTCCTGCGGCAAATACCCGACCCTCAAATTTTTCTGCCGCTGGACATCACCCTCCGTGGATTCCATTTCTCCGCGAAGGATCGAAAATAATGTGCTTTTACCCGAACCATTAGGGCCGGTCAAACCGATCTTTTCCCCGGGAAAAATGCTTAAAGACACATCCTTGAACAACACCCGGCCGGTAAAATTTTTTGACAAATTCGTGATCGTGATCATATGTTTTTCGCCGCTATCTTTCCGCTCTCTTTTAACCGTCTCAGCTCATCTGCCGTGAGACGTCTCCATTTTCCCTTTAATAAGCTCCCCAGCTTCAAAGGCCCCTGCTGAATCCGTTTTAAATAGACAACCCCGTATCCCAACGCCTCACACATCCGGCGGATTTGACGTTTGCGTCCCTCATGGATCACCAATTCAAAGCAAGTTTTTCCGCCGCGGGCAACCCGCCGGCTCAATTCCGCCGGAGACGTTTTCTTGCCGTCCAACTCAATGCCGTTGCATAATGTCTTGACATCCTGCTGCGCAAGGAGTCCTTCGACCGTCACCTCATAACGCTTCCCGATATCAAATTTTGGATGCGTTAACTCATACAAAAGATCTCCGTCATTGGTCAGAAGCAGCAGCCCTTCCGTATCTTTATCCAAACGCCCGACCGGATTTAAATGCCGCAACTCCGGCGGCAGAAGATCGGTGACGATCTTTTTCGCGAACGGATCTGCCCGTGTTGTCACAAACCCTGCGGGCTTATGCAACATCACATACTCATAACATTTCGTCTGAACCCGCTCTCCGTTGACAAAGACCTGGTCCCGGTCTGATCGGATCGGAAAGGACGGTTCCAAGACAGTCTTGCCATTAACCGCGACCACACCGGAAAGGATCAAATCCATGGCTTTTCTGCGGGAACATACACCCGAATGAGATATAAAAACTTGCAGCCGCTCGGCCCCGTCCGTCATCAGGTTACCGCCTTTGCCGTAAAGCTTCATAAACAAGAATCGCGGCTGTGTTGCTGACGTTCAGCGAATCCGCTTTACCGCGCATCGGAATAGACATTCTCACGTCCGCATGTTGAACCCAAAAATCCCTGAGGCCCTTGTCTTCAGAACCCAAGACCAACGCGACCGCTCCCCTTAAATCGGTCGTATCATAGCTTTGCCGGCCGTCAGGGGTTGCCGCAATAATTTTTATGCTTAGTTTTCTTAAAAAATCATACGCTTCGGAAATACTAGCCTGCATGATCCTCATGGAAAAAACCGTTGCCGTGCTGGACCGGATCACATTCGGATTATACACATCCGTCCTTGAATCAGCTAAAATCACAGCATCCACGCCAGCCCCGTCACAGCTCCTTAAAATGGCGCCCAAGTTGCCGGGCTTTTCAAGCTGATCCAGAACAACGATCAAAGGCCCAGACGTCAATCCGTTTTCACTTAAGATATGCTTGGCAACACGGCATGTCCCCAAAACCCCTTCTGCCCGCTGGCCGAAACACATTTTCTCGAACACCAGACGCGAAACCTCTGTCAACTCCCGCCCCCAAGAACGGACCTCATCACAGGCGGTCTGCCCGCCAAAAGATTCCAGAATATCAAAACACACAAAAATCTCATCGATCTCTGCCCGGCTTGCATGAGCCCGCTGCAGTTCTCTGAACCCGTCAATAACCGTTAAACCGAAAAGATCACGGTATTTTCGATGCTTCAGTTTTCCAACATGTTTGATGCGAGGATTCGCCGTACTGCTGATCATGATGCCTTCGCCGCCTGTTTTAAAATGCCTGCCACTCCCTGATTGAGACAGAACTGTTGTGTCTTCCAAGACTTTACAATTTGAGCGCGATAGGTTTTCCAAAGGTCTGCATAGGTTTCCCAACCCATCTTGGGCCCGTGACGATTGACCCACGGTGCGTTCGGAAAATAACTATAGATGCCATCGGGAAACATATGACTCTTGATCGCTTTAAATGTCCAATATGTCCAATGAAACCCCGCCTGATTAAAACAATCCAAAAGATCAATCAGCCACAGGTCCTCCCCCCATTCTCCGGCGCGGGAGTTGACCCCGAATTCTCCGACCAATACCGGCCGCTTTTTCTTTTGGGCATACGTCCGATACTGATCAACCATCCGCTTTAAGGTGTTCCGGTTAAAAACGCCCTCCTTCGACCGCAAAGGATATCTCAACTCCGGAATAAAATTAAAAGTGAATTCGATCGGATGATAAAAATGAATGCTGAAAGCCAGCTGATCATCATCAAAATCCTCCAGCCCCTCCAGATCCATCGCCCACCGGTTGCCCTCCACAAAAACAATCTGTCTGGAGCCGGCCGAACGAATGGCCTGAATCGCCTTCTTATAAAACGCATTCAGCTTTTTGACATCCTTGACGACCGCTTCATTCAAAAGATCATATCCGGCGACTGCCGTATGGTCTTTATAGCGATCCGCCAAATATCCCCACACCGCACAGGCCCTTTGCTGATAACGCAAAGAATTCCAGAATTGCGCCTTCCCCAAAGAATCAGAATGCCAATCATGATTCTGCGCACCGGGAGCCGCATGCATATCCAGGATAACCTTCACATCAACATCTTTAGCCCATCGGAGGGCCCGATCAAGATGCGCCACGCCCGCTGGATTGATTTTAAAAGGCGCCGCTTCAATCAAACCACAATGAAACGGCAGACGGACACAGTTAAAACCCAATTGTTTAACCCGCTCAAAATCTGCGCGCTGAATAAACTGCTGCTCAAAAGCCTGTTCAAAATCTGCCAGCGCGTTTTTTCCCAGCCTTTGAGCAAAATCTTTTTTAAAGGCCTGAACCGCAATATTGCGGGCACCCATAATATAGCCTTCCATCATCAGCCATCCGCCGAAATTGACACCCTTAAGCTGAACCGGATTTCTACCGTCTATGATCTTCCCGTTACAAATGTGCATACTCTTCATCATCCAGGCTCTCAATCTGTAAAATACTTCTTTAAAAAGGCTCTGATACCGCCTTCAAATATTTCGTTGGCTTCTGAATAGCCCTCATTGTGCGAACCTGAAATCTTCAAGAGCTCTTTCGGGACAGGCGCTGCCTCATAAAGTTTAAGGGCCATTTTGTAGGGGATCATTTCATCCGAGGGGGAATGAATCAGCAGCTTCGGAACGATAACTCTTTTAATTTTCGATAAAGAATCCATGCGGGTCTTAACCATAAATCCCGGAGCGATCGGCAAAATTCTTTTGGCCATCTCCCTTGCCGATGTAAAGGCGGACTCCAGAATTAAACCGTTCACAGGGCGTTGCGTGGCTAAATCCACCGCTGCTGCCCCGCCTAAGGAAACGCCATAGCCGATGATCTTATCCTGCCGGATGTCCTTGCGCGTTTTTAAATAATCAAAGGCCGCCTGAGCATCCTGATACATTCCCTCTTCACTGGGTTCTCCCTGGCTCAGTCCATATCCTCTGTAATCAATGATAAAAACATTCACCCCGATATGATGAAGAACGGTCAGCCTATCCATGCGATTGCTGATATTACCGGCATTCCCGTGCAAAAAGATCAACGTCGGTACCCGGCCAGACCATTCCGCGGCCTTGAGGAACCACCCGTTTAGACTCACCCCATCTTTTGTTTCAAAAAAAATATCTTCATATTCAAGGCCGACATCAGAAGGAAAAAAATCAACATACGTCGATGGCAAAAATACGCTTCGCCGTTCAAGCAGCCTCACATATCCAAAAAGACTCAAAAAAAGCACAATGATCAATCCCACGACTTTCATCATAAGCCTATCCTATCATGTTTTCTCGTTATCTCTTTTACGCTGAGGAATTAAAGAAACCATCAGATTAATCGAACGGATAATCTCCTCCATATGACATGGTTTCGTTAAATAATGATCCGCCTGCAGTTTAAATCCCCGCTTCACGCTCTCCAGCTCATCATTGGCTGAAACAATAATGACCGGCTGCCATTTTTCTGACGGCGGATTAGCGCGAAGCCGCTCTAAGACCTCAAACCCATGCATTCCCGGCATGGTCAAATCCAAAAGGATCACATCCGGATCTTCTAAACAGATCTTGTTCCAGGCCGCCTGCCCATCAAGGGCTTTAACCACCTCAAACCCGGCCTCGGCCACCTTTTTAGCCATGATATTAAGAACGTCCTCTTCATCATCTGCCATCAAAACCTTGATCGGAACATCCATTGAAACCCCCTACTTCTTGATTGATGTATAACTGTCCATATCAAAATGAATTTCCTGAACCGGCTTAGCGATCTTATCAATCCCGACACCGGCTTTAGCGAAAAATTGCGTGGCCAGCGTATCATGAAAATCAGAAAAGGTCACAACCCGCTTGATCCCTGCGGCAATGAGCGCTTTCGAACATGTCGTGCAGGGCATTGTTGTCACATACGCAGTCGAACCGTCAACAGAACTCCCGTTTCTCGCGGCCTGCATTAAGGCATTCATTTCAGCATGATTCGTGCGTATACAGTGATTTTCAACCACCAGACAGCCCACATCTTCGCAGTGGTCATCTCCGGGAATCGATCCATTATATCCGGTGGCAATCACATTGCGCCCTTTAACCAAAATACACCCGCAATGCATACGAGGGCACGTGGCCCGTTCGGAAGCCAACATGGCAAGCTTCATAAAATATTGATCCCAATCTGGTCTCACCCGCTCCTCCTTTATATAAGCATAAGAATACTATTTTAATACATTTTATTTTATCAGAAGCCCTTGCCTTTGGAAAGAACCGCCGGCATTTTTTACGGCGAAGCTGTGAACCGTCCTAACAATTCACATCGATCCAATCTTACCTTTCAGAATATCCGCAAATTCGACAATGAACGGAACATCGATCTCTTTAAAATGAGCCTTCATTTTTTAAACCGGAAATCCGGAAACCCATGTCCACATAAAGCGCCAAACGCTCATAGCGGATCGGGCAAAACGCTTTCGGTACTACAGCATATCAAGAAGGGTCCTGCTATCTTTACCGCTGGAAACCGCTACCCAACTTCGCTGCGTTCTCCGCTGTTAAATTTACTTTCGTTGATTGCCTTGCGGATCGTGCTCAGAAGCTCAGGAAGATAGATCGGCTTTGCAACCGCCCGGTACTCTTGACCATGGATTTCTATACGCTTTTTTCCCTCTTCCTCCAAAAGCACCGACATAAAAACAATCGGAATCTGCTGCGTCTTAGGATCTTCTCTTAGTTCCTTTGCCAAGTCGCCTCCGCTTTGGTCAGGAATCATAATATCCAGAAGAATCAAGTCCGGCTGATGGACTCTGGCAAGCTCAAGCCCCTTACGGGACTCCAGCGCTGTGATCACCTCATATCCATGAGCTTTCGGCAAGCATTTTTCCAAAAGCCGTAATATGCCCGGATCATCATCTACGATCAAAATTTTTTTCTGTTTGTTCTGAGACATTTATTGCTTTTTGTAAAGTCCGATCAGTTCTGCTTGATCCAGCAGATGACCTTCCATCGCCTTAAGAACATTCTCTTTGGTCAATCCCGGTACCAAATTCAAATCCGCATCCAAAGCATACAGCTTAAAAAAATACCGGTGCGTTCCCGAAGGCGGACATGGCCCCCCATAATCCTTTTTCTGGAAATCATTGATTCCCTGAATGCCCGGAATCTCTCCGCGGCTGATAACCTCTCTGGGCGTTATCCCATAGACAACCCAATGGATCCAGATCCCCACCGGGGCATCCGGGTCATCCACGATCAAAACCAGCTGCTGTGTCTTGTCAGGAATACCCGCAATATACAATTCCGGGCTAACATCTTCCCCCTGGCAGGTAAATTCCTGCGGGACCATGCCGTTCTGCTCAAAACTCGGGCTGGTCAGTTCCATGGTCCACCCTCCTGTAGCCATACCCATCAATATCCCTGCGGTCAAAAAACTTAGCAAACAAAACCTCTGCATGAACTCCTCCTATAATTTCTCCACCAACACATCGATCAAACCAACCTTCGCCGAACTGATCCTTTTAAACGCTGCCGTGGTCAGATCAATGACCCGCCCTTGGCGGACAAACCTTCGATGCGGACCGCGGTCATTAACACGGACAATAACAGATTTTCCATTTTCCTTATTCGTTACTCTTAATTTTGTTCCGAACTTAACGCCCCAAATCGCCGCCGTCATGGCCTGATCATTAAAACTCTCATTATTTGCTGTGGTCTTACGAACCCCCGAATCATTGCGGGAATACCATGAGGCCTGTCCATGCAGCGGAAATTCAAAGATGATCGGCGCGGAATGCACCGCATAATACCACCACCCCATTCCCAGCAAAAGGATTGTGAATTTAAGGCGAGTTCTTTTGTTCATATAGCTTTTCCGATAAAATCGATTTTATTGTAACCTGTAATCACAAACTCAACAAGCAGATTCTCGAAACAAACATTAAACACCCTGTTTTTTGCAAGTTGTTCTCAACCAAAAATTTACGACATCTCCCCTTGCTCAACCTTCCTGGACAAGCTATACTTCAAATAGGATACTTTACGATGAGCCCAAAGCCCAAAAAAATCTTTGTTCTTGATACCAATGTCATCCTGCATGACAGTTCCTGCCTGTACCACTTTAAAGAGCATGATGTTGCCCTGCCAATCACGGTCATTGAAGAACTGGACCAATTCAAAAAGGGAAATGAAACCATTCATTATCATGCCCGTCATTTCCTGCGGGTGATCGATAAGCTCAGTGAGGACCATCTGTTTAACGGCGGCGTTGCTATTGGCCCCAAACACGGAAAATTTTCCATCCTTTTACAGCAAATCCCGCATAAAAACCTTACCATGCATTTTGCGCAGGACAAGCCGGACAACAAAATCCTGAATGCCGCTTACTGCCTATCTAAAAAGAACACAAAACGAAAAGTTGTGCTTGTCAGCAAAGACGTCAACTTACGAATAAAAGCCAAATCTGTCGGCCTGACCGCCGAAGATTATACCAACGATTATGTGCACGATATTTCAGAGATCTATAAAGGATACCGCTTCGAGGAAAATGTTTCTGTTGCGGTGATCGATAAAATGTATTCCAAGCCGTTTTTAATCAGCCCCAAAGAATTAAAGACCAAAAAAAAGCTCCTTCCCAATGAATATGTGATCATGCGCAATGACCAAAAATCCGCGCTCGGCCACTATGACCCTGAAACAGAGAACATCCACCGCATCCAAAAATTGTCGGCCAACGGCATCAAACCGCGCAACGCAGAACAGGCCTTTGCCCTGCATGCCCTGTTAAATGAAAATATTAAACTGGTCACGATTTCCGGAAAGGCCGGCACCGGAAAAACGCTCCTGGCCCTGGCCGCCGCAATGGCCTGCCGGAACAATTACGGTGAAGTCTTTATCGCTCGTCCTGTCATGCCTTTGAGCGGAAAAGACTTGGGATATCTGCCGGGAAGCGTTGCGGAAAAACTCAATCCGTATATGCAGCCGCTTTATGATAATCTCGGAGTTGTGCGTAAAGAACGCATCGAATCAAACCTCAAAAGCAGCAAAGTCCTCAAACTTCTAGAGGAAGAAAACATTGTGATCGCGCCTTTGGCCTATATCCGCGGCCGCAGTTTAGTCGACATCTATTTCATTGTGGATGAAGCGCAGAACTTAACGCCGCATGAAGTCAAAACAATCATCACCCGCGCGGGCGAAAACACAAAAATGGTCTTTACCGGAGACATCTTCCAAATCGATCATCCTTATCTCGACACCTATTCCAACGGCTTAAGCTATCTCATCAATAAGATGCAAGGTCAAAAGATCTATACTCATATCAATCTGGAAAAAGGCGAACGCTCACAGCTCGCTGAGCTGGCCAGCAACATCTTATAAATCCTGCGACAACACTCTACTTAGGAACTCTGCCACGCCGACGGAATTAGCACACAGGTTAGGATGGCAGCTCCCCTTCCCCAAACAGCGGGATTCACCCAGCAAACAGGTTTTTCCGTTTTTCAAAAAAATTAGGCGTCCTTCTCCAAACTCCATCACGATACAAAAACACTCTTATGAACAGCAGCTGCAGCCCTTAGACGGCTTGGACTGAGGAGCACATTGCCCCTTTGCCTTCTGCCCCTTATCCGTGTTTGGTTTTTTTACTTCTTTTTTACTTGAAAGCTTCTTGTCAACCATATCTCATGCCTCCTTTCCAAATATGTACATTTTTATCGAATTATTCCACCCAGATCATTTGTGCGACCATTTCACCGGAATCAGTGACCGCATATTCCACTGAAATGCTGCTGCCAACTGCCAAGTCTGAAAGCTGGACAGCCTCCCCAGCCATCTCAATCGTTGTCGCAGCTGTAACGCTGAAAACTTCTGCGCTTTTTTCTTCGCTGTCCTCAGAAGCAATCTCTACCTCAACTGTTGCCTTCTCCAGATCCACAGAAACAACTGTTCCTGTAACAACCGCGATCTGCTGAACCATTTCTTCCTCTTGCGCTAAAACAAGCGGAACACAGAAACAGCTCAAACTCAAGCAGCAAACCACAAAAATACTTAGAAAACGTTTCATGACATTCACCTCCTTTCTGGTTTATTCATCCTCCAAATCACCCATGTCCTCTTCCTGTATGGAAGAATGGAACATCAAAAACACAGAACACCCCACGCATAAAAATAGAAAAATATTCACAAGCATAAAGATCGTCCCTCGCTTTAAAGCCCAACCAATAAAATTTTTAGGTATTATTTCAGGGAGCCAAACTCTGGCAGGATTGCTAAAACCCATAAAAAAAGAGAATGCGAACACATTCCCGATGCCCTTCACCCTCTTGTCCTTTGCTTATTCAAAAAGCCTCTGACTTCCTCCTTGATACGCAACTGCTATTTTATCTCAAAAAACCGGACTGTCAATCTCATCAAACGATTTTCCGGCCACCTCCTCAACGGCTTCAAAACGTTCACAGCCCGGCACTAATGATCTGCATAATTCCTTTACGGATCATCATCACCGCAATGGCCGCCAACAGCAATGCCATAATTTTTGACAAAGCCCGAGAGCCGGAACGTCCCAGCAGCCGCAGCAGAACATCAGAGAAAAAAAAGACGATCCCAACGATCATTAAATTAAGGATGATCGCAAAGACCGTTACCCGAATCCCGTACTGATCGATCAGCATCAAAGACGTCGTTAAAACCGCAGGCCCAACGATCAAAGGCGTTCCGATCGGCACCGCCCCTAAATCCTGACCGGGAATCCGCCTCTGTTTCCGGGAGGTCACAATATCCAGAACCGCAATACAAAAAAGAACCGCTCCACCGGCGATCATAAAATCACTCATGCTGATCCCTAAGAATTTAAAAACAGCTTTTCCCAAAAAAATAAATCCCAGCGAAACACAGAACGCCGTCAAAAGCGACTGCAAAAGAACCCTTTGCTTTTCCTTTTTTCCCAACTCCTGGGTCAAGGTGACGAAAATCGGCAGAACCCCGATCACATCAACCGTCACGAATAACGGAATAAACGCCAATAAAAGATTCTGGAACATGTTTCCCTCCACGATCAATATGAAGTTTTTCTTTATCCCCGATGGATCAAAACAGCAACATACACCACATAGCAGATCACAAACACCGCCCCCTCCCAACGATCCAATGTCCTGCGGCCGCCGGTAAACATAAAGACAAATAATAAAACCCCGGAAGCGATTAACACCAGCAGATCACTCAAAAAATGCCCCTGAAAAGGCAACGGCCGCAAAAGTGCGCTGATACCTAAAATAAAAAATACATTAAAAACATTCGACCCAATCACATTTCCCACCGCAATGTCCGCGTTCTTTTTCAAGGCCGCCGCAACCGAAGTTGCCAATTCGGGCAGCGATGTTCCGACGGCAATAATGGTCAGCCCGATCAAGGACTCACTGATCCCCAATTGCTGCGCAATAGCGACCGCGCTTTTAACGATCAACTGCGCGCCAGCGACAAGAAGGACAAGCCCGATCATGATCCATAAAAACGACTTGCGGACACTCCACTGTTTCAATAAAACATCCTCATCGTTTGAATCCGTCTGTTTGGCGATTCCTGCAACATAATAAAGAAAGATCCCGAAGAATGCGATCAGAACGAGCCCGTCTGTTCTGGATAAAATATTTACGTCTGCTCCAGAGATCAGAATATCCTGGCTCACAACAAAAACCATCCCGGCCGCCAATAAACTAAACGGGATTTCCTTCCAAACGGTATCCTGTGTAACCTTCAGAGGAAAAATCAAAGCCGACACTCCAAGGATCAAAAAAACATTGGCAATATTGCTTCCAACGATATTTCCGATCGCAATATCCGGAGTTGCTTTAACCACAGCAAAAATATTCACAAACAGCTCCGGAGCAGACGTTCCGAAGGCAACCACTGTCAACCCGACCATCAAATCCGAAATTCTTAACCGCTTTGCCAGGGCAACTGAACCATCAACAAGTCGATCCGCCCCTCGCATGAGAATAAAAAATCCCAAAATCAATAATAAACCATTCCCCATCAACCCGCTCCTTTATGCACGGATCATTCTCCCCAAAAGCATATGAAACGCCGGCTCAACCCTCAACGGACGGTCACCCAACGATACGCACTGAAATCCTTTGGCTTTAAACATCTCAATTTCATGAGGAATAAACCCGCCCTCCGGACCGACCGCAAGAACAAACGGCTTCCTAATATTACACGGACAAGCGGCCGGGCCTTCGGGATGCGCAACAAAAGACATCCTTCCTTTTGTCAACTCAGCAAGCTCGTCCTCCACAAACGCTTTAAACCGTTTGCGTAAACAGATCTCCGGTAGAATCGTATCGCCGGCCTGCTCCAGGCCCAGCAGTATTTGCTCATGAATAACTTTGGAATCAAGCGCGGGACTCTGCCAATAGCTTTTCTCAACACGGCGAGTCTGAAGAACGACCAGCTTTTCGATGCCAATCGCGGCAGCAGAGGCTACAATGCGCTTGAAAACCGGCGGCCGCGGCAAGGCTAAGATCACAACCGCATTGTTTTTTGCCGGAGGATGATCGCTGAGTTGAACCTCCAGACGAACTTGCTTTGGAGATACTTCTAGAACATGCGCCTCTCCGATTTTTCCGTTGATCAGGCCAACGCGCAAAACCTGACCTTCTGACGCCTTCAGGATTTCAGTGATATGCTGGCAACGCCGCCCCTTTAAAACCGCTTCCTGCGTATTTACGAAATCATCGGTATTTAAAAGAATGAGATTCATAAATAATCTTTCACATACTGGCCCAGCGCTTTGATTCCAGCGCAAAAATCTTTTTCGGGTGGAAGTAAGCTCACCACCAAAAAAGGTTCGGTCTCAAAATCAAAAAAATATCCCGGATGAGTGTAGACCTGTTTTTCTCTTAAAAGATCCAGGGAGAAGGTCTCCTCACAGATTCCAGGAGGTAAGGCCAGAACCGCATACCAGCCGCCTTGAGCGTTCAGACATTGCACGCCATAAGAAGCCATTGAAGATAACACTGAAAAATTCTTTCGGATCCGTTTTAAAATATCCTGCCGCGCGCTAGCCCCCTCTTTGAGCCAAAGCGGAAGGGCATTCTGCGCCGGAGTGCTCACTGAAAGATATGTATCACAGATCATTTCCATGCGCCGGCTTGCCTCTTTGACCTTTTCAGTCGGTCCATTGATCACAATCCAGGAAAGTTTCATCTGCGGCAGCCCGACGGCCTTTGAGAGCCCGCCCAAAACAAAAGTTAAAGCCGCCTTTTCTCCTGCCAAAGACGGAATGGCTATCTGCGGGTCTAACGTATAATCCAGAAAAACCTCATCGCAAACGATCGCGCAATTTTGCTCAACACAAGCACGTTTCACAAAAGAAACATCTTCTTTGCCCAAGAATGAACCCGTCGGATTATTCGGATTCACGATAATCACGACTTTCGCCAAAGGGCTCAAGGCTTCTTTGAACCGCTCCCGGTCCACCTTCCACATCCCCTCGTAGATCAAAGGATACGTTTTCCATTCAATATCATTTAACCCCGCCAGAAATTCGAATAAGGGATAACTGGGCTTGGGAAAATACACTTCCTCACCGGGATTCACAAGCAGCCGAAACAGCAAAGAATAAGCCTCAGAAGTGCTGGCCGTCAGAAAAATCTGTTCCGGATCCACCGGCACTCCGCGCTCCGCATAATACCGACAAACCGCCTCACGGGCACGCAGAGCCCCTCGAGCATCCGGCCGATAAAACATATTATCCGGATCAAGAAAGGCATTCAGAATTTTTTCGGACGGATAAGACAATCCGCACTGTGTCGGATTGGAAGAGGTCAGATCAGTCACAGGAGTTCCGCTCTCTTTGAATAACTGAAGCTGCTGCGAAATCAGATTAGAGCATTGCGGCCAATCTGTGCGGACGGAAAACATGCTCACTTGCCGGTCTCCCTTTTTATGCGCTCCAACTCCTTCTCCTTAACACGGAGTTCCTCTTTGACCTTCATATATTCCGTCTTTGCAATCCAGGAGGTGTCATCATGTTTTTTGGAGATCCGGGCATTCTCCGCGCGCAGTTCCAAGATCTCTTTCCGATACGCTTCGGCCTGGGCCCGCGCCTGCGAAAATTCCTGCTCTAACGACTGTTTCTCCTGTTTTAATACAACGATCTCATCCAGCAATTCTTTGTCCTGACGCTGAATACGCAAAAACTCACTATGCTCATTGGCCAATCGTTCCTCAGCGTTTTTCAAGCCATTGTTAAGCTTTTGAACTTCCAGCCCCCGCTTTTCAAACTCAGAAACTCCCTTTTTCTGCCACCCGCGCTCCTGGTTTAATTTGATCTGCAACGCATTTTCTTTTTCTCTGCTGACTTCAAGCTCCCTCGACAACAATTTTTCCTTTTTCTGCAGTTCAAAAACATCCCTTTTCAGATCATGAATATGCCGCTCCATCCGCAACGAAACCGTCTTCCAATCCTTCTGCTCATTCTCACTCATGGGTTTTGAAAATTTCTTCTTGGGGCGATGAGTTGAAGATGGAAAAAACGTCAATAAGGCAACAACAAATACTCCAAAAATGACTCCCACGACAATTAATAAATATTGATCCGGCATATATTCCCCCTTCACACTAAACATGAAAGACCGATCCTCTTCGATCGGTCTCTCTCATCAAATACAAATTTTTCCCTCAATATTCCCTCAAAAGAAACCGAATAATCCCTTCCGGCATCGCCAATGGGATCCGTCCTTTCAACGTCATATTTTCCACACTGTTGTTCAAACGAAACACCAGGATCATTTCCTGATCACGGCCATTTTGAAAATAAAGTCTCCCCTTATCAAATACAAAATTTGATCCCTTTTCCATCAACGTATTGACCAGCGCCACATCTCCCGCGGTCAATTCCTTCTCTTTAGGCAGAAGCAAAGACGGATCCATGCTTCCGCCCTTGTCTGCATCAAGGCTGATCGCAAGAATCTCGGGCTGCTGAGCTCCCACCAAACGGACAGATCCGTTCAATGGGGCAGTCACTTTGGAAAAAAATGAGCTGCTGATCGTTGTCAATTGTGAGGCTTCGATATTCTTGAATTCAAACCAGAAAATATAACTGAAATCCGGTTTAAATTCATAAGAAATCTGCGAAAGAACTTCTCCGTTATAGGCAGAAGCTTTAATATCACTAAGCTCGGCTTTTTGATGGTTCACTTGAATTTTCAAATCCACATCCTGGAACTCATAGACCCACAACCGAGCCTGCTTGGCGAAGAGGATCCCTTTTGCCGCATCCACGGTTTTCTCCCCCAAGGCAAGATCCAAATTGGCCTTGATCCCTCTAAATTCAATATTCCCGGAGACAAAACGCGCTCCGGAAATCGAGACCTTGATGTTCGTTCTCTCCCGGACGGCTTGAATAAAATCATGCACATTGATGCGTTCCGCATAGAGCTGATAACGCTGCCCGTCCTTCTCAACAACCATATCCACATCCATCAAACTGAGATATTCCGGATAATGCGCTATCTGCCTCCGGCATTTAAAAGACTCCAGCTTAAAATTCTGGACCTGCTCAGAAACAAATTGAGGCACAAACCAATTCACGAAAAAAGGAGTATTTAATATAAGCCACGCGCATCCAAACACAATTCCTGTAAATATGACCAGCGGAATCACATATCTCCTCATGTCCCCCCCCTTTTCTAAATCAGCGATGTTCTTTTCGGAATATATCGGCAGCCTCTATAAAGAGCTTGAATTGATCCTTCAGCCCAGCTAACGCGTCGGCTAATCCGCCGCCATCTCCTTCCGCGCCTTTTTTCTCGATGGTCAGGCACGTCTGATAAATTTGACGGGCGGAAATATTCCCGGCCGCTCCCTTGATCGAATGGGCCAAATTCCTTATCTCCTCGGAATGACCCGTGCTGTACGCCGCTTCAAGCTGCGGCAACTTCACTTGAAAATCTTCTTGGAATATATCAAAGAGCTCCAAGAGCAATTCAACATCCTCTTGCACCCTGTCTAAGGCATCCTCTATATCCAACACATTTTTATCAATCTCCATACAGATCCTTTCTTTATTTAAACAATGCCTCAATGGTCTCATACATCTGAGCGCGATCAATCGGCTTAGAAATATAGCCGTCCATCCCGCTCTCTAAAAACTCTTCCCGATCCCCCGACATTACCCGTGCGGTCAATGCAACGATAGGGATATGCCCCCCTGTTTTTTGCTCATTTTCTCGGATAAGACGTGTTGCCTCTATTCCTCCGATGACAGGCATCTGCACATCCATCAGAATGACATCAAATTTTTGCTTTTCTAACATCTTGAGGACCTCCTGACCGTCCCCTACCGCCTCCACCGTCCACCCCTTTTTCTCAAGCATACGGGCGGCGATCTTTTGATTAACCAGATTGTCTTCCGCCAATAAGATATGCAAAGCTTGACCTGAGCCGGATATCATCTCAAACTTTTTACCCGGCAACTGCGCCATCAACTGATCAACAAGACTTTCTTCTTGCAAGGCCGCGGGGATATCTTCCTTTTTGACGACCTCAAACGAAGAAGAGAAATAAAATGTGCTGCCCAAGCCCACCTTACTCTTAACCCAAATCTCGCCATGCATGAGTTCAACGAGACGCTTACAAATCGAAAGACCCAACCCGGTCCCGCCGAACTTGCGGGTTGTAGAAACATCCGCCTGCGTAAAGACTTCAAAAACCGCATCTAACTTATCCTCAGGGATGCCCACACCATCATCTTTCACCGAAAACTCCAATTCACACTGGCCCCCCTTCTCAGAAAGACTTTTCACATGAACCTCGATGCCGCCCTGAGACGTAAATTTTATGGCATTATTGACCAGATTGACTAAAATTTGCCGGATCCGAACCGGATCCCCTTTAACAAGCTGCGGAATTTTCTTGTCCACCGACCACTTAAAATCAATCTTCTTGTTCTTGGCCAAAATGTACATTGTTTTGAATACGCTCTCAACGATCTTCTCGATGCTGATCTCGATATATTCAAGCTGGATTTTCCCGGCTTCAACGCGGGAAAGATCTAAAATATCATTCAGCAGACTTAAAAGAATGTCTGCTGCATTTTTCACAATCTTGAGATTGTCCAATTGCTCCCCGGTTAATTCGGTATCCAATGTCAAATCAATCATGCCCATGATAGTATTCATAGGAGTTCTCACTTCATGTGACATATTCGCTAAGAACATTGTCTTGGATTTACTGGCCTCCTCAGCGGACTTCTTCGCCTCCAAAAGCATCTTGTGGGAACGTTTCTGTTCAGAGACATCATGCATAATTGCAATCGCTCCAATGATCTCGCCTTGAATGTCCCGGATTGCCGATAAAGAAATCCCAGCATCCATCCGTGAACCATTCTTACGGATGATCTCCGCTTCGATATCCGGCAAAAACCCCTTTCGGAAAATACGCCCGATCTTCAAACGCATCCAATCCTTCAGAGAAAATAATTTTTTCAAATGCACATTAAAAAGATCCTCCCGGTTCATGCCGAGCATTTGCTCAGCAAAAGGATTCCAGGCAATAATATGCATTTCCTTATCCGAAACGATGATCCCAACCGGCGAATTGTTAAAAACGGTCTTAAATAATTCTTTTGAATCCGCCAGATCACGAACAAGCTGATATTGGTTGGAAACATTTTCTATGACACCTTCCATGTGACGGACCTCGCCCCGGCTGTTCTTGCCCCCTGCTAACGTGGTCCGGCAGATAAGATTCTCATCCGCCTTGGTCTTAAGCGTAATCTCCTGATCCTTAATAACCGCTGTTCCCTTTTGGACCTTGCTCATCAAATTTTGATAGGCCCGTTTGGACGTGAATATTTTATACGGATCAAGGCCGAGCAACTCCTCGACTGTGTAGCCCAGCATGGTTGCCAACGATTCGTTGACATATTCAAAATGATCGCTTTTTCTCAAACTGATACGAAAAGCGCCCTGCGGCAAAAGATTAAACAGGGCTGAAAATTCATATCCTTCATTCATCGACATAAACAAACCTCTGCATTATTTCACATCAAGTCTTAATTCTTTTTAAATTTCATGTTTGAAACCAACGCAACCAAGGCAAAGCCCGCAATCACCACTGTTAATGACATCATACACAGGCTGATGACTCCCCACCATTCCTGTCCCAGCCCGTGAGGCGAAGCCCCATTCACAATATAACCGATCACCAAAAGAGCCAGCATCGTCGGGATCCCGGCCAAAAGAAAAAGAAACAGGGCGCAAACAAACGTAATCGCCATAACGACCCCATTATATAAAAGCAAATCTCCTTTAGCCATTCGACTGGCTGCGATTCCGATCCGTTTCATGGAATCTCCTTAACGTTCAAATTTAACAACCGCTTGCCACCACTGACTGCTGTCCCATGATTTCAAGTTCCGCCAAAGCTCTTGCGCGATCTTAGTATGAAGATGCTCCGGGGCCCGCTCAAAAAAATGTTCGGCCTCAGGAAAACCCATATCTAAATACTCACGCGCCTGAACCAGACATTCTAAAATATCGGCATCCCGGGCAACAATGCTTTCCTGAGATGTTTGCGTATCATATTCGTCACGGGCCGCCTTTAAGGGCTGCTTTACGCGCTCATTCAAAAAAGAGATCTGATCCTGAAAGACTTTCTTCTCTGCCTGTTTGAAATCAATATAATAATGGCCCATCTTGTGCAAATCATTAATGCGCGCTTCATGAATATCATTAAAAAGACACATGGTGACCACTTTATAGGGATCAACCCCCTCCATGAACGCCATATAATAGCCGATGACTGCCGTACGGAAACAATGATCGGCAACACTTTCCGGATCTTTAATCCCTGCCACCCACCAGCCGCTGCGCTTCACGCGCTTGAGCAGACCGGCCTCAGCAAAAAAATCTAAAGCGCCCTTCATCTCCCGCGATGTTGCTTTCTGGCTTTTCTTACCCATCACAACTTATCTCTTTCCTTGTTTCTGACGCATGATTTCATAACAAAACACCGTTGCCGCGTGCGCCGCATTTAAGGACATGCGCGGCTGCGCCATAGGAAGCGTCAACGTTTGATCAATCAACTTTCGCGTCACCGCACGGACGCCTTTCTGCTCGGACCCAAATACAATGCCTAAAGGAAACTGCAATTTCGCATCAAGAATACTCTCCCCTTCATCAACCACCGTCCCGGAAATCCAGATTCCCTTGTCTTTGGCCTGATTTAAGGCTCTCCCTAAATTTGCGACCTTGGAAATCGGCACATAATTTTCTCCGCCGCAGGCCACACGCAAAACGGTTTCGGTGACAGCCACCGAATCATGCGTCGGTAAAACAACAGCAAACCCTCCGAAGCATCCGCAACTGCGAAGAATACCCCCAAAATTTTGCGGGTCGTTCAGCCCATCCAGAAAAACCAAAACCAGATTTTTCTTCAGCACCTGTCCCAACAGCTCATCATACTCAACATAAGGGTAATCCCCAATATCCGCTAAAATCCCTTGGGCATTGACACTCCGGGCCAGCTTCTGAATTTTGCTCTTCGGCACAGGACAGACGGCGATTCCCGACTTCTTCGCCTTCTTGTAAATATACCCGGCATCTGCATGGCCTATTTCAATATAAATTTTTTTAATACTCTGTGGATTGAACTTCAGACGTTCGATCACAGGATTCTTTCCGTAAAGACGCATGAAAACTATTCTCCTTGCATGATTTTATCTCGGCGCCCAACCTTCCGGCTGTAGCCTTCCTCGATCTCTTTTTTTTCCGTCACATATTCCGCATAGGTAGCCTCTCCGGACAAATACCGGCTTTCAACGGCATCCAGCTTTTGCTGATATTCAGTAAATGCCGTATCTCTCAAAACATTCGGGGGATTCTCAATGAAAGACTGCACCGGCCGCTCGCCGAAACTGCAGCCGACGGCCAGCAGAACACACATTAAGAGCAACATGCCATATTTCATAAAATCCTCCTTTTAAACTCTTTATTGTCCTTGAATCACCGCCACAAACATAACCGTTGCCGGAAGACTTATCCAAATAAGAACTAAAATCCACAACCCGATCGAAAACCAAATACATGTGATATCCAAAACGCTCGAAAAATATTCTTTTTTCGCGCACAGATCCCAGTATGCGCTGGTGTATCCGGCAGATCTTTTCATCTTTCCCAAACTCCTGAGCTCCTTCTCGTGCCGCAGAATATCACCGCTTAAAATCTCATCAATCACTTTTTGATATTCTCTGTTATAAGAACATTCACGGTGATTATGTTCATCTTGCCGGGGCCGCTGGAATTTATAAAATTTCCACCCGCATTGAGGGCAATACTTGCAATAAGAAAGACGGCAATAGATCGTATCCACAATATTGACAAACAGCCATGGCAATATCAGCAACGATGCCCACCCGATCGACTGAATAAAGGGACGCCGGAACACCTTTCCCTTCAAGAAATCCTTCCGGCTGAACAGATGCATAAAATGAAACGTCCGCGTCCGAAAATAACTGGCTACAATAAACTGTAACCGCGTATGTATTCCGATCTGACGGTCCCCGACAACCTGCTGAATGACCGGATCATATGCCCCATTGAAAAAATCAACCTGATGTTGCTCTTGCAAATCAGGATTTTCATCGTCTGATGCCATCAAAAGCGTGTCACAATACAAACACCGCGTGCGCTCCTCTTCCACAAATGTCACGCCGCAACTCGGACATTTTCTCATACTCATGTTCCAGCGCTCCTAATGGCGGATACGTAAACCTAACAAAATCAGCGGCCTTAAAATACTCCACCACCCGCTGATTGGTTTCATTTTTGTATAACCCAATTCACGGGGCGGATAAATCTTAGTGACCGGAACTTCTTTAAAACGGTGCCCGTGTTTGATGGCCTTATATAAAATATAGGGTTCCAGTTCATAAGCATTCAGCCAATCTTGGTCAATGTTGATTTCCTGATCATCAAAGAGGGACAGCTGCATCGCCCGAAACCCGTTGGTACTGTCAGTCACCTTGACCCCTGTCAGAATACTCATTAAAAAAGGATGCAAACGAGTCGCCCATTTACGATAAAGAGGCATATCTCCACCGATGCGCTCTCCTCCAACATAACGGGAGCCTTGAACGATTTCAAAGCCCTGATCAGACAACGGCGACAGCAAAAGCGGGATCTCATGCGGGTCATCTTTATCATTTCCGGCCATGATCACGATCGTCCGATACCCCTGGCTCTTGGCAAAATGGATCGCCGTACGAATAGCCGCTCCAACGCCCCGGCGGACATCATGACGTACTGCTGAAACTCCCTGCTCTTTAAACGAATTGATCATAGCGGTTGTTCCATCGGTCGAACCATCATCTATGACCACATAATCCACCGCATCGCGAACCGGAGCATTGAGAAACCGCTGAATGGCATTTTCAAGCTTTGTGAGCTCGTTATAGGCAATAGGACAAACGACCGCATCATGCTTTCGCATCATAGAATCTTTACTCCCTTAGGGACAAGCCATCACCTGACCGCTGATAGACTAATCCGCACCCGCAGACAAGCTCAGCGGATAATTTTTGTCCGCACTGACAGGCAAACCCCTGAACCTTGGCCGGGTTTCCCCAAACAATCATATGATTGCCCACATCATGCGTGACAACGCTTCCCGCGCCAATAAATGCAAATTCTCCGACCGTCAAACCGCATAACAACGTCGATCCGCTTCCGATGGTGGCTCCTCGTTTGACACGCGTTTCCTCCAAAATCCACTGATCCTTACGATGACTGCGCGGAAAACGGTCATTAATAAAAGACGTCTGCGCCCCGCAAAACACATCATCCTCGAGTGTAACACCTTTAAACACATAGACTCCGTTCTTGAGCGTCACATGATTCCCGACCACTGCTCCGCCCTCAACAAAACACCCGTCACAAATATTGCACCCATCGCCAATGACCGCCCCTTCCTGAATATTGGTAAATGCCCAAATCCGCGTTCCGCGTCCGACACGGGCCCCTGGGTGAACCAACGCGTTCTCATGCTGGAAAAAATCCGCCATCATTTTATCCTTTGATCGTAACCGGAGCTCCACCCATCTCCATCGATTCCTGAACCGCGCAGAGCGTGCGCACCACATCATGCCCCTTTTGCGCGTCCGCGCAAGCCGGATGAACGCCACGCTCAACACATTCTACAAAATACTGCGCCTGCGTCTTTAGCGGCTCACTGAATCCTAATTTCGGAATGGTAATATCGCCTTCCTTCGAAAGCAATTGAAACTCACCGTACGATTCATAGAAATGAGCTGTGCGCTCAACGTGTTTGTCATACAGTTTAATCGGGCCGAGATTATCCAAATCATCCCATTCAATCATCTTTTTATCACCGACGATCGTAATCTGGCGCACCTTTTTAGGATCCAGCCAGCTGACATGAAGATTGGCAATGATCTTATTCGGATATTCCAATGTGGCAAAAGCGACATCTTCCAGATTTGACCCCAAGCATTTCTGACCGCGGCCGGAGACATTCACCGGACAGGCATCAAACAAAAAATTAAAAATCGAAATATCATGCGGCGCCAAATCCCACAAAGCATTCACATCATAACGGAATGGGCCCAGGTTAGTGCGGATGGCATGCGCGTATTGAATGGTTCCCAACTCTCCGGAATCAATATATTCTTTCAGTTTCAAAATGCCTTGGTTGAAAACAAAAACATGCCCAACCATTAAAATCAAGCCTGTCTTCTCCGCCAACGCTTTGAGCTCAAGGCATTCTTCCGGTTTCATCGCCAAAGGCTTTTCGCAAAAAACATGTTTGCCTGCCTGAAGCGCTTCCTTCGAGATTTGATAATGTGTATTTGTGGGAGAAGCGATACAAACGGCCTGAATATCCGGATTTTCCAAAATTTCTTTATAATGAGTTGTAACCTTCACTTCAGGAAAAAGGCCCTGAATCTTTTCAAGGCGTGTTTGATCCAGGTCAGCACACAGTAATGCCTGAGAATTTTGAAGCTGATTAAAAATACGAATATGATTCGGCCCCCAATGGCCACAGCCGATAACGCCTATTGAAACCACGCTTTCCCCTTTCTTTAAACCCAAGAACATGCATTCTGTTGTAAATTATAATCATTATACTTATTTATATATTAAAACAAAAGTCTTTTATTGGGATTTTGGAAAAAAGAACAGTCTTCGCTGACAGAAAAACAAACTTATGCTAGAATAAAAAAACTTTGAGCATAAAAGGAAAACATGCTGAAAAAAATAATAAAATTCGCTTTTTTTCTCTGCTTTTTTGTGTCTGTAGCCTTTAACTTGCTTAGCAGCCATAAACAAATACAAAGCCTTTATCGGAAATATGGAAAAGGGGCAAGCTCCTTCCTGGGAGCCAAATTTGCCGGGCTTAAACCCTTTTTAAAAAATTCGCAACGGATCGGATATCTTACTGACCAAAGCCTTGATGAAAAAATCGCGGCCGCTGAATTTGCCCAAGCCCAATATGTTCTGGCCCCTATCATTCTAGACTTTAATAATCCAAACCTGCGCTTCGTTCTCGTGAATGCGTCCTCTCTGTCCCAATCCCTTGAGCTCATCAAACAGCACCACCTAAAACCGCTCAAAGGAAATCAGTTTAACATTTTATTAACCCAAAACCCCGACTTCCCATGATCAAAAACTTTTTTCCCTATATCATCTCATTCTCACTTGGAATACTGGTCCTCAATTACTATCTGAATGGTACCCGACTCCGGTTCTTCATCAAATGCGCTCTCGCTCTGGGTTTAGGCTTGGGATTGAGCAGCCTGATCGCCTTCAGCAGCTTTTTGCTGTTCCAAAAATATTTCAAACTTTATGCCTTGCTGACCCATGCCGTATTGATTCTCGGGATGACCCTTCATCAGTATGTTATCCAAAAAAGACGGCCCTCTCTGATCCGGGAGTCTTCGCTGCCTGACATCGGACTTTTTTCGCTCACGCTTTTGTTGGTAGGGATCATCAGCTATATTTACGGACATTTTTTTCCCTTCGGAGGATGGGATGCCTGGCAGGTCTGGAATTTCAAAGCAAAATTCCTTTTTGAATCGACCGGCGAATGGAAAAATATGTTTGACCCTGTGCTCTGGCGCTCGAGTCCCCACTATCCCTTGCTCTTGCCGCTGATCAATGTCTGGGGATGGACTTTTTCAAATGACACCACCCCCTTCGTCCCTTTTTTAACCGGGACCGTTTTTAACATCGCCACGGCCGCTCTTATTTTCGGGACCCTTTATGAGCTGACCAAATCCAAATGGTCTGCGGCTGCCGCCATTTTTCCGTTTCTTAATGCGCATTACATGCTCTTAACAACGAGCCAATACTGCGATCATGTGCTCGGGTTTTTCCTTTGCTGCACTCTGGTCTCTTTTCTTTTTGCCATGAACGAAAACCGGCCCGCGTTCTTCGGCCTGACGGGAACGTTCCTGGGCCTTTTGAGTTTCACAAAGCCGGAAGGCACCGTGGCCGCCGGCCTGATCCTGATGATCTGCACCGCCCTTCTCCTTCTTCAAAAACGGGCGTGGAAACCAGTTCTCTGGCTGATTGCCTCCGCCCTGATCTTCTTTCTCCCAACATTCCTCTTCAAATTCTTGTTCTCCCCGGGAAACCAAACATTTATCAACGGCCTCACCTCGGCCGGCAAGCCTTCGTCCTGGCTGCGCCTGCAGCTGATCCTGGGGTATTTCCTGGTTGAACTCTCTCAGGAGAAATGGGCCGGCCTGTGGATCGTCCTGTTTGCAGGAATGCTCACTCACCTCAAATCCTGTTTTCAAAAAAAATTTTTTGCGATCGCCATATTTCTCGTCAGCTATCTGGGGATTGTCCTGGCCTACTACTGGGTGAACACCTACTTTGAAATTACCTGGTGGGTCACGGTAACACTCTGGAGAATCCTGATCTCTCTTCTTCCGCTGTTTGTGATCTGGCTCGGGGCAGCCGTCCTCTCAGACAAAAAATAGCCGTCCGGTCATCTTCTACGCAAAACGACTCGACGAAAAAACAACCACGCATAAAAAAATAAATACCGTTTCTTAATTACCGGACTTGTAAACAGGCGCATCAAACGTCCCGGATGAAAATAAAAGGCCATAAAAAATTTACGCTGGTAAAACAACAGCTCTTTGGTCAAAACCTCGCCCACATGAAACTGCGTGTTATGAAAATCAATGCTGCTGTACTCATCCGGCAGTTCTTTTCCCAAGGCTTTCGCCATTTCAAAAAGTTCAGTTTCTGGAAAAACATTGACAATAAAAAAATCTGCCGTATGCATCCTCGTCTTCTTGATGAATTCCAGGGTTAGGTCCAGGTCCTCTTTCGTTTCAGTCGGGAATCCCAGCATAAAAAATCCATGCGCGTGAATTCCGACCTTCACAGCGGTAGCGATCGCCTCCTGCAGTTTCGGAAGGTTAACATTTTTTTTGATCAGCTTTTGAATGCGCTCAGATCCCGTTTCGGGAGCAAAGCTGATCTCAGTAGCGCCTGCGTCTTTCAATTTTCTAAGCGTGGGTTCATCCAAAAGATCTCCCCTCAGTCCGTTGGGAAAACACATATGGATCTTCATCTCGGAAGCGATGATCCTGTCGCACAACTGATGAACCCGGTCTTTGTCAAGGTTGAAACAATCATCAATAAACTCAAATTCCCGGATCCCGTAATCCTCATATAAGATCCTGAGCTCTTGAAAAATGTTCTCCGCCGAACGCGCCCTGAACCTTTTTCCCATAATATTATGGCAATACACGCATCGATAAGGACATCCCCGCGACGTCATAACCGGCATAAACGGGACCCCAGCAACCGGTGAGAACCGCATAAATCTTGGTAAATTAAAATATGTCTTGAGATCGATCAGGTCCCAGCTGGGGAACAACAACTCATCCAAATTCTCCATGAACGGACGCGCCGGCGTTTTCACAACCCCGCCATTCCGGCGGTAGGCGATGCCCTGAATATTCTGAGGATCGTTCTTTTGACAGATGGCCTGAACGAGTTCGGGAAACGTCAGCTCCCCCTCTCCCAAAACCAGATAATCCAGATCGGAATTATTCAGCAATTGTTCCTTAGCGCTGTTGACATAAGGACCTCCCACAATGACCGGGCAATCCGGGCGCCATTTTTTGATCTCCCGCGCCGTCTTCATTAAAATGCTTTCCTCTAATGAGAGGCTGCTGATGCCGACAAGATCCGGTCCATACGCCCTCACCTGTTCTCCAGCGTCTTCGGGAGACATCAGTGTCGTGCGCATATCCAGGATCTGGATCTGATGCTGAGGATCCCGCCTGAGATAGGAGGCCAAATACAGCAATCCCATGGGAGGAATCCCATGGGGGCAATCTGCACTTTCGATGCGGGTTCTAACAAGAAGAATCTTAGCCATAAAAACACTTCACCGATCGTTGAGTTCTAATTTTTAGTATTCCGGTAAACTTCCGCCAGGTTCTGAAGACAGATATTACAGATCTTCTTTCCCTTTTTGTCATGCTCGGCCAAACTGTGCGGATATGCACGAGCGCAATCCGGCATGGTGCAGCGGCCGATCCCGGCAATAAATCCGACTGTTGAAAACGCCTGCTTCACCGAGCGGTCCAACAATTTTTCTAAGGACGGACGGTCTGCCGTAAATCGGGCAAAACTCATAAGACCGATCCTTTTCGGGATATCTGCCGTGCCAAAAAGATAATTCAAATCATCTGCCCGGATATCCTGTTCTGTCAAAATCAAAACTCCAAGTGTCTGCGCATCATCTAAAAGAGCCTGATAAACGGGAATCGCCGCATTCAACATGAGATCGGCATCCAGCTGCTGGCTGAGTGCATTTTTCCGATACACCAAAGACTGCGCTCCCTCTGTCTGCGCGATATACGCCTCATAAAAAAAATTTTTCTGCTCAAGGCTTTGAGGGCGCCCTTCCATCTCCGTTTTTTTCAAAATAGAATTCAGCTGTTCGAATGTCAATTTTGCGAAAGCCCGTTGTATGATGAGATCCAAATAGCGCTCCTGACTTTGAGCAAGAAGGTCTTCCGGCGCTACATACGGATTATCCAACAACCTGACCTCAACGGCATATTGCTGTATCACCTTTTTAATGATCCCACCGCTGATCTCTTTGGGCACATTAGCTGTTACAGCCACATACAACACCTTATTAATATACGGCAACTTTTGGTCGGCTTGTCCATCGTCCAAAACGGCATCCTCAACGGCCAATCTTTCGGCACGGTTAAGCAACAGGTCGGCTTGCCCATCGCCCAAAATGGCATACTCAACGTGCAATCTTTCGGCACGGCTAAGCAACTTCTTATCTTTGCAATCTTTTCTAATAAATTGAAGCCGCTCAACTACCTGAGGCAGATAGCCGTCTTGCATGTCCATTTCCGCCAACATCAGCTGTCCTTCGCAATAAAACGGCGCCAACCGAATTCCCTCTTCAAGGGTTTCCCGCGCCTCTTTCTTGCGGCCGTCTTTGAGATATCCCCGTGCCAGATCGAAAAAAAGATCCGCCTGATTATGCATATGAACATTACTTCTCATATCCACCGCACGGAGTTTGCGTTCCAATGCCTCAATCTCCGGACTTTTTGCGACACCATCCTCATAAAAAAGTTCTCTCTTGATCTTGAATCCTAGAAAATATTCACCCCGTTCATACACTTGCCCGTTGGAATAAAAGATCTTAAACTCGCCATGCGGAAGGCTCCAAACAAAGCTCATTTCCGAATAAAGCGACCCGTCAGAATAAAAAGTCTTAATTACCTTGGCTGATCCGTTCCGCGAAACTTCAACCTTACCCGCCTCTGCTTTCGCTGGGGCTGTTCCCCCTGACCACTCATCCGACGGCTGCGCAAAGGCCGTCAAACAGCAAACGGACATCGTCAGCGAAAAAAAACATAGTCTTTTAAACATGCCGCATCTCCTTTCAAAAAGCCCCTGAAAAACAAACATTGGCGATCTCTTAATCACGAATCAATTCTTCTTTGGTTCCGATGGGTGTCGGATATTTGAGTACAACAAGATAACTTGAAATCACAAAACTCAAAATCGTCACGGCTTGGACCAACTGAGAAGCCTGGCCGGTCATATGCCCAAGTTCGTATGCCAAAAGGACAACCAAAAGCGAAAACTCACTCAGCTGACCCAAACGCGCACCGGTCTCGCGAGAAAAATCCGCACTTTCTCCGGTCAGAATAAAGCATCTCTCAAACAGAAACGGTTTCACGAAAACAAAAATACCTGTCAACAGACAGGCCGGAAGAAAGATGCTGCGCATGACTAAAAAATCGATTCGCGCCCCCAGCGAAAAAAAGAACAACACCAAAAAAAAGTCTCTCAACGGTTTTAATTTCTCTGATATAAACAAAGAGATTTTGTGGCTGGCCAGCACAACCCCGGCGAAGAATGCACCGGTCTCATAAAAAAGCCCCAGCGCATTAGAAACCGAGGCGACCCCGAAGCACCAAGCAATTCCCAGCACAAACAGCATCTCATGAAAACGGTCCACTTTACGCATGATCCGCTTCAAAACAAGCTGATCAAACAGCACAAGAATCCCAATAAAAACACAAAGCTTTAAAAACAACAAAAGAAAACTCACCACCGCTCCTTGCGGAGCGCCGATGCACCGGATCAACGCCAAAACCGCGATCGCCAAAAGATCCTGCATAATCAGAATGCTGATACACACCGCCCCCATACGCTGCTGATGAAGCTTTGTCGTCGGGAGAAGCTTGACCGTTAAAATGGTGCTTGAAAACATCAGCGCTAAAGCGATACAGACACTATCCGCTAAAGCGAAACGAAAAACCAAGGCAAAAAGAAAGGCGATCAAAAAAGAAGCCCCGCAATTGATCAGCGTCACAAATGCTGTTTTCCGAAAAAGTTCAATGAGTTTCTGCGGGTGCAGACATAATCCCGCCAAAAAAAGAAGGAGGGTGATCCCCAAATGAGAAATGTCTTCGACAAAATCGAAATTTTTGATCCAGGCCATGCCCGACGGCCCCAAGAGCATCCCACAGGCAATGTACGCGATAATAATAGGCTGCTTTAATAGAACCGCCAGAAAAGATAATACGGCTGCCCCGACTAAGATCACCGTTAAATCAAAGAGGAAACTTTCCATATTTCATCTACCCGTTCAATAAAACTGTCTTTACTGACGAATGTTTTCTCAGAATTCGCCACCATAAAAAAAGGCAAGGCAAACATATACACGCGCCTTGCCTCTTCAGGAATCTTGCAGCTCTTTATGGACGTTCTATCTTTAAGATTTCATAACTCAGCATCCCGGCGGGAACTTCAAGTTTAACCTTTTCGCCGACAGCCCTTCCCATCAAACCCTTGCCAATAGGCGACATCATTGACAGCTTCTTGGCCTCAAAATCCGCCTCTTCAGGGGAAACCAGCATGTATCGAACCTCTTCCGACGTATCCAGGTCCACCAACGTGACATACGCCCCGATATAAACCTTGTCGGAAGGAATATTCAAGTCCTCAATGATCCGGACATTGGACAGTTTTCCTTCAAGCTCAACAATATGCGCTTCACAATACCCCTGGGCTTCTTTCGCCGCATCATACTCGGCATTTTCAGATAGATCACCCTGTAGACGGGCTTCACCAATTGCCTTTGATATTTCACGACGCTTCGTGGTTTTGAGGTACTCAAGCTCTTTACGAAGCTTCTCAAACCCCCCACGCGTTAAATAGACTTCCGCCATTGGCTCTCCTCCACATATCCACTTATTACATTTGTTTTAAAGCTTCAGATAAAAGCGGAAGCACCTGTTCCGTTTCCTCACGGTTCAAACGGCCTAATTTGGCAAAACGCCATTCATCCGCCTGATTTTTATTTTCGCGAGAAATCTGCAGTTTCTTTTCACCCCCGTTGTACTGAAAAATCCCAACGGTCACTCGAGTTCCGTCGAACTCCTTAACCTGCTTAAACAACGCCACATCTAATGATGGATCGTAAGGCATAAACCCCTCCCTTTCTTGAAGTTGCCCCCGCTTAAAATCCCATAGGCATCGATGATGCCATTTTCTGCGCTGCTGTGTTCTGCGCCTTCTTAATGGCAGCATTCACGCTTCTGAGCAGCTCTTTCTGAATCTGTTCCCGACGCTCGGGCTTCAGCAAATTTTCTTCAATCGTAATCGATTTAACCGTCTGCGACCCCGTGATCTGAATCTTAATGCCCGGGACCTCACACACGTCTACCGTAATCGCATCCAATTCTTTCTTAATGCGATCGGCCTGCTTTTTCATTTCCATGAACTGTTTCATCTGGCCTAACATGATAAACTCCTTTAACAATAATATTATTTATAAGCGTACAGCAATATATATCGTAAAATCCTCTTCTTTGCAAGTCTTATCTCAGAGATGCCGTAAATAGAGCGCCAAATCTTTAAGGCTCTGCACCAAAAAAATCTGTGCGAAGACAATAACAAAAATCACAATAATCGGCGACAGATCAATCGCGCTTAAAGGAAGCTTCCGCCGGACCGGAAGAAGCACCGGTTCAGTGGTCTTATATAAAAAAAAGACGATCGGGTTATAGGGATCAGCATTGACCCATGATGTCAACGCCCGTGCAATAATAAGCCAAATAGCAAGCTGCAAAACAAGATTTAGGATCTCCGCAAAGGCTGAAATAAAATTTGCAAAAATAAACATCTCCTGTCCTCCTCTTTAGAAATCATCTTTGAGATCAAAAAACTTTGAACAAATTCCCTTCAATCACCCGCTGTTCAATGCGTTGCAACAACCGGTTTGTGGTCCGGCTGATATCCTCGATTTCTTCAAAAACAACCCCGATTCTTTCGGATGTGTGCAATAACGCATCTGCCGTATTGCCGAAGCTTTCCGCCAAATCTCCCGCCTCAATCGGATCTTCTCCGATAAACGGATGACTCAAATCCTCCAAAAAGGCGTCTGGGCTGGTCGTAATCTCTACAATCTTTTGCCCTAACACGCCTTCCGTGTCGACTGCGATATCCACGGTTTTATGGACTTGATTTTCATATTTCGTAAAAATTTGAACCACAACCTTCACCCCCCGTCCCAGCACTTCGTCATCCAAAAACTCAATGTCATAAACCGTTCCCACCGTCACCCCCGACAAACGAACCGGCGCCCCAACCATCAGGCCTCCGACCTTCCGAAACAAAACGCTCATTTTAAATTTCGGCTCCATAAAGCCCTTCTGCAAGCCGATCGTAAAGACAACACCCACGATCAGCACAATAGAAAAAAACAAAAAAATACCGGCAACGATCCTCTTAACCTGGTCTTTCCGATTCATTTAATCCTCCTCAAATCATCCGCAGGAATATTGTTCCGTTAAAAATTCTTGAAGAACTGGATCCTGCGAATTACGCAAATCCTGAGGGCTTCCCTCAATACAGATTTTTCCGTTCTTCAGCAATGCCACTCGATCCGCGATCCGAAAGGCATTCATGATATCATGCGACGCTACGACCATTGTGCTCTTAAGCCGCTGCGAAATTTCTTTGATCAGATCCGAAATCTCCCGGCTTTTGATCGGATCCAGGCCTGAGGTCGGCTCATCACACAGCACGATCTTGGAGCCTAAGACAACGGCCCTAGCAAGCGCTGCCCGTTTACGCATCCCGCCGCTTAATTCCGAAGGAAACTTCGTCTTGGCGTTCGACAATCCAACAATCTCCAGAAGTTCGTGTACCTTCTGATAAACGTCCTTCATCGGCGTCTTCGTATGTTCAATCAGCGGAAAAGCGACGTTCTCCTCAACACTCATAAAATCATATAACGCACCATCCTGAAATAGATACCCGATATCCCGACGGACCTTTAGAAGTTTTGCCTCCGATAGCACTGAAATATCCACATCCTTAATGAAGACCTTACCCTTGTCCGGCGTCTCCAGGCCGATCAGATGCCTCAAAAGAACGCTTTTCCCTGACCCGCTTTCTCCCAAAACAACCAGCAACTCACCCGCCTTCACCTGAAGATGAATATCATCCAGCACGCGCTGTCTGCCGAAAAATTTTGTCAGTCCTTCAACGCGGATCATGATGCGCCTTAAATATTCTGAATTTATTATGTTCAAATTTTGTGTACAGACGATGGAACGGTTTCACATCGGTACGTGCCGTAAAAATCTGCACCCCTCGATATTCTCCTCTTAAAATAACTTCAGCGTCCAATAGAATATCAATGCCATCCTCTGGATACCACATCTGCCCCTCAAACTCAATCGGCTCACCCTCCAAGATCCAGCCGGCTTCCTTCTCAAGAAACGCATATCTTCCCATGCGCCCCTCATTGTTTCTTATAACGGCGCACCCAAGAGTCATCAAACAGAATACAAAACATATGCCGAAAATATAACGCTGTCTACGCACCGTTGGGCCCTCCTTCAGTTATCCCCAAAACGTTAAAATAATTTTTGTCAACACGGTATTTGAGATCACGACAATAATATACGAAAGCGCCACGGCCCTCGTGGTAAAACGCCCGACGCCCAAGGACCCGCCTTTCGTATAAAACCCCTGAAAACAACATACCCATGCAATAAATACCGCAAAAAACAATGTCTTGATAAACCCGCTGAAAAAATCCACAAAACGGATCGACGTCAGCGTTTGCTGAATATAGGACGCGCTCGGGACCCCCGCATCAAAAACCCCGACGGCATACCCGCCGAAAATCCCGAACACCTCAGAGAGCACAACCAGGCCCGGCAAAACTAAAAAACAGGCAACCATTCTCGGAACAACTAAAAATTCGATTGGATCAACACCGAGGGTCCTCGTGGCTAAAATCTGATCGTTCACATTCATGCTTCCAAGTTCCGCCGCCATGCGCGCACCGGCCTTGCCGGAAAAAATAAAACATGTAAAAACCGGCGACAATTCCCGGACCAACGACAACGCAACCAAATGCGCCACATATTCCCGAGCGCCAAACTGCGTCAGCATCACATATCCCTGCAACCCCAACACGGCGCCTGTCGCAAAGGACGTCATCGCCACAATAACGGCGGTCTCAATGCCCTGCTCATAGACCTCCTTGAAAATATCTTTCCAGCGCAATCGCCCGGACAAAATGCATCCCAAACTGCGCATAAAAAACATCACCGCAAGGCCGGCCCGCTCAAAAACATAAAAAACAGAATCAAAAAACATTCTCACCCCGCTGATTACGCATCCTCCTGAAACCAAAGCTTGGCAAGCTCTTCATTGATGCACCGTTCATCGGCACCCGAAAGATGCTTCAGGTCATGTCCTGACCCGATTCGGC
>JBBRHV010000003.1:0-95619 GCA_038222225.1 Candidatus Omnitrophota bacterium
AAGAACAAACAACGCAAACCGTATAATTGATTCAACAACGCGCGTTTATCGCTCTCCCGTGAGCCTCGCTTATGCCCAAATTCTTCATACCGGCTATCTCTCTTTAAGCTCCTTCTTCATAAAACTTTTTCCAGAATCCAAAAAAGACAACCCTGAAATAGAGATTGCCTTAATTAACGTTAACCGCTTTTTATTGTCATAAGTTGTCCTGAAGTATATTGATATTATTACATTACTTGTCTGCTTTTAAGATGTCAATATTTCAACAGAATAACTTTGAAACAAAAAAGGCTCCTCAAATGAATGAAGAGCCCTTTTAAACTGCCTACATTAAAAATCGCTAAACTTTACGCTTTCTTAACGCCATACCGGTCAACCCCGCACCGAACAACGCCAGCGTTGCCGGTTCAGGAACGGCATTGCTGTTTTTAGATTCCCAATTAATTGAGCCTTTCAAAGTGCCCCAGTCGTTAGTATCGCTGCCAGCCGCTGAAATACTAAAATAAATCATATCTCCTGAAGCAAGCGGAAGCTTCTCCTATTTTAAAAAATTAGACAAAAACTAACACGTGGGCTATATCGTTTTTCAAATCAATTTTATCTTCAATGCCGACAGAAACCCGAATTAAATTATCCGTTATCTCACGCTTAAGCCTTTCTTCGCGCGGCATAGAGCTATGCGTCATCCCCGCCGGATATGAAATAAGCGACTCAACACCCCCCAAACTCTCTGCCAAAGTAAAAAGTTTTAAATGACTGAAAAATCTATCAACCGCTTGACGATCTCCCTCCAATTCAAAACTAAGCATGCCGCCAAAACCATGCATCTGCTTCTTGGCGATCGAATAATTATTGCTTGAAACTATCCCCGGATAATACACGCGCCCGATCTTGGGATGCTTGGACAAATATTTCACCAAATACAGCGCGTTCTCCTCGTGCGCTTTCATTCTTATTGCCAGCGTCTTAAGACCGCGCAAGGCCAGCCAAGAATCCCACGGGCCCGGAACAGCTCCTGCCGCATTTTGATAATATTTTAATTCACTATAGAGCTTCTGGTCATTCAATTGCTCCCAAATCTCGGGACCGGTTGTTGTTTCATGGGCCAATGCATTCGCGGGATTGTTAAACTGGTCCACACATAGAATGAATTCGGGATCTCCCGCGAAAAACGCAAGGCATAATCCTGATAATATTCCGGATGCCCTTTCTCGACATCAGAGCGCGTCATAATAATCTCTGCGCCCATGGCTTTAAGACAAGCGATCTTCTCCTGGCTCATCTTATCCGGAATAACCAAAAGCAAACGGTAACCTTTCTTCGCCGCGACCAGCGCGAGGCCAAGCCCCGTATTGCCGGCCGTAGCCTCGATCAAGATACCGCCTTTTTTGATTTTGCCTTGTTTTTCCGCCGTTTCGATCATGGATAGTCCGATCCGGTCTTTAATCGCCCCGGACGGATTCATGTTTTCGAGTTTTAAAAGAAGACGGCACGGTCCAATGTTAAAACTCTTGACTTCAACAATTGGCGTATTTCCAATTAATTCTAGTATGTCGTTAAATACCATAAACACCTCACAATATAATATATGGTGCCAGACCCCGGCCATTTATTTGACTGCGATGACTGTTGAGGCCGGACCCCCTATATTCATACTTTAGCTAAAGCCTGTTCAACGTCGGCGATAATATCATCAATATGCTCAATGCCTATTGAGAGCCGGATAAAATCAGGCGTGACCCCGGTGGCTAATTGTTCCTCGCTGGACAGCTGTTGATGCGTAGTCGTTGCGGGATGTATCGCCAGCGACTTCGCATCGCCGACGTTCGCCAAATGCGAAATAAGCTGCAGCGAATTGATGAACGTCTTTCCCGCCTCGGCTCCGCCCTTGATCCCGAAACCAAGAATTGCACCGGAACCGATCGGAAGATATTTTTTCACGCGTTCCTTTTCGGCGCTGTCTTCAAGACCGGGATAATTGACCCAGGTCACCTTGGGATGTTTTTTCAGATACTTTGCTGCCGCCAACGCATTTTCAGAATGACGAGGCAAACGAAGATGCAGCGTCTCAACTCCCTGCAGGAACAGGAACGAATTGAACGGCGATATCGCAGGGCCAAGGTCACGCAACAACGTCACGCGCGCCTTGATAATATAGGCGATATTTCCAAGGGGTTTCAAGGCATCCACAAAGTTGATCCCGTGATAACTCGGATCCGGCCCGTAAATAAGCGGAAATTTGCCATTGGTCCAGTCGAACTTTCCGGAATCAACGATCAACCCGCCCAAGGATGTTCCGTGTCCGCCGATGAACTTTGTCGCGGAATACACAATGATATCCACCCCGTGATCGAACGGCTTAAGAAGATACGGTGTCACCGTATTATCGAGGATGAACGGAATGCCGTGCTTGTGCGCGATCCGGGAAATACCCTCCAGGTCTGCGACATCAAGCTTGGGATTTCCCACCGATTCCGCGTAAACTGCCTTGGTCTTTGGTGTAATCGCCTTCTCCAGCGCCGCAAGGTCATTGGACTTCACGAAGTTCACCTTGATGCCGAACTTGGGGAATGTATAGTGAAACAAATTATACGTCCCGCCGTAGAGGTTATCTGCGGAAACGATCTCGTCGCCATTCCGGGCAATATTCAACAGCGCCAAAGAAATGGCGGACTGGCCGCTCGCGACCGCAAGCGCGCCTACGCCGCCTTCCAGCGCTGCGATACGCTTTTCGAACACATCGCTCGTCGGGTTCATAAGACGCGTGTAGATATTGCCGAACTCGGCGAGGCCGAACAATTTCGCCGCATGCTCCGTGCTCTTGAACACATACGATGTCGTTTGATAAATCGGCACCGCGCGCGATCCGGTTGTCGGATCAGCTTCCTGACCGCCATGAAGCGCGATCGTTTCCCTCTTCAGATTGTTTTTAAAGTCTGCGTTTGACACGATTTTATTCTCCTTCTTCTTTTTTGGACCGAAAGGATATTCCCACTCGATCCATGGTTTTATAAAATTAACTGCCTTCTCAGAATGCTTCTTTCAGTCGGAACAGGCTTCATCTTCTTTTAAAGACGGGAAGGATGCCCCGTGCGCGTCCCTCTCCCGTCAAAAAAACGATTAGAACGCGTACTGCGCGCTCAACGCGAAACCGTCACCCAAACCAACAACCCTGCTTGCTGATGTCGCGCTTCCCGTGTCGACATAAGCGGCGACGAGCGTCAGGTTTTTATTCGCAAGCCAAGCCGCATGAACATCGTAGTAATCAGCATTCTTCCAACCGGTTACCTGCGCGCCCTGCTGATATTCAAACCCCACGGCAACATTGCCGGGAAGAATGACGTCAACATTGCCAAAACCGATCAGGTCCCGCTTGGTGCCGAAACCATACACGCCTGTGGAACGGGCATCTGTCGATCGAACACCGACCGAAAGAAGAACGGGCCTCGGAAGCTGTGTAACAAGCTTCGTGGCAACAGCATAATAGTCATAACCCGTATCGTTCACACCTCCGGATACGGCATATGACGTATCTTTGTAAATCGCACCCACCGAAACCGCCGGCACCCACTTCGTATCGCCAGCATTCTCCTTCACTAATAAGCCCTTCAACCCGATGTTGTTCTTGTGAATATTATTCGCGCCGCTCTGCGCGATCGTTTCGTTGCCATAAGAAACCTCCAAACGATCGAAGAAGGTTGTTGCCACGCTTTGGGTGGTCCAATCCGCTTTTACATCATTCAGCCTGATCCTCCACCCCCCCAACTGGGGCTTGTTGACCAAATCCTTGATGGTCGTATTTGCATCGGCTGTTTTCTCGCTCACATCGAACGGCGTACCGGCCGTATACGCCAACGGGTTAAACGCGATACCACCAACGCCTTCCACGTTATTAAGCGGCACACCGGCATAGGCCGCGGCCACATTAACAAAAAGAACCAACCCTGAGATAACTGCTTGAACTTTGCTTTTGCCCTTCATTTTAAAATCTCCTGATTTACGAGCAGGACCTTCCAGTGGACTGGTGTTCCCTTGCAAATTTATAATTTGTTTGTCGTTGAAACGCTTCCGGTTGACCGGCGGAACATCCTGCCCGTCCCAAGCCTGTCGAAAGACTGGCTGCAGGATAAGCGGCAAAACCAATCCGGTTTTTTAAATACCACCTCCTCCCTCGCTCTTCCAAACATCATCAAATCGTTTTTTTTGAGATACTTCAATCTGAGCGATCTTTTGATTATGAACTGTTATGATAATAGTGCCGTACGATAATTCTCCGACGGCATCACTTATATCCTTTATAATCGCGTCGTTTATGATGTTTTTTTTAAAACTCATTTCTGCCTCCCGGTATTCGATTTTACACCCGACCTTAGCTGAAAAGTCCGGCGTACTTCTTCCTGCTTTTACACCCGGCCCTAATTGAACAGGTCCGGTGTGCCGCTTCCTGCTTACACCCGGCCCTAATTGAACAGGTCCGGTGTGCCGCTTCCTGCGGCAATAAAAAACCCACCAACCTTTAATAGTCTCTGCGGTAGTGGGTTATCCGATCCTATGACTTATGCCGTGTGAATAATTACATAGGCGGGCCTCCTCTTCCCCAGAGGATGCACATGTAACACATCATTTGCGCAGTGTGAATCATGAAATATTTATTCATTATTTTATTTCCTTAAATGGAATACGCTAAAAACTGACTGTTTGATTTAACTTCAGCTGCCAATTCTGCAAACGTTACATTATCAATTATATTAGCTGTTGCCTCATAAACCTTGTTCCAGAGCTTCTTAAACACGCAACAGTTTATATCCGCGCAATTTGAATACTTTTCCCTTAAGCAGGCGATCGGCTCAATGGGGCCATCAATATGCCGCACAACCTCCCCGACCGTTATTTTATCCGGCGTTCTGGACAGCATATACCCACCGATATTACCGCGCCGGCTTTCAACAAAACCGCCTCTGCGTAATTCCAGCAAAACCTGCTCCAAAAACTTAATAGGCGCGTCAATGCGCTGGGCCAGGTCATGGCTTGTTAACAATTGCCCATTATAGTGAAGCGCTAAATCCAACATCGCTTTCAATGCGTAATCACCTTTATATGAAATCTTCATCTCATTTCCCTTACTAAACTATTCCTATAGGATAAGTAGACTATAAACGCTAAACTAAATATTGTCAAATAATTTTTTTAAAAAAGCGAACTACACAATACCCACTCGCTATTTGTCTGCTGATTTCTTCGCGTTCAACAAAGGATAATCGGGAATATCGGATCATAAGCAACTCCTTTTATCTGCTAGTTTAGCAGATCAGAGTGTTGCACTAGAACCTTGAACCGACACTGTCCCTATCCATAATGAGTCGTTTCATTATCACCCCTCATCAAGCACTTATCTATTGTCCGGCTTATAGATGATGGGACGTCCTGCAAAATGATACCCTTCACTATAAGACTTTCGCTCCATTTTTCCTAACTCTGCCACAAAGTCCCTCTTTCCTCCTGTAATATCAGGCGAACGAATATCTTCGATCTTAAGACCAAACTGCTTTCTATAATGAGCATAATGTTTTATCAAGATGGAATAAATTCTATTTAATCTCGAGGGCCTTCTGATTGAACACAACACATCTGATTTCCACGTAGAAATAAAATCGCTGTCGATTGTCTTAGGGGCATTGGCCAATCTTTGTCCAATCAGAGTTGCTGTAGGAACATCTACCTCTTGACATATAAACTTTAAAAAATGCCAAACATCATATAATTCTTTTTTGGTTTTTATCTCCTGCCTCCTAAGCCAAACAAACGCGTGTAATCTGCGACTCCAATCCCACCATTTCCATGGGCTTTCTAAATCTAATGCAGGAATTAAAAACAAACCCTCTTTTAAAACTAATGAGCCAAAAACACCCGGCGGCTTTCCCAATCTTTTATTCTTTAATGTCGTCCGATAAACACCGCAAGATGGACTGCCTTCCATAAAAACATACGCTTCAACATTTGATCGCTTAAGTATATCTAAAGAAGCCTTCGCTCCTCTCTTAACATCCTCTGTAACATCAATACCCTTTTTATTTTTCATCCTGGCCTTCCCGACCCACACATCATCACCATTTCCACTGACCACTCTCATCGGCGGCCTGGGAACGCCCAGCCCGCTGTTCACCTCAGGACAAATCGGAACCCATATGTAATCGTGCTTCTCTCTTCCGATCGCCTGAACCCTATCCCAGCCCAGATGATTCCATCGAACCTTGGCCCCGAAATTACACGCGCTTATACCTATGCGGATTTTTTCTTTGAGAATGTACTCCATCGCGCCTCCCCTGGTTAAATATTTCGGCTGTCAATCGCCCAATGCAACAAGGCCTGTCGTTGCTTGGGCCGGCAATTGAGATCTAAAGGAGCACAGTTCTTTCGCAAGGCCCCCTCATGACGGTGAATCGCCTTCCAACGCTTGATCTGACGTTCATCATCTTCAAAACGCCGCCCCATATAATACCGGCAATACCATTGAAACCACCCGCGAGGGTCTGCCGGATGGATCCATCCATTCTTCACCCAATACGACAGCGGCTTAGACGCGTTGACTTTAAAAAAATTCAGTTCTGGATCATGACATGCATGACATAGCCTGGCTTTTTTGAACCAGGCAGCAGGAAATTCATCACGGCAATCCGTCATATACTTTCCGCCAAACACGCCAAGTTCTAACATGTCTTTGGGGGTCAACTGCGGTTTGAAATCAGGATGGAAATTCTTTCCGACAGACTCAGAAAGAATGTATTGATATCCCGTTTGCATCATATCGTTCACAATGACTTTTTTCATAACAATACTATATCATAAAAAATCGGACCGTCGAAGGGGACAGTTGCCGGGGAATAGGCCCAGAAAAAAGGCCCCTCAAATGAGGAGCCTTTTTGAAATGCTATATTTCCTTCCCCGAACTTTAAATATTAGGGGACGCCTTCCTTCCCTATTCACGCGTTAAGCCTTACCAACCTTAAATTTTTTGCCTTTTATTTTTCCGGCGCTTAAACAGGCAACGGCCTGGTCTATTTTGTCATGGACAATCGCGACATAACTATTGACCTCCAGAACCGCGATCTTTCCCACCTCTTCCTTGAGAAGCCCCGCGTCTTTGGTCAATGCGCCTAAAATATCACCCGGGCGCATACTGTCTTTTCTGCCGCCGCTGATATAAAGCGTTGCCATCAACGGCTTCAAAACAACCAGCGCCAGGGGCTTTAAGTCGTCGAGTTCGACAACCGAACAATCGATCTTTAAATAATCTCCGATGGCCGGCAGCATTGCGCGTTCAGGGTTCACATATAAATTCAGGACCAGCCCTTTTTGACCGGCACGTCCGGTGCGTCCGATGCGATGAACATAACGCTCCGGTTCATGCGGCAAATCATAATTGATGACCGCGCTGACATCCTTGACATCCAGCCCGCGAGCGGCCAGATCCGTTGCCACTAAAATGCGGCAGCTTTTATTATCAAATTTGATCAGCGTCAGCGTCCGCTCCTGCGGTTCCAGATCCGAATGCAGCTGCAAGGAATCGATTTTTTTAGAGCTCAGCATCTTGGCGACTTTTTGACAGGCCTCCCGGCTGTTGCAGAAAATAAGGCAGGACTCCGGCTGATAGTGCATGAGAACACGCAGCAAGGCGTTATTTTTATCATCGCGGACTTTAAAAAAGAACTGGTCAACCGTGATCAGCTGATGCTGAGAGTCAATCGTGACCTGAGCCACATCGTTCTGCAGGTCAGCGCTCAATGCCTTAATCCCGTTCGGAAATGTCGCCGAGAACATCATGGTCTGGCGTTCCCTGGGCAGAAAGGCGGCAATGCGATGGATCTCTTCAATGGATCCTTTTTCCAGTAAACGGTCGGCCTCATCCAGCACCAGCACCTTAAAATCAGAAGCCACGATCAAACCCTTATCGAATAATTTAACAATGCTGCCGGACGTGCCCACAATGATATGCACGCCTTGTTTTAAGGATTTAACCTTATGGCGCTCCTCTGAACCGCCGGACAGGGTGAGCACTTTGATGTTGCTGGTAAAACGCGCCAGCCGCCGGATCTCCCCTGCGACCTGTTCCGCTAATTCGCGTGTCGGAACGATCACCAGGGCCTGCGGTTTATTGTTGGCCACCTCTAATTTTTCTAAAATACCCAAGGCAAAGGCTGCGGTTTTTCCGCTTCCCGTGTTGGCCTGTCCGATAAAATCACGGTTGCTGAGAATAAACGGTAAGCCCTTTTCCTGGATCGGCGTCATTTCGAGATAACCTAAGGACGTTAAATTGTCGCGCATGTCCTGGCTTAACTTCATACTGTTAAAACTGTTCGATCCTTCACTCATGTGATCCCTCTTTCTTAGCGGCCGCCGCACGCGCTTTGTCTTTTTTACTCATGCGCAAGCCTTTGACAGGGGCCTTGCCCTTTGATTCGAACAAAGGAACGCCTGTTAATTCAAAACCCTTTATGGACTCTCGTTGTAAACGCATTCGTGTGCGTTTTTCGATCCATTGAAAATGGGCGCGGTCTTCATGACCAATAAATGTGATTGCCGTCCCCGGTTCTCCGGCCCTTGCGGTACGGCCGATACGGTGAATATAACCATCCGCTGAACGGGGCAAATCATAATTCACCACATACGGCAGCTTATCGATATCAAGGCCCCGGGCGGCTAAATCGGTCGCGACCAGGACATTGATCCTTTTATTTTTAAAATCATTTAAAACCTGATTGCGTTGCGTCTGGGTCAATCCGCCATGAAAGGCCTCGGCCACAATATCCGCCTTCCGCAGTTTCGCAACCATGATATCAGCGTCTCTGGCCCGTGAGGCAAAGACCAACACATGCTGCCAGTGTTCGGTCTGGATCAAATGCCGCAGCAACGGTCCCCGGTTCACACGGTTCACCTCGATCGCCCGCTGATGAACATGCTCAACCGTTTGAATTTCATCATCGCCGGTCATGACCGCGGCCTCCGGCATAAAACGCTGCGCCAATGCCTTCACCTCGTCTCCCATCGTCGCGGAAAACAATAAATTGGTCCTCCCCGCCGGAAGGAGCTTAAAAATGGATTCAATTTCCTCCGTGAATCCCAAATCAAACATTTTATCCGCCTCATCCACCACCAACCAGCGGAGAGAAGCAAAATCAACCTTTTGCCGCCGCGCCACATCCAATAACCGCCCCGGCGTCGCCACCACAATATCAGCGCCGTGAATTAAACCGCGTAATTGCACATTGATATTTGACCCGCCGATCATCAGTACCGTACGCAGAGGCCTGGCCAAATGCCTCCCGTAAATCTTGATGGCACTGCTGATCTGCATTCCCAATTCACGCGTCGGCGTCAGTACCAGCGCCTTGATCGTTTTCCGTTTTTCAGAAGGACCCTCCTGCAGCAACTGTAAAATCGGCAATAGAAAAGCCGCTGTTTTACCGGTGCCGGTTTTGGCCTGGGCAATCACGTCTTTTCCCGCAAGAATAACCGGAATCGCCTGCGCCTGAATAGCGGTCGGCGTCTGGTATCCGGCATAGCGCACCGCCGTTAACAGATCTTTCGATAATCCCAATGTTGAAAATGCCAGCGTAGACATCTCTTTTAAACAGTCCCTGTGATTAAACCTTCATTTCCCGCCTTCATTGCGCCGCATCAGAAGAGAAATCTATGCTCCGGTGACGCTTTTCTGACCTGGCCCCACCCGAACTGTACCATTTGATGTGAATAAGGTAAAGTCATTTCTATGGCCTAGAAATATTTGATATTAGGGACAAACACGAATTAATATTAATTAGCTGTCCCTAATATTCCCATATATCTGGTAGCCTCAGGCTTCGCCAATGCTTAAGCCGCTCCTTCCCCTTCGACTCGCTTACGCTCGCTCAGGGTCAGTCGGCCAAACCACGGAGGCTTCGGCACTCCCTCGGACACTGCGTCCTCAGTCGCCGGATTTCATATATCTCTCAACGCCATTTATGTGTTTCACCACCAAATCCACCGCCAAACATATGAGCCAAACAGCTTAAATTTTGTCGTAACATATGAAAATTTGTTAATTCATGAAACTCGTCTATAATAAAGCAGCGATCTACCCACAACTGTTTGGGAGATCATGAAAGAACACCTACATACCAAAAAGACCCGACACAATAAAGAAGCCCTGACTTTTCTGGGCCTCGCCATTCTTTCATTATTTGTCCTGATTAAATTTGTCAACCTTGTCCCCCCAAGTTGACGAAAACTTTTTCTTTGCCGAAAACGATCCTCAGTTTCAAAATGAAATAAAAATATCAGAACGATTTTTAAGAAAAAACTCCCCGCTCATCATCAGCGCCAAAGGAGATATTCAATCCGATCCATACTACCAAAAGGTTGACGGCCTTACGAATGCGCTTATCAATACCCCTGACGTTTCCGGAGTTAAAAGCATCCCCAGCGGCCCTGCAGATCTTAAGGACGCAATGACGAGCTCATTATGGAAACGCATACTGATCTCGCAAGATCAACGTTCAACAAATATTATTATTTTCCTCGACGATGAAAAATCTTCTGAGAGCATCAAGCCAATTGAAAAGCTTATTAATGACGCCGAAAACAACGACTTCCAATTAAGTGCCTCCGGCCTCCCCTATATTGTTGAACTGATCAAATGATCCTTTCTTTCTTTTAACTTATCAAACTCCTTTAAAATAGCCGCTAATTTCACTATCAAAACAAGAACTTCCTCAATCTCTGCCCAGAAGTTCAGCAAGACATCATCCTCGGTGATGAAGAAAACTTTCGCGATATCCCCGAATACAAAAGCCGCCCCATCCTTCAGTTGTTCGATCCAAATACTCAGCTCTCCCGATGGAAAAAGATGACGTTCATTTACTAAGTGGCAATTCTGAGAGGACTGATCCATATTGGGCCATAAATGGGACCTTCGAGAGGCATGAGCTTTTTGAATTATCCACAGCTAAGGCATAAACCACAAAACAACGCCCCAATCATGCCCTAACCGTTTGCAACCAACGCGGGCATCCCTCCTTCGGAGGTCGATGCTGCGTAATCATCTAAACCCTGCAAAAAACAGCAGCGTTTAGATACGCAAACCGCATCAAAGAGATCCCTGACTGCGTTTGGCAATCAGGGATCTTTTTGATTCTAAGAGTCGCTTCCGACACTGTTATACTGGTAGTGGGGGCTAATCGCGGTAGTCATAGCCTCTCTACGTCATTATCCATATCCTATATAATTGAAATTACAAAATCAAAGCAATTTGCGGATCACAGAGAATGCTTTATCAACTGGAGTGATTCGAACCAATTAATACCACAATTTGAAGCCAAAAACAACGCGAAAAAATGTCCTATTTGTCCACTTTTTAGACGCCAGAATTTACATAACTATTTGATATATAATCAATTGGGGGCGTCCGGAACCTTTAAGGCGGACATAACTTTTTTCGCAATTATAAATATCCAAATCACTTAAAAGGGACATCTTAGCCTTCAAGTTATGAAGTTGAAGCATATTTTACATAACCCGTTGCTATATAAAGAAAAGACAGATAACCTAACAAGTTGTATGCTGGATTTGTGATCGTTCTAGGGCGACTGAGCACATCAAGTTTGAACCTCTTTAATGACCTGAAATAGTTTTTTAAACTAAATTTCTACAGTATAGAAGAAAGAAGCCGCATCAAAGAATTCCGCAAATGCACAATAGTAGAAGTTTTATTAAAATCTGCCAATGTAACTTCTTTTGAATTCGCCAGATCTTTCAGGATCTGCGCATCTATTTCATTTGTCAATTTTGGATCATAGAAAACAGCATTAACTTCATAATTCAGACGAAGACTTCTTATATCAAAATTTGCTGTTCCTATAGTACAAATCCGGCTATCACTTGACAGGATTTTCGCATGCAAAAATCCTTTTTGATATTGAAAAATCCTTACACCAGACTTAAGAAGCTCTTCGAAATAAGAATATGCTGCCCAGTAAGGAATCAGATTATCCGGCACTCCCGTCATCAATACTGTAACCTTAATGCCCCGCATCGCTGCTGTTTTTAAGGCCATAAGTAACGTCGTATCGGGAATAAAATATGGCGAAACAATAGTGATATTTTTTTGCGCCAGCGTAATAAAAGAGAAATACAGATGCATAATTGCCGGCCACGTTGAATCAAAGCCTGAAGTTGGAAATTGAATTGGAAGATCTCCCTCTAATCCAAGCTCTTCTGGAATCGGAAAATATTTTTTATCTAAAATATCTTCTTGATTAACAGTGTTGGCCCAATCAATCGAAAAAATTGCATTTAAAATATTGACGCAGTCTCCTTCAAGACGAATATGCGTATCTCTCCAGGAATCATATTTCTTCCCACCATCTATAACTTCCTGACCGACATTCATGCCGCCCGTATAGGCAATTTCTCCATCAATGACAGCGATTTTTCGATGATTCCTATAGTTAAAAGTGTGAACCTTAAAAGGCGATAAATAATTAAAGAATGGATAAATAAGAACTCCGCCCTTTCTTAATTCGTGAATATACAAACGCCCTAAAGGAAAGAAGCATCCAGAATAATCATATAAAATCCTTACCTCCACACCTTGTTTCACTTTCTCAAGAAGAAGCGTTTTTAACGTCTGGCCTAAGCTATCATTTGAAGTCCAAATAAAATATTGAAGATGAATAAATTTCTTGGCTTCTTTAATGTCCTTAATAAGATATTCAAACTTCTCTTTGCCCGCGTGGAAAACTTTTACCTTATTATTTGTTGTTAGCAGCGATCTTGAGTTGCGGTATAAAAGCGTCATCAAGTCGTCTTGATAAACGTTGGACTGGCTCTTCATCTTCTTGATCAGCGCCTCCTGAACCTCATCGATCGGCTTAAATAACGTAATCAGATTCTTAGCAAGATGCTGTGGAAGCTTCCTTTTCTTATCATAACTTCTTTTCCAATTTCGACCAACAATCAAATAAATCACGAAACCAAACACAGGCAAAAGAATAAAAATGAATATCCAGGCAAATGTTTCAGAGGGCTGCCTATTGTCCAGCAAAAGAACAATGGCTGTAAAAATAATATAAATATGAAAAGCGATTACAAGAAGAGGAACAATGCTCATTATGAACTCCTAAAAAGTACTGTTAAAATTTTTATCTATTCTGTCTTATTTCGTTACCTTAAAAACCCAGATTTTAAATGTAACGAAAGTAAAAATAGCAGTCGCCGTCGTTGCGATTATTAAAGCTAAAAAAACCGCCTGCTGACTAGCTTGCAAAACTATCTCATTGACAAAAACATTAACACCTAATGCGCAAATATTTGCGGCAGTGAATCGCATGACCTCCGTTAAGGATTTTTCATTTTGTTCAAACGTCCAATACTTATTTAACAAATAAGCAATTATACCGCCGCAAGTGAACGAAATACATTTAGCCAGGGCAAATGGAAATAAATGGATCAGAACATAATACACAGTGATATCTGTAAAAATAGCAAGCAAGCCTACTAGCATAAATCTTAGCAATTCTGATTTATTTTTACTTTTTATCATTGGAAGTATGTTCTCGTATTATTCTTTTAATATTCTTTTGAATTTCCCTTACAACCGTTGCTGGAATTCCGGCAATTGCTAAAGCGCCTGCTGAAGATGTATTTGACATTAGATCGGTTTGCATTTTCAGCATTCTCATCGCCTTTCTCCAAGCACTATCTTCCACATGACGCTCCTCCTTACGATGCTTTTTTATGGTCGCAGAATAAAGCGCAAGCGCCTTATCAACACAAAGCGGTACGGAATAATTGTCAGCTGTTTTTTTAGAATTTTTAATCATAACTGCTCGGTCATGTAGAGATAATGCTGCCATCCAATCCAAGCAGGCAGAAAATTCCTTGATATTGTCTTTTTTGATCATTCTTCCATTTTGTTTGTCTATCAATATATCCCTGACTCCTGGCGCGTCAACCGCCACCACAGGCGTTCCCGCAGCCATCGCCTCTGCTAAAACTAATCCCTGCGTTTCACTATGCGATGCAAATACAAAAACATCCAAAGCATCATACGCATTGATAAGCTGTTTTCCTTTTAATGAACCAGTACAGACCAGTCGATCGGCAAATTTCATTTTTTCAAAACTTTCTTTTATATCCTCCAGCGAAGGACCATTTCCAACAACAACAAAATATGCTTTTTTATTTTTCTTTAAAAAAGAAATCACTGCTTTGGATAAAAAAACTACATTTTTCTCCGGTGCGATTCGGCCTATGATGCCAACCACAAATGCATCGTTTGGAATACTAAAATATTTACGAAATGTTTTACCGTCTCCTTTTTTAAATTCATCAACATAAATACCCGTAGGTACCACATCGATTGGTGCTATTACGCCTCTTTCTTTAAGAAGATCAGCTACACTTTTACTGGGAGCAATGACCTGATCACACAAATCCGCATAACCTTTTGCAAGCGCGATAACAAATTTTTTCATAGCCCTTGAATCGCCAGGTAAATAATGCGTGTTTTCTTCATAAATCGTATGATTCGTAAAAACAATTGGTACATTGAACTTTGCTGATGCTCTTAAGGCCGTGTCGCCAACTAAAAAAGGATGATGTGTATGAATAATATCCGGTTTAAATTTTTTCAACGTTTGATTCAATTTTTGCGACATTGGCAATTCAACTGAAAAATCTGTATGATTAAACTTTTGAATCGCAGGAAGGCGAAAAACACCCCTTTCCCTCTTAGAATCTTTCTCGAATTCTGGAGCAATAATTAAAACCTTATGTCCACGTTTGCGATATTCATTAGAAAAGACCTCAATCGATATCTCTAAACCCCCAAGAATAGGTTTATACGTATTGGTCATCATGATAATATTCATTTATATTTTCTCTTTTATTAAATTGTTTACTAAAAAATACACTCCCACAAGTAAAACAAGGGCTACTGCCATTTTCCACCAATGCTGGGGATTGGATAATACGCTTACAAATGAATCACCAAAATAAACTAAAGCGATCGAACCCGGCAACATACCAATAATCGTACCCAAGATATACTTCCAATATTTTATTTTTGTTAAACCAATAATAATATTTTGAACATCCCACGCAATATTGGGAACTAAGCGAATGATAACAACACTTATCAAACTGTTTTTTTCAATATATTTCTCTACCCTTTCAGCTTTTTTACCAACAATATTCTCAACCATTTCAGGAGCAATATAGCGGGCAATAAAAAACTGCCACGTTGCACACACAACATAAGCCACCATAATATAAATCAGTCCTTCCCATCCCCAAATAACTCCGGCTAGAAGCGTGGCTCCGGTGGCTGGAAATAAAATAAAGGGACGAATTTGAAAAAATAATATATAAACCAGCGGTGCCCAGACGCCATATGCCGTAACACTTTCCTTTATTCGAACAATATCTATACCCGAATAATCTACGCCCATCTTTTTTAATACAACAAAAAGGGTTATAAATATCGCCGCAAAAACACCTAGTCGAATTAATGTTTTCTTCATGTTAGATTGAATGAGATTTCTTGCTCATCACCGTTTACACTTACTGTGCTCATTCCCGGAATTTTAATTTCCATCTGCGGTGGCTCTTTATGCCAATTCGCCTTCCATTGAATAAGAATGTCCTTCTGATGACATTTGATTTCTAATGAAATTTCTCCATAAATTGTCGATGCCGGACCAAACAATATATTATTTTCCTTCTTAAGCCATTCTAATGGAACGCCGGAACATAAAATTAACTTACCGACTGCTTCTTCCTCTCGGACAAAACAGTTGCGCATCATTATCATCCATTCCGCTGCGGCCCAGGTATGCTGGCCGTCCCCCATACATCCGCCTTTTGTTTTTGGATGAATCGCCTCCGGCCATTGGCCCGTGGGAGATGCTAGATCAGCAATTCCCTTCATTAATTGAAAATATCTTTTATCGCCCGCCCTCAAAAATACCTGAGCCATATGCAATGTTAAATAAGGATTAATCCCTGAGTGGCTCATATCATGAAAAAAACCATTATTCACCAAACAATGATCAAACAAATACTCTGCTGTATCAGACAATCTGACATTCTCTTGAATATTTAACTGCAAAGGATACCCGCAGGCCAACGATCCAACCGCAGATGAATCCAATCGTCGGTAAGGCGATGAAGGAATGGCTTGCCTTTTAATACGGCTTTCTACATCCTGTAAGCTTTTGTCAACAGCTTGACGCAATAAGTCCGCCTCCCGAGAAAAAACTGCGGATTCTTTTTCTTCACCATACATGAACGCTAAATAAGATGCAGCCTCCAATCCTCCAATGCTCCAGAAATCGTCCCAATAATAATAATCATTCGGTCCAAAATGCTCGGCGCTAAAACCTGAAGGCATTAAACCCGCATGAATCTTTTTCATATTATCCGCAAGGCGTTTTCTCTTAATCCATCGCGCCCCTTTATGAATCATCTCTTTCCACTCATCCTTCGGCGGCTTATTTGTCATTTGAACAAACTTTTGTATAAGCCAAAGAACCTGCCCATTAGAATCCCATTCACCTTCTTGCGACTCAAAGTATCCGCTTATACCTTGCCTCTCATGAAATCGATCGATAATACGTTCTGCACGTTCATAAAAACCACAGCATAAAAGAGAATATGTAATAAATACCGCATCACGAAACCAAAATCGTTTATAAATGTAGGGCCCGGCATATACATCTTCTGCGGTGTGGGTGATGACTGTCCGCAATGATGAATTGAAAAGATACTGAAAATGCTTATCCGGCACCTCAAGCTGGCAGGACTTTTCAAGATACTCGATCCAATTTTTTCCGGCATCGGATGATTTTTTTGAAAGTCTCGTTTTTTCTCTTAAAGGAATACTAACTTTTACTTCCCTTTTTTTGCCTTTTTCTAAATTAAATACAGCTGCAGCACTAGCCATTTCATGAGAACAGCTTATATGCTCTTTTGCGCTGCTTTTCTCATTGAATTGATAATAAACATCCCCGTGGTGAAAATCGGATACTACATAATGCTCTGGCTCAATATCAAACAGCACATCGTGCATTTTATTGACTCGCCATCCAGGCCCACGCTTTAACAATGAAATATCCTTAACCAAACTAATGCCCTCTGGATTATACGGCCGCAAAGAAACAACTAAACAATTACTATTCTGTCCTTCTGCTGTCATCGCAATACAACAAGTTGGATTGCCCTCTTCTTTAATCATTTTGACGCGAGTTGTTAAATGCATATCGCCCGATGAAGACTTGGTCACAACGCTGTTATCTTCCAATTCCAAATATTGATCAACTTCATTTAACTGTGCAGGAATTAAATCTTTACCATTCTTTGCGACAATCCAAACATCAATTGACCAACTATCCCAAAAAGGGGTAACTAAGCCACGAGGATCGACTAAGGGAGTTTCTTCCATGTCCGGCAAGCCGACTGCCGTCCAATTTCGGTGCGTTAAATTAATATGCGTTAATGAAAAAGAGCGGGGAATAAATGAATCATCCTTTGGATCAAACTGTTTATTCACCCAAAATGGCCAAATCCAGTCTAAATTGTGCTGGATGACCTGTGTATTTAACAAGCCCCTGGCATGCAAGACCGCTGTAGCGCGTAATAATTCTGTAGGCGCGAGCACTTCTGAAGGTTGCGCAAATCGACTTATTTTTGTAAAAAGCCTGACAGGATCTAAAAATCCATGCGCGTGAGCTAAGCGTCTTACAAAATATTTCCAGATAAATCGATTAAACATAAACTATTTTCTTTCTAATATAACAGATATAAACATCTCCTTTAGTCCCATTGCAATTTTCTATAATTGAAAATCAGCAATCAAAGGCAGATGATCTGATGCTATTCTTGTTAATTTTGTTGATGGAATATCGACTGCATTCAACTCTATGTTCCCTCTGTAAAATATATGGTCTACTTCAAACAATGGATAATAACTAAAAAATGTTTTTTTGTTGTTTTTTAGGATAAGTTTCGCTTCTTTAAATTCCGTGCGCAGCATTTTGTAAGTTGCTGACCTAGGTCCTGCGTTAAAATCTCCACATAGTATTGTTGGAATATTTTCATTCAATCCTTGCGTCCACTTTGCACTTAAAATATCCTCTGCTTGTAACGTTCTTTCGTTAACCCTAAGCCCTAAATGAGTCGTAAAAAAATTAATGACATGAGGACCTATTTTAATATTAGCCCATATCATTTCCCGCGATTCATAAAAATATTTTAAAGCTGGAATATGCTTCAGAAAAAATCCCTCCCCACTGAGGCCAGCCAAACGTTCCGCTTTGACAATATTAAAAGGATGTTGACTCAAAAAAGATATTCCATAATGTTCCCCTTCAAGAGTTATTGCCGGCTGAAAATGACAATGCATCCGCAAATACTCGGCAATATATGAAGGCTGATCGATATTCCTTGATGATTTCCTATTAACATCCAATTCCTGCAGAGCAACGATATCGGGGGAATACTTCTCTATGACCTGACAAATACGCTCAGGGGAAACTTTACCATCTAGTCCGCGGCAGCTATGGACATTATACGTCATAACCCTTATTTTAGATTTTAGTTCTTTTTTCTTCATGAACCTCACAAATGAAGCCTTCTAAACTCCCCGCAGCAAGCGTGCGGGACATCCAGATAGGGCTTCATTCCCCGAGCATATTAACCTCGCAGCAAGCTGCGAGGTATTCGAGGGCAATAAAATTCCTACTGACATTAATGCAACAAAATGTTATCCGTCCGCTGTCCATGACTATGAACCATGTTTTTCCCTGCCTTCTTGGATTTTGATAACTCAATATCCGCCCTTTGGATCAACTCATATCTATTCGTATTGTGAGCCGTACATTGGGCGACACCAATGCTCACAGTCACCTCCCGTTTCAGTGAAAGAGCTGCCACGGTGCCTCTGATCCTTGCTGCCACGATCTTGGCCGAAGACACATCCGAATCCGGCAAAATAATAACAAATTCATCCCCGGCATACCGACATACAATATCAACATCACGTATACTTTGTTCAAAGGCCTTACCCATCTTTTGCAGCAAAGTATCCCCGTCAAGGTGACCAAAAGTATCATTATATGACTTAAAATCATCCACATCAATCATAAGTAAAGACAACGGTCTTTCTGGATGACGCTTCAATCTTACAATTTCATGATCTAACATTTTTGAAAAATAACGGAAATTATAAAGATGCGTCAAAGGATCAGTAATGGAAAGATGCGTTAAATCTCGATATAGTTTCGCGTTTTCCATTGCCACAGCTACCTGACGCACGAGCATACATAAAATTTTCAGATCTAGGCCGGAAAAGACGATTCCTTCTTTTGACTTTTTATCCGCGACATTAATAAAACCCATCACATTACCGCCTAACTTTATCGGCGCGGAGATAAACGACTTAGTCTTATAAGAGACTCCCTTCTTTCTTAAAAATCTCTTATCATGTTCGATGTCAGTAATTAAAAGCGGCTTACACTCGCGTGCAATAACCCCCGCTACAGACCCTTCTCTCTTAAATTCGCCGCTGTGAATAAACTTATCCTCTATTCCTTTGTGCCCTTTGATACAAAGTTCACGTGTATCATCATCAACGATCATCAACGAGCACTTTCCCGCCTCAAGCACTTCCATTGTTTTATTAACAATGAAATCAAATAATTTATTCGCATCAAAGATGGTGTTTAGATGTTCTTCAATGCCCAGCACCTTTCTGATTTTATTTCTTTCCAAAACAACTTCTTCGTTCAATTCTTTAAGCTTTTTTTCTATTTCTATGCGCTCTGAAATATCCCGTGCAATGCTGGAAATCCCGATAATATTGCCAAAAGAATTTTTAATGGGGGAAAGTGCTAAAGAAATAGGGATTAGGTGCCCATCTTTATGCTTACATACTGTTTGATAATGTTTGATTTCCCCGCCATCATTGACCTCATCTAATAAGCGCATCTCATCAGCTAATCTATCTTCAGGAATAATTCGGTTGACTAGCTGACCAATCATCTCGTTTCTTGAATATCCAAAAAGAATTTCCGCAGCCTCATTCCAGCTAAGGACAATATTGTCTGGTGTTTTTCCGATAATGGCATCAAGTGAAGAATCAACAATAGCCGCCAACGTTGCACTGATCATTCGTTCTTTTTTAAATCTCAGACCAGAAATAGTCAACGCCCAAATCAAAGCTATTGATACATGCCATATTTTTTCTGTTGATGGGGAAAGTTTCCAGCTGACGATGAGCAACACAGACGCTATGACCGCAAAAAAATAAACGTTTCTGCTTTTTGAGGATTGCAAAGACAACATAATAACAAGAAGATATAAAACACCGAAAACTGGCCATGAAAATAAACTATCCATACTGAATATAAAAAGCAACAAAATAACACACCCAATAAAAATAAGAGCGTCTTTTGATTTATGCTTTTTCATACATGTCCGTTCCTTGCCTTTAAGTTTTACAAATTTTCTTCAACTTTCCCCATTAAGAAACGTCCTGATCTATTCTTCTTACTTACAAATGATACATCCCTACCATTAATTATTTTCAAAAACAAAAACAACTTTGGTGTCAGGCGCAATCATACAGATCCCGTCATTAAAACACGTTTTAACTCCATTGACCACCGCGATACCTTTACGAATATTAAAAACATTCTCAGACACTTTTTTACAGAAAACAACACAATGATTGTCTTCTTTCTGTTGCCTTTCCAGGCCGCCAAGAACATTTGGCGGGATCAGATACTGATAAAACTTTTCAGTCTCACACTCTTGCATAAGTTTACTTTCCATAACCCCTTCTCCTTGTTCAAAAATCATTTATCGAAATAGACGCACCTCTCCATTCCGCGCTTCTTATCTTCCGCACGCTTAACGGCGTTTCTCCTTACCGAATACGCACGCCATTCAAGTCGCCTAATATGCCGAATGATTGCAGCAACCAGATCGCCACAACAATAACCACAACGACATTTAAAACAGACTTGATCTTGGGATCCATGGGGATATACGTATTCACTAACCATAGAATGACCCCCACAACAACCAAAGCAATAATCATTGAAATTAATGACATTGTCCTACCCTCCTTTTTAGAATTTATCTTAGATAATTGCCAGAGTAACACATAAAATCATGACAATCCGCCGCATTCCCTGCAAAATATATTGCCCTTATTTTTTTGGTTTAAAAAACCAGGGGCAAGCGACTTTAATGCGCCACCGCAAATGGGTCCAGCAATCCGTATTTTGCCCGTCCGGCTTCTCTTCAAAATCATTCTCTGAAGAAACCTCAGCATTGTCTTTTCTTCTCTCTTGATATTGTTTCGCCTTATTTTTCATACTTGACCTGCCCTTCACCTTTATTTTGGGCATCGTCCCTTTTCTGGTTTTTCATCACTGCTTGCTGTTACCTGTCAAACCGTGATCTTTGTCTTTCTAAACCTTATTCCCAGCAACCCTAATCCTAAAAGCGCTACGGTAGCCGGTTCCGGAACGACTGCTGAGGAGACATCCGGCACAACTTTACCGTTTGCATCAAATACAAGCCCGCCGCTTAAACCATGGCTGGCATTGCAAATGGCAGAAATATCGTTTGTATCCATCGTCACTGCGCCCTTTAGCGCAAGGGCTCTGCCGCACAAAATATCTGCATCGGTAGTCAGCGTGATGCTCTGATCCGCAAGAATATTGCCTATAAATGAAGTCCCTGTGCCGAGAGTCGCAGAAGTGCCAACCTGCCAGAACAGACCATCATTCAAGCCTGGATTGATCACCGACACCGATGAAGAGGACGCCGTTGTAAGTGTGCTCCCGATCTGAAAAGCCCAGAACGCATTATCAAGACCCTGAGCATCTAGCGTAAGTGGCCCCGTCAACTGAGCCGACGAGTTAAAATGATAAACGCCTGAAGTAAGCGTGAGTCCGCCAAGATCCTGACCAGTCAGGTCACTAGTGAACGGCATATTAAAAAGGCCAGTCCACGCTGTGATGGCATCATTCCGAGCCTGAAGAGACACCCCATCGGGTCCGTGTATCGTTCCAGCAACAGTCCCCGGCCCTCCGGGAACATCAAAACCAACAATCGCGCTCCCTGGGGAAACACCCAAATCTCCAGTAACGGTACTCGAGCCAGTATTGGCTACCGTCGAACTACCTAAAACTCCGAAACTCTCCCCCAAACCTAATATCGAAGCAAGCCCTGTGGTAGGACTATGGAAAAAAATGATTACTGCCACGACTGCCGAAATGATTAAATATTTGCCTCTCATTTGTGCCCCATCGCGTTATTGTGTTATAAAACTCTATTGTATTATTAAACTCACTACTCCCTATTCATGTCCTTATTGACTCATGGTAGTTGTTGTTGTGGTAGTCGTTGTTGTGCCCATAGTAGTTGGTGCATACAATGTAATATCCCGCGCTTGTTTGTTCCCCTCCACCATCACGTAATCAACCTTTACCACATCACCGGGCTTTAATACTAATTCGACCGGCTGACTGCTTGGACTTTTCATCACAACGATCGTCTGGGGGTCAAAAATGAAATCAGAAGTCCTGCGTATTTCATCTTGCCCCATCCTTACCCTTTCTTCAACGACCAGCGTTCCGGCCTGGGTATCGATTGCCTTAAGCTCGCCAAAAGCCTGCTGGAACTCAGACACGGGCAAGGGTTCAACAATAATTTTTGGTACAACCGAATCCCCTTGACCATCGAGCACTTCAATGGTGACATTTTGACCTGCACGCAAGTCCGCAACATTGAGAAACTTCTCATCCTTAGGGTCAGTGACCCTCGTATCATTCTGGCTAATTCGATACGCTGTTGTTTGCGTACCCTTCGGCACGTCTTGATTTAACTCTAACTTGCCCGATTGAACATCGACCCATCCAATCTCTCCTGATACACGGTGCGTATCCCTATTCTCCGCGCTGCATACAGAAATGCCCGCAAGCAGCACAAAAACCGCAACTGCGACCACGTGTTTAAAATTGTTTGCATTCATAGATTGTACTCCTTTTTCATTTTGATTTTCAACGCTATGCTTTCATGAAGCCCCGCGGACTAAAGTCCGCGGTTCCATTTTCTGCGAGATCCCGCGGGGCGGAATCTCGACCGAAACGCCTCCCATCCCCCATCTAAAGATAGGGGTGTTTCGGCGTCGGGATAAAAAAAACTGTTGTTTTTTAAAACTCCACCTTGACCTGTCCCTCCCCTTTATTCTGCGAATCTTCCATGAGTTGCGTTGCTTCCGCTTTTTTCTCTGTCTTTTCTTCAGCCTTCATTTTGGCTCGGAATTCTTTATTCTCCTTGCCCTTGAAAACATCCTTAGTTCTCTTAAATTGGGCTTTTTCATCAGCCCGCTCCTGTGCAGAGCTGGGAGCCACCACAATCCTTTTAACAACCTGACCTTTTTTGCTTTTTTTAATGTCCATCGTGACATACTGGCCTGGCTGCAGCTCCTTGATCGAACGCAGCTTTTTATCTGAAGAATTCATGATATGTTTTTCATTGCGGCCAATTCTATACTCCATGATCTCTCCCCTGCTTTGGGGAGCATCGCTCTTAAGCTGAATCGTACCCAGCGTCAGGTCTATCCCTACAATTTCCCCTGAGACTTGACTCACCTTCGCCGCTTCACAAACGGGCGCAAAAATGCCAGCGAAAAGCACAACAGCCGCACCCACGATCATCACTTTTAAAAAATTTGCATTCATGGCATACACTCCTTTCTGTTCTTCATTCCCAATCCACACCCCCATGAAAACAGATTTCTTTCCGGTCTTTCATTCCCTCTAAGTTATAAAAAATCCTGATCTCTATTCAGCATTCAAAAAAGCAATACGGGCCTTGTGCATCCCGGGTAAAACGTCGGTAAAATGCTCCAGCATATCCTCCGAAGATTTCAACTTAACAATCTCCATTTCGCTCTGGTAACGCGCCACATCACATCCGGTTTCATTTTTAATGATCTTTTCAATGCCGGCCATGCTGCTGGTCTTGGGATCAAATTTGATCATCCTCATGTCTTTTTGATTCAAAGAACTGAACGCCCCTCCGGGAAGATAAATCGTGCCATTATTAAAATCAACGGCATAGGCAATGATGCCCGGAATAAGAAAGAACAGCAACCCGATCCCGTCCAAGACGGCAATACCGGCATCGATCTTACCGCCTCTTTGCCCTTTCCGTTCAGGGTACATAATGGTCCCGCAACCCGCTAGTTGAAAAACGAGTACAGTACATATCAACGTATAGAAGACTTTGGTTATCTTGTTTAACATATGCTCCCTTTTTTTTTAGATCGTTTTTTTTATGGACCCATCAGCCGACAAAACATCTGCGCTGAGCTCAAACGCATGCCGCATCATCAATTCAAACGCTTTTTTGCTGAGATGTTCAAAAACAATTCCAAGCACTTCATGGGTCGGCTCTGACTTGGCCCAGGCCACACGGCCCCGAGTCTTAAAATTTTCTTTATTTGAAAGATAAATTTTCAGTTGAACCTGATGTTGCACGCGCGGATGCCCGAGCACAATGATCGAGGCACCATCCAAACTTAAATCCTTCGTAAAAGACTGAACAAGAGGCCCCCTGTCCTTCCCATAACATTCAACGCGTTTATTTACTTCCCAACGGGGAAAATATCTTTTATCGTACTTTTTTTCCCTCTGCCCTATGTTCCTTTGCTTGACGTCCAATATACCGTGAGCCATAGGACCCTCCTTCACCGTTTTCCCATACCGCTAAATGGAACTCGAAATCCCCGCCAAAATAGTATCTCCAGAGTACCTGTTTATTTGGCGAAGATTCCATTCCCAATTATTTCTTTCCGCTTCTTGAAAAAGGCTCTTTAACAACAACCTTGACACCATCGATTGTTCCTGTTGCCGCGTCTTTGACCTTATCCCCCACCGACGCGCTGATGTCATACGCAGCCTTAACAGCTCCGGACGCGGCTTCAGCAGCTGCTTTTTCCACATCAATACCCGTCTCTTTGGCCGAATGGATAACTCCTTTGATCAATCCTTTGGTTGCGACACCGACATCTCCCCCTATATCAAAGGTTGCTTTGATGACCCGGCCGCCTAAGGCCCTGATCACAGTGAGCGCTTCTGCTCCTGCTGCCTTGGATCCCTTTAATATCCCTACAACAAGTCCCTTGACCCCATCCTCCAGATTTTTTCCGGTTTCCACAATACCGCTGATCGTTGCACTGATCACATCCTGAGCTGATTCGATCAACGCCGCTCCGGTTTTGCCTGTCTCTTTGGCCAAGTTGCTCACAACTTTGCTGATCGTATCAATGATCGCATTGACAAGATCCCCTGTTCCTGTAATGATACCGACGATATCGTCCTTCACTGTTTCGACAATCTCTTTTGTTGTGCTCATTCCACACCTCCCTGCCTGCTGCCGCGTAGACTCCGCAGACTATTTTTTCTTCTTTTATTGAATGCTCCATCTGTCAACCGCTGCTGACCGCAGCGACACACATTAGTTCTTGGATAACGTATCATCCAACGTCATGTTATTAACCACACTAGTTACTCCATTAACATCATTGGCGACTTTACCAGCCATATCTTTTCCGGCTGCATTACTAGCCTTGCCGCTTAAGGTGACCACGCCATTATTCGTCGTAACCCCGGTCTTAAAAAAGCTGGTCGAGTGGTGCGTTAAGAGCGCCATTTTAACCTGGGCGGTGATCGATGCATCATCGATCTTGTCAGCCATGGTTGGCTCCTGCATCACCGGTTTTTTGGCATAGATCGACCTTGAAACTTTGGCGACCGTCATCTCATTCTGGACGTCTTTCACGCCATTGATATCCTTAGCGTATTCCCCGGCCAGATCCTTTTGCGCCTGATTCGCGGCCTCCCCCTGCAATGTGACGACCCCCTCCTTAACGAAAACCTGAGTATTGATGCCGCTCACATTTCGATTATAAAGAAGCGAATACTTCACCTGCATGCTGATCCATCCATCAGAGCTTTCAGCCGGAGGAGTATTTTTCAGCTTCAGTTGGTTGTCGACACTTTTGACTCCCGGAAGGCTTGCCACGGTCTCCTGAGCTAATCCTTTATGCGACCCTTCTTCAACGGTTCCCGTCAACGTGACCACACCGTCCTTGGCCTGAAGGTTGACACTGTCATCTTTAAGATACGTTTTAAAAACATACGAATTTTTTGCTGACGCTTCAATGCGGTTATCCATCTCAGAGGCGCGCGCAGAAACGCTTGAGAGCAACACAACAGCTGTGACCGCAATGACGACTTTGGAATAATTGACATTCATAAAACACCTTCCTTTATAGTAAACTGCTTATGTTTGAATGGACTCTCTTTCTAAAACCGGCCCAAACCCTGATTCACGCATATGATTCACGCGGTTTTCTTTTTCCCGAGGACAAATATGAGAACCGATAAAATAATAAACACAAAAAATGTCGCTGCCCAATGCAACATAAGGGCCTCCTTTCTTAAACGATCCCCATGACTACTTCAACAAAGATCCCCGCTGGATCTGATCCTTACGGATGTTATACTCCTGCTGAGTGATCTTTTTATTCTTCAGGTCTTCATTTAACTGGTTCATTTGTCGCTCTGCCTGAATTTCATATCCGGCTCCCGCGCCTAAAGCCCCGGCCCCGGCGCCTCCCCAAAAAGATCCGCTGCATCCTGCCAGCACGATCCCTGAAAGCACGATCAATAACCCTATTGATTTTTTCATCACGATCCTCCTGCCTCTTTGATGAGCATTCCCTGCTCATGTGTCTTTATATCCGTTGAATACCTGCCCCTGTATTCTCGATATCTTTTCCAGCGCCTTTCACCATATTGCAACCCGAAACTGAAACCGCTAAAAATAAGACAATAAGAATCACTACACTTTTATTTTTCATGTCCTCCCCCTTTCTAAAACGCCAGATTAATCAAATCAACTAGTGTCTGGTCATTAAACGGTTTTTGTAAAAATCCTACGGCCCCTGCACTTAAGGCTTGCTCTCTAAGGTGCCCGTTCTTGTCCGCCGTAATGATGATGACCGGGCGCGTGGAACCGGATTTAATGATCCGTTTTATCGCTTCCCATCCATCCAGTCCCGGCATGTGAAGATCAAGGATCAAACAACCCTCCGTACTATTCGGCACTGCACTAAAAAATTTCTCTGCCGAAGGAAATGTCTCTACCTTAAATCCAAACGTAACCAGAAGAAATTTAAGAGCACGGCAAATCGATTCATCGTCGTCAACTATATAAATATTCTTTTTGAGTATAATCTTCATAACGTTATCCTCTTTTTAACTCCATACTAACCACAATCAAGAAAGAAACAATTGTACCTGGGTATCATCCGCCACCTTCGGCGCCAACACATGGCACATATATAACCGCGCCCGATGAAGCAGGACATAAAGATTTTCAACACTGATATTTAAGATCTCGCATATCTCTGCAACGTCCATCTGTTCTATTTCCCGAAGGTAAAAAGCCTCTGCGACCGCCTCCGGTAATTCCTGCAGACAATCAAAGAAGGCCGGCCAGAATTTCTTTGTTTGAGCTTCTTTGCCCGGATCAAGCTCATGGATGCCCAACAAATTCCTGTGTCGGCCTTGTTGATCAAAAAAACTGTTGCTAGCTGCCTCATTTTCCCGAACATCTTTGAATGGTTTTTTCTGAAAGACCTTGCGGAAATGATCCCGGATCTTAGCCTCCAGCATATCCGTCAGCCAAACCCCTTCATCTGACAATCCTCCGAAACGGCGCTTTGTATCTGCCGCAGATAAAAGTGTCTCTTGCACAAGGGTTTCTGCCTGTGCGGAATATTTCACCCGCCTTAAGGCAAGCGTGTAAAGTTGTTGGCCATACTGATCCACCCACAGATCAGTATCAATAGTCCCCGAACTCTTTTCCTTCAGCACGTGTACCATGGCAACCCTCTCATCTTTTTTACCCCTGAAAAAAGAAACACGCCTTCTGCTCACAGGCTTTAGCTTCACACCTGTTGAGCATTGTAGGCTTTATCAAAAAAAGGACAATTGTACCAGGGTATAACTGATGAATGAACAGATGCGGACGAAAAAACTCTTTATCACGATGGAAAAAATTTTTAATTATACGAATGATCTTTCGCGCTCTAAAACTCTCAGAAATGCATCAACGATCTTAGGTTCAAATCGCGTACCGGAAAATTCCTGAAGCATTCTGAGGGCACTCTCTTTTGGGAACGCCTTGCGGTACGGCCGATCTGAAATCAACGCCTCGTATACATCAGCAACGGCAATAATCCTTGCGGCCAAAGGGATTCTTTCTTTCACAAATCCATAAGGATATCCTTTGCCATCCCATCTTTCGTGATGATAAAGAAGGGCCGGTATGATCGGATGCAACGAATGAATCGGCCTGATAATATCCACGCCTATCTGAGGATGCCGTTTAACCTCTTCAAACTCTTCTCTGGTCAGTTCGGACGGTTTATGCAGGATCTCTTCTCTGATCCCGACTTTCCCCAGATCATGCAGCATCATCGCCTGTCCAATAAGCTCAATCTGCTGGGAAGACAAATTTAACTCACGAGAAATTGCGACGGCATAATCAACGGCCCTTTCACCATGCCCCCCGGTGTCATGATCTTTCAGCTCTATAATTTTTGCGAATGCGAATATTTCCTCGATCAAACTTTGATTTGCCCGTAACGTCAGTCGAGCGATTTTATCTTTGAGCGACTTGATGTCGGAAGTTTCCGGAATTGTTGCGTCCCCCTTCTTTATGTCTGAGAGAGAAAATACCCGGTTGCCGCCGCTCTCTTTGGCCTTATTCAAAATTTTGTCAACAAAATCCACCATCTCCATCCCTTGAAGAGGACTGTCTTCCGGATATGATGAAACCGCTAATGTTAACTTCAACTTAATAAGATGCGCCTTATCCCCAAAGTTATGTGCCTTGGCCCTTTTCAGAATTCTTTCAGCCAAGGCGAGGATGCCCGCCTTATCCGTGTCCGGAGATAACACAATAAACTCATCCCCTCCGTAACGGATGACAGTATCATAGGGCCGGACGATCTTGGTCAACTCTTGAGCGAACTGCCTTAATATCAAATCGCCGAAGACATGCCCATACACATCATTGATCGACTTAAAATAATCCAGATCCATCATAATGAGCGAAAACGGACTAAATGTCCGTTCAGCCTGAGAAAGGCCTCCTTCCAGCGTTTCTTTCAGATAACGATGATTATAAAGACCGGTATGGGAATCTTTCAAAATCAGCTGTCCCATTTCCTTGCTGAGTTGTTCCCGTTCGGTTTCTGCCATTTTGCGGTCGGTAATATTGCGAATGTTGCATTGGATGACGTTGATATGGTCAACGCTATAGACATTGCTGACAAATTCCACATTGATCAAGCGCCCGTCTTTGGTCTGAAGGGGCAAATCTTCATAACGGACATATCCTTGAGTTTGCAGTTGCTGAAATGCTGTTTTACATCTATTGGTATCTATAAAAGCGCCGACATCCCAGAGTTTCTTTCCTAAAAATTCTTCGCGTGAATAACCCAACATATCAACTAAAAATGGATTCACTTCATTGATCTGACTCGTTTCTGCATCAAGAATTAATATCCCATCCTGGGCCGTCTCAAAAAGCCGACGGAACCGGCTTTCCGAATTCTGCAGGGCATCCTGTAGACGCTTATGTTCGGTGATGTCGCGCCAAACACTTAAAAACATCCACCTCTCTTTGTAACGGGTCAAAGACGTCGACACCAGGATGTTTTTCTTCGAACCATCCTTTGCGCGAATAACGGTCTCAGTTTCACGGCATCCGTTTTCTGCAACAATTTCGTTTAAAAAGCGCAGCGCTTCCTGGCTATCTTTAAAATTCGGATGAATAAGGGTATCAAAATCTGAATGATTTGCTTCCTCTATTGTATAACCGCAAATATTTCCCATCCTTGAATTAAAAACCTCAAAATGGCCTTTCGTATCCGACAAGGTGATCCCATCGCTCACCTTATCAACAACCATTTGCAGCTCTAAAAAATCATCCAAAAACCCTTTCTCCACCACTTTGCGTGTGGTTATATCACGAACGACTCCCCACATGCCCCGCGGCTTTCCTTCTTTATCCTTAATAAGCCAAATTTTAAGGCTTACGGGAAAAACCGTCCCGTCCTTTTTGATATATTCTTTTTCATATTCATCAGCATACCCCTTTTCCAGGATTTGTTTTTCAAAAATATCTTCTTCGAGGCTATGCCATTTCTCAGGAGTGAACTGCCGGCAAATAAATCCTTTGATTTCCTGCTCAGTATAACCGAGCATTTCTCTGTAAGCCTGATTGGTGTCAATAATATTTCTCTTCATATCCATCAAGAACATGCCGTCCTTAAACGAATCGTAAAAACTGTGATATTTCTCCTCTGATTCTTTCCATTGAGCCACATCACTCAATTTTTCTAAAAATTCTTTGATCGATTGGGCCCGGTTAAGAATTTTTTGTGTGGTCTCTAATGAAACTGGCGCGGGACTTAGAGTGTCAAGGGAATCTTCCAGCATCAGTTCCGCAGCGTAGATATCATTGCCGAATTGATGCGTGATGATTTCTTTAAGGATGGGATTGATGGGGATGGCATTCTGGAATTGAGGAAAATTCGGGCTCTCTTTCGAAGGTGAGGTCACCGCGCCAATAACATTTTTTATGTCTTTGTACCACAATAAAATCCGATGCGCTTCCTGAATCGGCATCATTTCTTTTTTTTCAAGCCACCGCTGGCACAGAAGGATGATCGCGGCCACGCTATCCTCAACGCGATGGTAAATAAAATCCCAGACATCCTTTCCAATGCTGATGCCTTCATGGTTTATATATTCGTAAAGCTCTTTTTCTCGGGGCATGGGATTGGACATAGCTCTTATTGCACCTCATGAAAAGGCAACCGTATGCCGACACATTGCCAGACAGTTCGGCTCCCTTTATTTGTTTTTATTGTAGGCCTTATCGTAAACAGGGGCAATTGCACCAGGGTATAACTCAAACCCTGGAACGTTCGGAAGAAAAAAAACCGCTGTTTTAGAAAAGGGTGTCCCTGCTTGAATGAGACAAGCCATGCCTTTTGGCGAAGATGTTTTGAATGGTATTCTTTGAAAAAAATTTCACGTCATATGATCGCTCAAGTTTTCTCTCGCGCTTTTTCTGAATCTGCCGTACTTATGCTTCTGCATCACCAACTTCTACCGTAAAGTTCATTCCTTCCCAGGTGTTCGTCTCCGACCAAAAAATCGCAAAGGACAACATTTGCTTGCCTGTTATTTTTGCTGTCGGAAGATCGACCTTATAGATGCCAATACCAGTGTCCTGTGCGTTGGCATCTTGAGCGGTTGTCCAGTTATCCAAACTCCAGTGAATAACTGCCGGTGCGAGCACCTCTATGCGCAGCGTGCTGCCTTTTGGCACCACCCTGCACTTCTGATTGTAGCGCCATATGACGTAACGCGATTTCGTTTTATTTTTTTGATAACGCTCTACCCGGTTGAGGCGGGGTATCAAAGACGCGGCCATCCATAAGCGAACGCCTTAATTTAATATATTCGGCGTGCGCCCAAACCAAGGGCATCGCTGATCCCAACGGCCTGCCGTAAAACAGCCCTCTCTAGAGATATATAACGGAGTCGCAAAAGAGGCGACGCCAATGGCGATCCCTACGATCATTCTACCTTCGATTAACCAGGCAACACTCGATGCCAAAGCAGTCCCAATCCCGCCAAACGTAAATATGAGAGCCGCCAGTATTATGATCTTACGCCGTCCAAAACGGTCAGACCAGACGCCGCCGAATATCACTCCTATAATCGCTCCCAGCAAAACCGCGCTGACGACAAACTCTTGAGCGATCGTTGAAAGCAAAAAATCTTGTTTGACAAAAAGTATGGCGCCGGAAATAACGCCCGTATCATAACCAAAAAGCAATCCCCCCAGCGCGGATATTGCCGCAGCGATTTTAACAAATCCCGTATTCTCAACCGCTAAGTCAGAAACATTGTTCATTTAGCCCCCCTTCTTCCCACTGAATTCGTTCTATCCTTCTCGTTCCACATGAATAAATGAACAAGGATTTACTGTCATTTTAAAAATGACACACTGAACAAAGCGCCTAAAAAACCCCCGTACAAGGCTCCCCGTATTGGTGTGCTAGTCAATGGGCAGACCCCGCTCCTGCATTTTCCATAATATCCCATAACCGCCCCCAAAGAAGCGCCTGCAATAATAAAACCCAGACTTTTTATGATCACTTCGGCCTCCGCATAAAATTCCTATTTTCTGACAGCCGTTTCAGACTTTATGATTCTTTCCGCTTCCAGCCAATTATCCATATCCCTTCCGGGGATATGGCCGCTTTTTTCAAAAAGTTCTTGTGCGGTCTTACTCACGCGCTGCTGGAACTCATTCAGATCCATTGCGACCCGTTCAGACTTTCTGTTCATCACTTTTTCATTTTCCGTTACGTCCATTTTGCTTTTTTCTAATTTAAAATTTTTTTTCACCATTTCTTCGTCTCCTTCGTGTTTAACAGTTCTTTTTAATTTAAAAATGTCTTCAGCTCAATGCCCTTCATCATCTTCGTTTCTATAATATAAATTTGCCTATCAATTAGACGGAATTGAACCTGACCCCTTACTGATCTTATTTTAAACCGCGTTTAAAAGAGTTCAATTATACCAAAGTATCATTGGTGAAGTGGACTGTTCGGGAGAAAAAAAGGAAAGCTGTTTTGGAAAAAACTATGCTTATTTGGAAGAAACGAGCCCAGCTTTTTGGGCAAAGTGGATGAGTTCGGTAACGGTTTTGGCTTGCATTTTTTGCATGACGCGGCTGCGGTGGACCTTGATCGTCTGAAGAGCCGTCCCCCGTTTTAAGGCGATCTGTTTACTCAACATTCCACTGGCCACTAAACGGAAAACCTCAAGTTCTCTGGGCGAAAGAGTTTTGATGCAGCGCCATATTTTATCAATTTCGGATTGTTCTTTATTTATAATTTTATCTCTTACAATCGCACGATCGATAGCTTCCAGCAAGTCTTTATCAGTGAACGGTTTGGGCAGGAAATCTATGGCCCCCCCCTTCATCGCTTTCACGCTTTTTGGGATGTCCCCGTGTCCTGAAATAAAAATGATCGGGATGGTTAACCCTCGCATCGTCATTTTTTCCTGCAGAGCAAGCCCGTTTACATGCGGAAGACGCAGGTCTAAAACCAGGCAGGATGCGGCTTTGGTATGCTTAAAAGCCAAGAAATCGGCTGCGCTTTTAAATGTCTCAACCTGAAAACCGTGTGAGTTTAATAATAAAGCTAAGGCCCGGCAGACAGAGATATCATCATCAACAACATAAATAATAGGCTTACGATTGGTCATAAAGCATCCTTTGTCCCTGTGCTTTTCGCAGGTATCACAGGAACAGTGAAATAAAAAGTCGCGCCACGATCAGGATTATTCTTAGCTTCTAAACATCCGCCATGAGCTTCAACAATAGAACGGCTGATGGACAACCCCATACCCAAGCCATCAGGCTTGCTGGTAAAAAAATGTTTAAAGAGCTTTTTCATATTCTCTACCGGAATGCCGCATCCGGAATCCTCGATTTCCACTATAATCGTATCAGAATTCTTACACGATGAACGTATCATTAGTTGACGAGATTCATCGCGCGCTTCCATCGCGTCCAAACTGTTACTGATCAGATTCAGAAGAACCTGTTGCAATTGGATTCGATCGCCGCGTATAGGAGGAAGCTTCTTAGCTAATTCAGCTTTAATGACCTTATTCCTTACAGTAACGTCTGTCGTAATGAGAACAACCGTTTCATTAATGATCGCGTTCATATCAAGAGGCTCAAATTCAGGATCGCTTTTCTTAAGCAAAGACCTAAGCCGCCGGATGACCTCCGACGCCCGCTGGTCATCATTAACGATGTATTGTAAGATTTCTTGGAGCTGAGGCTCCCGTCCTGCAAACATGCGTTGTGCAGCTTGGGCGTGCGAAAGAATGGCCGTTAAGGGCTGGCTGATTTCATGAGCGAGGGATGAAAAAAATTCGGCAAGTTTTCCCACTCTCGTGACATGCAAAAGATCTTCACGTTGTTCTTTGATTTCTAAATCCTTCTGTCGCATGGATGTAACATCCGTTTGAATCCCCGCATAATGGGTAACGATGCCGTTTGCATCACGAACAGGAGAAATGCGCAGGTAATTCCAGAAACTCTCTCCGTTTTTCCGAAAATTAAGCATCTCTCCATGAAAAGACTTGTCCTGATGTAAAGTGTTTTTTATTTCTTCAGCGATTCTCGGGTCAGCAGCAGCTCCGTAAAGCAAAAAGTAGTTTTGCCCTATGATGTCTTTCTTGGGCAAACCTGTCATCATATGGAATGATTGATTGGAGTAAATGATCGGAAAATCAATCTTTTGAGCATCGATAATAAAAATACCATCCGATACCGAGTCCATGACCTTGGTGCGAATGTAGACCTGCTCTTCTGATAGTTTTTCTTTGTCGATCCATGCTTTTATTTGTCCATTCTTAATTTTTAGCTCATCCGCTTGGTGGCTGACCATCGTGGTTAGCTCATTATGCGTTTTATCTTTATCAGAAATCCGCTTAGAACAATGCCGGCGATCCTTATTGCCAGATTCTTTCCCCAAAATCGACTTTTGCGTCTTCGTGCTTTCTTTAATAATCGAATTTAGGGGTTTCTTTTTTTGACCACTTTGAGTTAGCTTTTGTTTTTTCATTATATGTTCTTTTATTTACATTAAACTATTCTATATTTGCCAACATATACTTTATCAGACACATCATTAAGGGTACGCTTCTTGTCATAGTTTCTTTGCGCGAAATATTTGACCTACTCAATCTTACCATCAATACCACCAATGCTACGGTCCTTTTCACCATGAGGCGCAGAAAAGATAAGCGTCCGTATTTTTTCTATCTTTTTAGCAGTCAAAGGCTTTTCAATAAAATCGGCAGCATGACCTCGAACAGCATCAATGGCCGTTTCTTTTGAACTATATCCAGTAAGAATACTCGTACGGACATCAGGCACAATAATCCTTTTTAGTTTATTTTTTACATTTTACCATTTTTGTGGAAAAAGGGAAGAACCAAAAAAGACGTCAGCTTCCCAGCTCCTTGAGTGTGATGAAGGGTGCTAATCGTGAGGGATCTGGCCAGTCTGTGGGGGCACTTCTGCCGTATCTGTTTGGGGTGGCGAGGTTAAGGGGATTTATGGAGTTAATAAAGGTGTCAGCACCTTTATTTTGAAAAGTGTCTTCCTTCCCCTGCGGGGACCACTAATATTTCGCATTCATTTTTTCAAGAAATTCTTGGACCTTGGCCCGCTGACCAAATCCTGTTTGTTCGGCTTCCATGCGCTGGAAATCATTCAAAAGTTTTTTCTGCGCCTCTAACGATAGGCGCTGATCAGCCATCATATAAAGAATTTGATCTTCCTTATCAATATGCTGCCTCAGCAGCTGCATATACTGTTGAGCATTCTTTACGATCTGATCAACTCCGCCCCCGTCTTTTTTATAACGCTCAATACCCTCCAGCATGCCTTTGACATATCCCCTTCCCTCATCATGTTCGCTCAGCATGACGCCGATCGGCCCACCCTGACGCGGAATACCAGCCTTTTCCATTTCAGGAAAGAGAAGGTCTTCCTCTTTGGCATGATGAGAATGATCCGCAAAGACCCTGATACAGTCAACGATCTTCTCCAGATGCTCAGAATCAACGCTCTCTCCAGCAATGAGCCGACCGCAAATCCTTTCCAAAACATCCATCACCAATTTGATAACCTTGTGCTCATCTTTTAAAAATTGTGTAGCATTCATATGGCAATTCCTTTGTAATAATGCCCGGCCATGACAGAACCGGATTAATAGGACTTTCTATTCAGTCGAATCTCTCGGTTAGCGACTTACAATATAAAGGTGTCGCCTTTATTGACCTTTATTGATTAAGGCAACCTCTAATAATTCCATTTACAGTCAAAATGAATGGCTCTTTATCGACGATAGCGGAATCAGTAAATGACTCAAAAATAGCATTTTTAGAGGTTGCCTTAAGTATTGTGTCCCCAGAATTACAGGGATCCTCTTCTCTTTGGTTTCTTCTCTACACTTTTCTTAGGGGCCATTTTGCCCCGATTACGAATAATCAAACCGTCTAAAAATCGTCTTAACAGCTGATCGCCGCAAGGCCTATAATTTTCCTGATCGTCTTTACGAAAAATAGCGGAGAGCTCCGAAGGAGAAACTTCTAATTCAGCGAGTTTAAGGATTTCAATAATATCCGTGTCTCTTAAATGCAAAGCGATACGAAGCTTTTTCATAATGTCGTTATTGTTAATCATCCTTGATCCCTCCTGTGATCCTAACAATTAAGCCATTTCTATCCAAGCCAATAATAAAGGTGTCAATCACCTTTCTTGTCACCTTTATTGATTAAGGCAACCTCTAAAAATGCTATTTTTGGGTCATTTACTGATTCCGTTATCGTCGATAAAGAGTCATTCATTTTGACTGTAAATGGAATTATTAGAGGTAGCCTTAAGTATTGTGTCTCCAGAGTTTTTTTATTTTTACAAGCCTCTTAAAATTTCCGGCCTTAACCTTATCTCCCCGTCCATGGCCGACTTCAGGATATTTAACAACATCATTTTATCTTTTGGAAACGTCCCTTCCAGCGGAAGATAATTTGAGGCGTGATTTGATCGAAATATCGTTTTTTTAAGATCAAGTCCACTAATAATTTCGTACGATTCTTTTAACAACTCTAAGGAATTCAATTCCTCAAAATCACCTCTTGCGGCTTCCTGCGCCAAAGGTGTGCCGAGAATGATCATCAACGACAAAAACGAAAGGTATCTTGGCTGCATCCTGTTTAAGGCTGCGATCGTGCCTGCGACATGATCTTTAGAATATTTCTTGCCGCCTAAGCCCAACAAAACAATCACCGAAGACTTTATCTGCGCCCTCGCCGCCTTATGAACCCCCTCAATCATTTCCTCAACGCTTGAAGATTTTCCACACCGATTTAGTATATCCTGACTGCCGCTTTCTAACCCCATATAGATCAGGCTTAATTTATGATCGGACAGTTCAGTTAATTCCTGATCATTTTTTCGCGTGATATTGCTTCCGTTTGCATAGCTTGAAATGCGGGTAAGCCGTGGAAAGGACTGCTCCAATTTTTCTAAGATTGGAACCAACTTGCTATTGTTCAGAACAAGCGCATCGCCGTCCATCAAAAAAACACGTCTCACATCTTTGTAGTGGCGAGCGTGCCAATCGATATCCGCAAAGATCTCTTTTTGGTCTTTGATGCGAAAAGCTTTGTTCTTATATGCACCGCAAAAGCTGCAGCTATCAGCCGAACATCCCAGCGTGACTTGCAAAAGAAAACTATCTGCCTCTGCCGGCGGTCTTATAACGGGTTCTACAATAGCCATATAATTTTACCCTGATTTGATAATAGGGGTCAGCGCCCTATCTTTAAAAGGGCCTGTCCCTGCCGAAAGGAAACGGTGTCGAGCTAAAGGTGTCCGTCACCTTTATTAATCTCTATTCTTTTTAAACCACTCCTGATAATATTCCTCCTGCGCATCCGCTTTGCCGCTTGCGACATAATCCTGATACAGCATTTCTCCTAGATCTTCGCGAATAACATCATCAGGAACTCGACCGTCATCAAAATCCCGGTACATAATAAATAACGTCCTTAAAAGAACACCAATAGGCTTCATAAACTGTTCGGGAACTTCGATCCGAATCGAATCAACTTCCTCAGCATAAAACTTCGGATCCTTGCGAATAATTACACCTTTTCCCGCGAACTTCTCAATCACGCTTTCCACGGCCTTGACCTTCCCTTCAGAAGATAAGGCATCCCACATACCGGCACTGCTTTGAACTGAATTCTGAATAGAAGATGTCGCCGCTAATGTGGGACAGCACCATGTACACAAAAACATTATAATTAATATTTTCTGCATTTTTATTTTTAAAAACCGCTTCCTGATATCCGCAACACGCCCTGTCCACTCACGGTGGACTGTCCCCTTCTCCGTTCTCTTCTCCCTTCTCCTCTCCTTCTCCTTCTCTTGAGTTGACCCTTTATAAAGGAAACAGCGCATGTAGTTAAACCCGCAGTTAATGAAAGATGTGTTATTTTACTGAAAAAGTAATGATTTTACAAGAAATAACCTGTCGCTATTTATATATACCCGCCAAACCTTTATCCAACAATTCCTGATTCACATAAACCCCCTCCTCCGCAATGCGGGCGAGGTCATCCGTTCCCTCCAGCACAAACAGATCAGTCAGATAACGGCCGTACTTTTCCGGGTCCTTATGGGTCTTAACCACCACGCGCTCAACGCCTTTGAGGCGGCCGGTCAAATACTCTTTGGCCTTAACCCCGGCTAAAGTGGAAAGCTCCGGGGCATCGATCGCCCGCAGGCGCAGGCGCTGGGTTGTTAACATACCGTAGCCCATATCAATGCGCGCCACCAAAGTATCGCCGTCCACCACTCGATCGATCCAGGCGCCGTAAGTATACAGCACCTCACTGGGACCTTTATAGGTTTCCAGCCGGTAACCTGCCCCCTCTTTGATCGAGCACACAAGTTTCGAATTGATAAACTTGATATATCCCGCCTCGGCACTGTCAATGGCCACATGAAAACCCAGATCAAGCCTTGGTGAAAACGGCACGCCGTTTAAATCCGTGCCTTTGCGGATCGCATATAGATAGGGAATGCCGCGCGCACAGGTCAGCTGTCCGCCTTTGAGCTCAACGCGATGAAGCGCTTCGACGTTTTTGTCGCGAACCAATTCGGTCACCTGCAGGCTCGAAACTCCCTCTTTAATCATCCGGCGCTCAAGCTTGAGCCGTTCTTTACTATCGGCCACACTGATCAGATGGCGGTAATGCGTCCAGGTCAAGGGCGTGTTGCCCGGACACTGCGGATACATGCGGTAGAACTGAACCATCTTCTGAAGGACGCGCTCATTCAATTTAAGCTCCTCCCCCAATTTTTGGTACAGCGAAACCCTGTAAGCGGAGCGGTAATCCTTGTCGAGAAAAGATTCGGCGATCGAGCAGCCGATCTTCCAGTAGGTTTGAACACGGGCGAGGTTTAAAAGATGCTGAGCTTCTTTGAGCCCGGTATCCATGTCCCGGCGGATGGATGTCAGAAGTTTGGTGAAACGTTTTTCAACCACAACGTTGGCGGGAACGGTCATGGAAATATTATAGAGCGTAGAGGGTAGAGCGTAAAGCGTAGAGGGAAAAAAAGACACTAAGACACTAAGACACTCAGGCACTAAGACACTGAAAAACGGAAAAACAAAAAACCGCCCTTTGGGGTGGCTTTTTATTTGGTAGCCCTGGGCTTCGCTAATGCTCAGCCACTTCCTCGGACATTAAGTTTTTCAAAAAACCATTCTTCTTCAAAAATCAAAAACCCCTGCAAAACTCTACAGAGGCTAATAAAAAAATTAAATGTACTAATCACTAAATATTCTTCAGAAACCTTTTAATATCGTCGTGATTTCCCGCAAATATAAATTCCACTAAATCCCCTTGCCACCTAAACAAGATCCTAGCTTTTATGCCCTTGCGCACTTCCCAAAAGTCACCTCTTAAACGCTTTAAGCCAATTCCTTTATGAATACTTTGATCTTGGGACAGCATATCAATTAGCTGAATTGCAACTTCTTTTATTGCTGCCTTTTCCTTCTCGGAAAAGGATTTCATTGATCGCTTAAATGCCGGCTTAAATTCAAATTTCATAAGTCTTTAAGATGTTCTTTGGCTACTTCTGCACTGGAAATGCTCTTGCCTTTTTCAGCGGCTAGCTTCTCGATCTTAGCCCATTCTTGTTCCGTGTATGGAGATTCAGCCGTGACTTTGCAAGGAACCAAAATCACACCATCTTTTGTAATACCAAAACCCACCGCCGAACCTTCTTTTAAATTCAAAAGCTTTCGAATACGATTGGGGATCGTGATCTGTCCTTTGGTGGTCATTTTTGCTACTTCTGTGATTGTCATTTGAAGGCTCCTTTCATTTTTCCTTACATCCTTACTTAAAGGATACCCTACAAGTAACCAACCGTCAACCCTTTTTAAATCCTGAAAGATCTCACAACACTCTTTCAAACATCCTCTCTAATCACAATCAGAAAGCTGCTTAACGCAGAAATTTCATCAATATCAACATGCCACTCATTTGTGTGGATGTCAAGATTCTTCTGTTTCCTTTTATTTTCACCACCAAAACCATCACCAAAATCTCTAAAAAACATAACGCACCTTGATTAACATCGATATGGCTTGAAAAAATGAAGAAAGGGAAGGCAAAAGCCTTCCCTTTTATCTGGTAGCCCCAACTAGATTTGAACTAACAACACTTTTAGGTCAAAACTATCGAAAAAACATCAAAATTGTGCAGTTTTTTGCCGACTTTCATCATGCTGATAATTCCATCCCTAAATCCACTACTAAAAACTTCTATCAACGAAATCCCAAATTCAGAGAACCCTTTATCGACTGGCACGATCCATTCCAGTCGATACCATTAAACATTTCAATCAAAGACCACAAAATGAAGCAGCTTCCTTGAAGCTCCTTTCCCCATCTCCTTATCAAAACTTCTTTCGCTTCTTAAGATGCTTTACCATCTGAACCATATCTTCCTTATACATAGACTTCAATTGCTCCCACTTTTCATGAGCAAGATCATAGTCGGGATAAAACATCAAGGCCTTTTCAAAACATTTTTCAGCCTTGCGTTTTTGAAGCAGAAAAACATAACAAACACCCATATTATGCCAAACCACGTGATTATCATCCCATAGCTTTGAATAATGCTGATAAAATTCCAGGGCCTTTTGATATTGCCCTTCTTTCATGCATCGGGCCGCATCATCAAAAAGTTTTTCAACCTTCTGCTTATCATCTGTGTAAATTCTGTTTATCTGAAAGTCATATCCGAATTCTTCCTGGGGATTGCCCATCGCTTTGCGTTCCTCCATAATAACTTCTCTGGGCGTCTTTCCGTTAAGTTCTTCAAGAGGAGCAACAAACCATTCATCGCTCCACCGCTGAATCTTTTCAACAAACTCTTCCTGTTCTTTGGCAGACATTATCTTCATTGGATACAAAAACGTTTTCTCCATTGCGTCCGTACAAGCGCTCACCAATGTTTTTTCCAAAGGGCCTTTTTCCATACCCTGATGAAGTTCTCCCACAAACTGATTCCAGACATCGTTAAAAGCCTCGCCGAATTCCTCAACACTGACCCACTCCGGAAGCGTCATGCCGCTCAGCACACTTTGCATTATATCCGCCAGATGCTTTTTATCCTTGATCGCCATTCTCATTTCAAGAAAGATATCCTCAGCATCGTCATCCGACAAGCCGCCTTCTTTACAAAGCAGAATGAATTTTTTTTCAACAGATAGCTGTTCCGGAACACGCTCTGGAAACAACGCTTTATACATCTCAAATGCATCCTGTCGATCATGCGATTCAGACGAGTTTTTTAAAAACAAGCCGATGATATCGTACTCCTGTTTCGGAAAAAACAGGCCATCCGATGCCATTATAAAATAGTTATCAAACGGCAATAATCTTCCGATAATATAATCGCCTTTCCCGGCAGCTCTGCTTCCTCTGGTGTCAAAAATATGATATTCCTCCAATGAAATCACATCTTCGCACACAAACTCTTTACCGATCTTTACTGCCTTAACTTTATAAATCCCGAAGCGGTCCTGCCCAATCCGGGAATATATTTCATAAAGCTCCCGGGAGATTTTGCCCCTCTCCTCATCCAGGAAAACATCAAAAAGCCTTTTATGATATTTCTCCAATTGGTGATCAAAAATAAACCAGTCGAAAAACAGCCGGCCGATATTCTGATCGGTAAATGACAAACGGATAAAATCTTTCTGCCGTTCAAACACCTCTTTTTCTATCGCGGAATGACATCGAACAAAATCATTGATCGCATCATACATTTTTTTAATAAGGTCTTTATATTCTTTCATTGTGTCAATTTTTGTAGAAACCCCTGATCAATAAATCATTAATAAATCGTGACCATGTTTTGCTGAAGTTTTCTGCAAGTATAAATTCCACCAAGCCGTCAAAGTTTTTTTCTTTTAGATGCCATAAAATTATTCTGTTTCATAAAAAATTTTGAATGCCAATTTAAAATTTTTATACAAATAATAGCCTTTTGGAAATGCATAAGTCTATGGTATTCTTACAGTATGAAAGAAACATCCCTCTTTGAATCAAATCCTTATTTAAAAAATCAGGCTGTACGAAACCGGATGTTTTTAACTGCCGTGAATACCTCGACTGCTATTGAAGGTGTTCATGTCGATATCTCATCTCCAAAAAAGCGTTCACGCCAAAACACATCCATATCTAGGAAGATGCTGAAGTAGCCTTCTTGATTGTCCTTCTGATAACACTCAAAAACATCCTCTGCATGGGAACATAGTCTCTTCTAAGACCAGATTGTACCGCTGCGATATATTCGGCCTTTTTTCTGCCTTGAATACCGCCAAAATCCAAGGCCGGCAGCCCTGCCTGAAGAGCCATGATGATAGAAAGAAGTCGCGCAATTCGGCCGTTACCTTCCCGAAACGGATGGATCAGAGACCAATAAAAATATCAAGATAGCTTGTTCTTCACAAATTCAAAAAACCGCTCACAATCTTTAAACATCTTCTCTGCCTCGTTTTTGCAAACAAGGCGCTCCTCATACTCAGCCATATTTTTCATCCGCAAAATCCTCACGATACGGTTGGCGTTTGTCGTGAACTCTTCGGTGTTTTTGATCATTTTAAACAGGACGACCGCCTGATTATGGTCTTCGCCGGCGCTTCTTTTCCCCAAAAAATAAACGCACATGGCGTCACAGGCGGATATCGTGCAGTGTATCGCATTAATAGCAACAGCATTCCACTGTTGTCCTTGCAAGGCTTTCTGCGATGCATTAAAACACTCTTGTGCTTTCTGCATAAAATTCGTATACGCTGCGCGCTGAACATCCCGTGTTTTCGGCTTTGCTATCATAACATCATCCTCCTAGGGGAATAATTGTATTCCTTTTTCGATTTCCTCCAAAAGCTTCAGATCCTTCTTCTGCTGAAACTGTTTTTCCGTCAGAACATACGCAGCCAATCTGTTGCCAAATTTTTCTAGGCATGTAATAGACAGTCCCTCAAGCGATTCCTCCAGAGACTTTAAACTTTCCTTATTTTGGGTCAAAACAAAAAGATCAATATCGCTGTCTGTTTTTTCATCATGACTGGAAACAGATCCGAACAAAACGACTTTAATCAGGCTTTTCTTGGGTAGTCTGCTTAAAATGGTCGTTTTTAAGGCCACAATCGGCTGTGGCTGCGTGTCAACGATCCCTTTGACAGTATTCAACACATCATAAGCGTAACTCTGAGGATTGACTTTCCAGACATGGGCCCGCCCTACTCTTTCATAGGAAACAAAATGCCACTGCTCCAGATAGCGCATAACCCGGTTAACCGTCATGTGCGAAATTCCCACCAGAGACGAAATCTCTCTCTCACTCATGGCGGACTCATGGTTAATCAAAAACCGGACAACCTTGAGTTTCGCCTCAGTATCGATCAATTGAAAAAACGAATCATGAAACTTCATACGCATTCCTTTGTAACTTTCATGTTACAAATGTAACATAAATGTTACATAAAATCAATGATTTTATATCGAAATATCAACGGCACCATACGACGCAAAAACTCTTTAAACTTCATCTTCATTTACTAGAGAGTGGTTGCCCAATTATGGCTAAATCCTAGTAAATGGCTTTTTGGCCATTTTCCCAAAATGCCGATTGCGACTATTTTGATTTATTGTCATTTACTAGGGGCCATTTACTAAGTGCCACTTCTGATAGAAATGGCTAGTATCAGACCCAATTTGGCTGTCGCGAGTACTATCAATTTTTCCAAATGTAAGCATCCAGCGCCGAAACTACAAAACACCATCCCACTTGCGCCCTAACCCTTTGACACGTCAAGACATGAACGATCCCTGACTGCGTTTGGCAATCAGGGATCTTTGTGATTCTGAGAGTCGTTTCCGACACTGTTATACTGGTAGTGTACGCTGTCCGAAGACACACATGACTCTCACCATTGATCTTCCCCACTTTAGTGGACAGTTTGTTTAGTTAGGACGGCTCGATTTTCAAACTCAAAAGGACTTAAATAATTGAGCGTTGAATGACTCCGTCTACGATTATAATACATCTCTACATATTCAAAGATTTTTCTTCTTGCTTCTTCCCTAGTTCGAAATCGGTACTTGTGAACAAGCTCGACTTTTAACGTGTGGAAGAAGCTCTCAGCGACGGCATTATCCCAGCAGTCACCTTTTCGGCTCATACTGCCGATAAGCTTATGTTCAGCCAATATCGCCTTGAAATCATTCCCTGCGTACTGACTGCCGCGATCTGAGTGACAGATCAATCCTTTATCCGGATTCCGCCTTAGGATCGCCTGTTGCATAGCCCTGGTGGTTAGTGTCGCGGCAATGGTTTTATCCATGGCCAAACCAACAATCCCCCGCGAAAAAAGATCCAGCACCATCGCCACATATAACCACCCTTGAGAAGTCCAAATATACGTTATATCGAATACCCAGACGGCATTGGGCTTCTCGACCACAAAGTTCCGATTCAAAACATTCGGCCATACCGGATAATCATGCTTCGAGTTCGTCGTTAACCGAAACTTACGCTTCTGGACAGCGACGATTCTGGCTTCTCGCATGACCTTCGCCACACGGTTCTCCGAACAACGGATATGTTTGACGTTGTTCAACTGGTCCCAGATTCGTGGACTGCCGTAATTCTCTTTGTTCTCCACAAACACACATTTTATCTCAATGAGCAATGCTTCATTCTTGATGCGGCCCTGGCTCTTGGGCCGATTTTTGTATGCGTAATACCCGCTCCTCGACACTTCCAAGGCCCGGCACATCTTCCCGAGCGGAAAGACCAAACGGTTATCGTCTATGAATCCGAACCGTTCTCGGTCGATTTTGAAAATATGCCGACTGCTTTTTTTAGGATGTCACGCTCCATTTCAACATCACGTAACTGACGCCGTAACGCCGCCAACTCTGTCAAATGACCCTTGCCGGGAAAAGCCTTCTCTCCCTCATCGCCAAACTGCTTCTTCCAGAGATACAGCCGCCCCGGGTCGATTCCAAGGCTCCTGGCCACCTCTGCGGCCTTGTGCCCGCCCTCTGTGACCATCTTGACCGCTGACATCTTGAACTCCCGGTCAAACCGCTTCTTCTTCCCGTTTTCTCCTGCCATTGGACACCTCCCGTTTTTGAGCCGGCTATCATATTAAAACCAACTCTTCGTTGTGTCCACTTTTTCGGGGGAAGATCACTTTATCAACTTGAATAATGCATTCAAGTCGTTACAACCGGATTTTTATCCATTCAAATCTTGAAATTTCGCACTCTTTCTTTGGATTTTCATACCATTTATTGCTTTTCCACATATTCAGCCATATCCTGCACCCGAACATGCCAAGTCTTCCCTCTTTTGACACCCTTTAATTTTCCCCGATTAATTAAATTGCGAAGATAATCTGAAGAGTAATTATAGATTCTTGCCAAATCACTCAGCGGCAACTCAGCCTCTTTATTAGTGTGACGAATATCTACTTCCTTAAGGCGTCCTACGGCATCATCCAACCGTCCTATAACAATTTCTTTTATCTTATCAAAATCCTCCAGACGAATGCATTCATCTACATCATTAACATCAAACTTTTTCCCTTGCTCTATTTTGCGATGAATTAATTCAAAAACATCATCTGCCTTCTCTAGGGCATCATAATAATACTCACGATCCTTTTTAGAAATACCTTTGATCGCTATATTCATCAACCCACATCCAATGAGAATATACGATAATAAAATCCTCCCAGTGCGCCCATTCCCATCAGAAAAAGGATGGATCGATTCAAACCAAACATGTGCTATCGCCGTTAGTTCAATATGATTATATTTCTCTTTTTTTAGATGATAATTAATCCATTTAACCAATAATTCCGTCGCTGGACGCACATAAAATTCACTAATAGGCGTAAACGTAGATTCTGTAACCTCTGCCCTGCCCTTACGAAATCCCCCTAAATCTCCGATATAAAATCCCATTTCCTTTTCATAACGCATCAAAAGAGTGTGGATCTGTTTAACATCAGACATACGCACTGAAAATTCTTCTTCCTTGTGTTGATTTGCCGCATATTCATACATCGCAGATGCTGCTTCAAAATAACCTAGAATAGATGCCGCCTTATGCTTATCCGTTCTTTTATTATTTTCAAGAATATCAATCAAATCTTTACGATTAGCAAATACTCCTTCAATCGCAATGGAGTTGCGAATCTCATCCTTAAACAAAGAATACCATTCGGCATTAGAAACGCTGATCAAATGATCCTTTGTTTCTTTTAACTTGTTGAACTCTTTTAAAATAGCTGATAATTTCATGACATATTCCTAAGTAGTGTTAAATATCAAAATCTATCGAACCACATGTGCTTATTAAAACCAACAAGACTTGCGAACCTTTTCTTATGGTTCGATAATAATATATCATATTTATGTGTGAAATAAAGCTATTTCTAGTATTTTACCGAACCTTCCGAACCACATCCAATTCTTATTTTTACCCTCAAACTATCGAACCTTTGCGCATGGTTCGGTAAAAGCCTCAAATGTCCGTCTTTTTCTCAGACCCACTAGCTTTCCAGATATGGATATGTAACATAAAAATTGTACAAAACAGCACTTTCATTTTACAAAACACAAAAACCCCACTATTCATTTACTAGAGAATTTTCGCCATATTCAGGCACAATCCTAGTAAATGAAATTCTGGCTATTCCACCCCAATAGGCATTTTCAAACATTTTGATAAATAAGCATTTACTAGGAGCCATTTACTAAAGGCCGATTTTGATAGAAATGGCTAGTATCAGACCCAATTTGGCTGCCGCGAGTACTATCAATTTTTCCAAACGTGATCATCCTGCGCCGAAACTACAAAACATCATCCCCATTACGCCCTAACCATTTGCAACGTCAACACAGGCATTACCCCCTTCGGGGGTTGATGCTGCGCAATCATCTAAACTCTGCAAAAAAACACCAGAGTTTAGATACGCAAACCGCATCAAAAATCCCTGACCGCGTTTGGCAATCAGGGATCTTTTTGATTCTAAGAGTCGTTTCCGACACTATTATACTGGTAGCCCCAAGCCGTGGCCCTCTGGCCACTGGCACTTCCTCGCCAGGCTCGGTCGGCCCAGCCGGGGACGGCCGGCACTTCCTCGGACATTACGTCCTCGGTCGCCGGATTGTATTTTCGCTTCAAAGGGCTGAAGCTCTCAAAATAAATCGGGCACGACCTTTCGGGTCGCGCCCGCTTATTTTGGTAGCCCCAACCGGATTTGAACCGGTGTTTGATGGCTGAGAACCATCCGTCCTGACCAGGCTAGACGATGGGGCCAAATCTCACAACATTTATATTAACAAGCGGGATGAAACATTTCCCGCCAAATCTCTCTTTTCTTCGCCCAATGGTTTCGCTAGTACTCAACCACTCCCTCGGACATTTTGTCCTCGGTCGCCGGATTTTCACCGGGTTTCGCTCCCTTCGGAGCGCGGAATGGTTTCTCTCCCACTCAAAACGGAAGAAACCATTGGATGGCTGAGCAATGAGGCTTACCTCAAAATCTTTTAGCCAAAGCCTCATTCCCGGCCAACTTGATTGGCCGGCACCATCCGTCCTGACCAGGCTAGACGATGGGGCCAAAATTTTTAAACCCATAAAATTGAAATACTTGGAAATACATAGAAAGACGGGGAAATAAAAAAGCTTCCCCCCCCACCGTCCATGGCGCATCCTTCAATTTCAAGCGCATATCACTCGTATTTCAATCCACTTCTATCATTTTCCACTAGGGATAAATCTTACCACATTTCCCTTATTGGTCAATAAAAATATCCCGCTGCATTTTTAAGGAAAAGCACCTCCCATAAGACTATTTTTATGATATATTCTTTATAATTAGGAAAATTATCGAGGACCTCAGCATGGCTTTATCCGTAGGGATCGGTTTTAACAAAGAAAAAAATACAAATCTGGCCGCCGCGGCAGCGATCGAACAGGCCAAACGCAATATCCATGTCGGCCGGATCGACCTCATTCTGGTTCTGGCAACGCCTCATTATTCCCCTCAAAATATCATTACGGAGATCGGAGACCAGCTGGATTCCCCCCGGGTCATCGGCTGCTCAACGGAAGGGATCATCCTTGATAACACGATCCACCGGCGCGGCATTGCCATTGCCCTTTTTCATTCCAATGAGATGAAGTTTGTGACCGGCAGCACTCAACATCTGAACCTGCAAAACGCCAATCAAGCCGCCGAATCCCTGGTCCAATCCTGCAAATCCGAATACGGACAGAGCGAACGCCAGCTTTTCTTTATTCTGACGGAAGGCGCACCAAATAGCATTCCGGATTTTCAGCACCATCTGCGGCGGAACCTTCAGGAAGACCCGGACATCCCCATTATCGGCGCCTGCTGCACAAGCATCCTCGCGCCCGAGAGCTCCTTTCTTTTTTATAATAACGAAACCATCAAAAAATCCGCGGCCGTCTTTATGGTCGGCGGAAAAGTCAAGGTCAAAATGGCCTGCCGCCAGGGCTGGCATCCGATCGGACGCCCCCGCTTTATCGATAAAAGTAGCGGCCATATCATTCATGTGATTGACGGACGGCCGGCCATTGAACTCTATCAGACCTTTTTTCCCGATCAATGCCGTTTTTTAAAAAATCCGTCTTCGTCACTCAACATCTACTATCCGCTGGGTATTGCCAGCGGGAAACGCGGGGTCTTCTTTCTCCGAAATGTTGTAGATGTTCTTGACGACGGCAGTATCGTCTGTAATGATAATGTCGAGGCTGGCTCACAAATCCACATCATGCTCGGCAACCGGGATTCCTGCCTGCAGGTCACGAGGAACGCCATCAACGAACTGAAAGGCTTCTTTTCGGATCAGCCTTCGGGCGCGGCGCTCATGATCGCCTCAGAACGGCATGACCGGATCCTGGGACGGGCCTTTGAGCGGGAGTTGAACTATTTCAAACGAACGATCGGCGAAGCGATCCCTATCATCGGGTTCGTCAGCCACGGGGAGATCTTTGATGTGGGAGAACCGCATCAGCAATCTCCGAACTCAAAACAAAACAACAGCTTAATGGTCATCGGTATAAAATAAAATCACGCATGTTCTGGGCTATCTTCATAACAAGTCTGTTCCTTTTGATTTCGATCGGCGCCTTCACCGCGCTCTACCAGAAACGTAAGATTCAGAATCTTTCCGCGTCCCTGCAGAAATTTAAGGAATCCTTTGATGAAATCGACGAGCAGGCCAAACTGATCATCAAGACCGATCTGGAGCTCAACCGCACACAGGAAGAGTTGGATAAACGCCTCAAAGGGCTCGACGCCCTGCAGGCCATCTCCCGCCTGGTCAGCACCAGTCTGGATGAACGCGAAATTTTTGAACTGCTGGGAGAGCCGCTGGTCTCCGACATGGGGCTTGAACAGTATTTCTTTCTGATCCTGAACAATCAGGGATCGCTCAACTGCGCCGCTCATTTAGGCGCCTCCGAAGAAGAGTCCAAACGCATCCTGGCCTTTATCGGAAATAATCTCACGCTGGTCGATCAACTCAAAAACCGCCAAGCCATCTCTTCGATCAACGCCACCGATGACGAACGCGCCTTCTTTTTAAAACATTTGAAAACCCGCCATTTTATCATTACGCCGATCATGGCCAAAAATACAATGCTCGGCATCCTGCTGGCGACCAGCCATTCGACAACCTATGCCGTCACCGAGGGCGACGAGGAAATCGCCTCGATCCTCTCCGATCAGATCGGCCAGGCGATCCAAAACGCCCGTCTGTTTGAAGAGGTCTTTCATTCGCGCCAAAAGCTCGAACTGATGGTCCAGGAACGCACCCGTCAGCTTCAGGAAGCGCTCTCCAACGTTCAGCAGGTCAGCAAAATGAAATCTGAATTTATTTCCGCCGTCTCCCATGAGCTGCGCACCCCTTTAACGTCGATTAAAGGATACGCCTCCCTGTTGAGTTCCGGGAAGCTGGGAAACATCCCGGATGCCGTCCGTGAGCGCCTGGAAAAGATCAATCACCATTCCGACAGCCTGGTTCAGCTGATCAACAACCTTCTGGATATTTCCCGCATTGAGTCAGGGAAGACCGGCATGAAGCGCCAGCGCTCATCCATCGCCTCCATCATCGACAATGTTCAGGACCTGCTGGCTCCGCAGCTCAAAGAAAAAAATGTCCGTCTGGTCCTTAAAGTTCCGCCGGAGACCCCCCAGCTCCTGGTCGATCAGAGCCAGATCGAACGGGTCTTTATCAACCTGGTCGGCAACGCCGTCAAATTCACTCCGTCTGAAGGAACGATCACGGTTACGGCAGAACCCAGAGAGAGCGATGTTCTTTTTTCGGTGGCCGATACCGGCATCGGCTTAAAGGAAGACGACCGCCGGAAATTATTTAATGAATTCTACCGTGTTGATAATGATATCAATCAAAGCATGAAAGGCTCCGGCCTTGGCCTTTCGCTGGCGAAAAAGATCATCGAAGCCCATAACGGCCAGATCTGGGTCGATAGTATTTACACAAAGGGATCCACCTTCTCATTCACGATCCCGCATCAGGATGATCAAACATAAAAGGAGTTTTGCATGCCGAGAGCGCGCATTTTAACGATTGATGATGACCCGGATATCCTCGATGTCCTGGATTTGACCTTGTCGGAACACTACGATGTCCTTCAGGCCCCCAACGGCCAGGAAGGGCTGATCATCCTGCAGAACAAAACCCCGAACCTGGTCGTCTGCGACTACATGATGCCGGTCATGAACGGCAAGGAATTCTGCAAAGCCGTCAAAAAGGATGTGCTCCTGCGCAATATTCCGATCATCATGCTGACCGGCAAAGGCGAAGTCCATGACATGATCGGCGGGATCGAGGCCGGCGCCGATGACTATATCGTCAAGCCTTTTGAGCCCGAAGCCCTGCTGGCCAGGATCCACATGATCCTGCGCCGAACCGAACAGAGCCTGGACGCCAACCCGCTGACCCATCTTCCGGGCAACACCTCGATCACCGAAAAACTTCAGGAATGCATCGACAGCAAGTCGGCCTTTGCCGTCGGGTATGCCGATCTTGACAAATTCAAAATTTATAACGACAAATACGGTTTTGAAAAGGGAGATGAGATCATCCGGGAAACGGCGCGCGTCATTGTCAAGAATGTCCGCACCATTGCCGGCGAAGACGCTTTTATCGGGCATATCGGCGGAGACGATTTTGTTTTTATCACGAACGACAGCATCATTGATGATGTCTGCCGGGGCGTCATTAAGGAATTCGACGCCAACAGCCCGGGCTTCTACACTGAGGAAGACCGCCTGGCGAAATATATTGTCGGGAAAGACCGCCTCGGAAATGAAACCCGCGCCGGCCTGCTCTCGATCTCGATTGGGATCGTCAGCAACGCGCATGCCGAGATCGCCCATATCGCGCAAGTCAGCGAAATCGGGGCAGACCTCAAAAAATATGCCAAGACCTTTGATACCAGTGTTTTTGTGAGAGATAAACGGCGGGCACTATAAGACTGCTTATGGAAAGGGTCCGAACTGTCCGGCCGGCACCCCGTCACTGCCGACCGCATTCCGGCCGTAAGTTTTCCTGATAACCGTGTTCATAAATTCATCCGTGAGATTTTTAGCCCTGACCAAAACTCCGCTTGTCGGGTGAAAAGACAAAAGAACAACGATCACAACCGTCGTTAAAAGAATAATATACTCGAAAGCGGCCTGCGCGTGGCGCCTGGACAAAATGGTTTTACGGATGGCTTGAAGAAACATAACACATCTCCTCTTTTGCTTTAAGTATAGCATTCTCCTGCAGGGCTGCAAACCGTTTTATCTGTTCCTTGCGCCTGCTTTTGGGCGGGCTTTTTAGGACAAACCCAGCGACTTTAATTCCTTCACCAGGCCTTTAGGGTCATTCGAGCCGAAAAAATAACTGGCGGTCGCCAGAATATTAACCCCGACTTTAACGGCCTGCGGAGCGGTCAATCCGTTGATCCCTCCATCCACCGAAATGTCCCCCTGGAATGTCCTGGATAACTTTTCGATCTTCGCCAATACGGCAGGCATAAATTGCTGGTGCGCGAATCCCGGATTCACCGACATCAGGAGCACTCCATCGAGTTCCCCGGCCAACGACCCCAGTTCAACCGGGGTGCCCGGATTAAAGACCAAGAAGGCCTTCTTCCCCAGCTTCTTGATGGTTTGAATATCCTGACGGAGAAGGTCATACTCGATATGATCGACCTCTTTGGGAAATTCGCCGTAACCGGCACACCCCGGCCGGCGCCTTCCATAACATTCCGCGTGAACCATCAGCACATCCGCCCCGGCTTTCGCGAACGCTTCAATGTGATCCGCAGGATGGTCGATCATCAAATGAGCGTCAATCGGAAGCCTGGTCAAGGGCCGGATCGCCTCCACGATCAAAGGGCCGATGGTGATCGGGGCCACAAAATGCCCGTCCATCACGTCGACATGAATCCGGTCGGCCCCGCTGGATTCAATCGTCTTGATCTCCTCGCCCAAGCGGGCAAAGTCGGAGCACAAAACACTAACGCTGATTTGGATAGATTTTTTCATATGAAATAAGAGAGGTATTAAAATTAATGCGCGAGGTGGGACTTGAACCCACATGACCGAAGCCACACGCCCCTCAAACGTGCGCGTCTACCAATTCCGCCACCCGCGCGAAAAATCAAACTGCATCTCAAATGCAAACAATGTCCTCGAACCCCACACCATCTGCCGCGGGAGCTGTTTTTCCCTCCAACCTCAGCGGTCAAAACATTTACCGCCACCCGCGCGAAATAATATTTGCTAAGAAAACGGATACTGGAAAACAGAATACGGAAAAATTTGAACAACGTCAACCGTTTTTTGATTCTTCCGTCCTCCCCCCTCCATCCTCCTTCATGAATTATATACTCAACGCTGCCTTAATAAAATCCCTAAAAAGCGGATGCGCCTTATCCGGTTTTGATTTGAATTCCGGATGAAACTGACACGCCACAAACCACGGGTGATCCGCGATCTCCAGGATCTCCACCAATCCGGTTTGCGGATTGACACCTGATATCATCGCACCGTTCTTTTCCATAAGCTTCAAATATTTTGAATTAAATTCATAACGATGACGGTGCCGTTCGCTGATCATTTCTTTTTTATAGGCCTGAAAAGCTTTTGAAGTTTTGATCAGCTTGCACTGGTAGGCCCCCAGCCGCATGGTCGCGCCCATATCCTTGACCGCCTTCTGCTCTTCCAGCAAGCTGATGACCGGATACTCCGTTTGAGCATTAAATTCGGTTGAGTTGGCGTTTTTCATGCCGCAGACATTGCGGGCAAACTCAATCGTCGCCGACTGCATCCCCAGACAGATCCCGAAAAACGGGATGTTCTGTTCGCGGGCAAACTGCACGGCCTTGATCTTTCCCTCGATCCCGCGGTTGCCGAATCCGCCGGGGATCAAAATGCCTTTTGAATCCGTCAAGAGCTTGGCCATCCCTTTGGCCGTTTCCAGATCTTCCGAATCCACTTTATTGATACAGACCCTGGCGTCATTGGCGATCCCGCCGTGAGTCAGCGCCTCATAGATCGACTTATAGGCGTCGGGCAAGGTAATGTATTTTCCCACCACCGAGATCTTCACCTCTTTGGACGGATGCTTCACCCTCTCCACCACATACTCCGCCCAGTGGGTCAAGTCTTTGTCCTCGCATTTAATGTTGAGCTTGCGGAAAATCAGGTCGTCGATGCCCTGCTTCTTAAAACACAACGGCACTTCATAGATCGTTTTGACATCGATCGCCTCAATGACCGCGTCGCGGTCCACATTGCAGAACAGGGATATTTTTTCTCTCTGTTCCTGCGTGATATGTTTTTCGGTGCGGCATAATAAAATATCCGGCATGATCCCGATCTCGCGTAACCGGCCGACGCTGTGTTGCGTGGGTTTTGTCTTGTGCTCCCCGGCGGCCTTAATGTAGGGAAGGAGCGTCACATGAATATTGAGCGCGTATCCATCGCCCAGTTCCCAACGCATTTGCCGGATCGCCTCCAAGAACGGAAGGCTCTCGATGTCCCCGACCGTCCCGCCGATCTCAACGATCGTCACATCAATATCCTTATTTTTAGAAACCGCGCGGATCGAATCCTTGATCTCATTGGTGATGTGAGGAATGATCTGGATGGTTTTTCCCAGATAATCTCCGCGTCGTTCTTTGGTGATGACGGAATAATAAATTTTGCCGGTCGTGGTATTGCTGGACTTTGAGCACACGCTGTTGGTAAACCGCTCATAATGCCCGAGGTCCAGATCGGTTTCCGCCCCGTCATCGGTCACATAAACCTCGCCGTGCTGAAAAGGGCTCATCGTGCCGGGATCCACATTGAGATACGGATCGCACTTGATAAAAGCGACCTTCAGCCCCCTCGTTTCCAATAGCTTGCCGATGGAGGCCGCCGCCAGTCCCTTTCCTAAGCTTGAAACCACACCGCCTGTCACAAAGATGTATTTGCTCATAGAATTCACCTGACTGTTGGTTTTTTCCTCTTAACCTTCCAAAAGAAACTTGCTCTGATTAGCCGGGATCTTGACCGGATACTGGCCGGAAAAACAGGCATGACAAAACTGCTGCCCGTCGGTCATTACCGAAAGCATCCCCTGTCGGCTTAAATATCCCAACGAATCCACTTTGATAAATTTCGCGATCTCCTCCACCGTTTTGCTGGAGGCGATCAGTTCTTTTTTGCTGGGAAAATCAATGCCGTAAAAACACGGCCACTCGATCGGCGGACAGCTGATCCGCATATGAATTTCTTTGACCCCGACCGTGCGCAGCTCTTCAATACGGCTACGGCTCGTCGTCCCCCGGACAATGGAATCCTCGACCACCACCACGCGCTTGCCTTTCAGGACGTCACGGATCGGGTTCAGCTTGACCCGCACCTGAGATTCCCGGATGAATTGGCTCGGCTGAATAAACGTCCTGCCAACATAATGATTGCGAATCATGCCGACTTCAAACGGCAGCCCCAGTTCCTGAGCATATCCCAGGGCCGCATAGTTGCCTGAGTCGGGGATCGCGATCACAAAATCCGCGTCTTTCACCGGATGCTCCTGGGCCAGCCGCGCGCCTAAGCGCTTGCGGGTCAAATACACATTGTCGTCGAAAATATGGCTGTCCGGACGGGCAAAATAAATGTTTTCAAAAATACAATGGGCGTGCGTTTCCGTTCCGTTCTTGCCGTACTGGTATGTTTCCAGCTTTTCCTTATTGATGATCACCATCTCGCCGGGCTGGATCTCACGGATAAATTCCGCCTTGATCAGGTCCAGCGCGCAGCTCTCGCTGGCCAGCACATATCCGTTCACGGATTTGCCCAGGCACAGCGGCCGAAACCCCTGTGGATCACGCGCCCCGACGATGGTATCTCCCACCAGAAAAACCAGCGAAAACGCGCCCTCCAGCTGCCGCAGCACATTGGTGAACATTTCCGCCAGGTCGCTCGTTTTTTCCTTGGCCAATAAATGAACAATGAGCTCCGAGTCCATGGTCGTCTGAAAAAGCGAGCCTTCCGCTTCAAGCCGGCTGAACAGCTCTGCCGTATTGGTCAGGTTCCCGTTATGGGCGATCGCGATCGGACGCCCCCGGTGCCGCACCAAAAACGGCTGGGTGTTTTTGATATTACTGGAACCGGTCGTCGAATAACGGCAATGGCCGATGGCGGCATAGCCTTTGAGCTTCGCCAGGTCCTGCTCGGTCAAGGCGTCGGCAACCAGGCCGGGACCCTTGATCAGATGCACGTCTTCCCCGTCAAAGGAGGCAACCCCGGCCGCCTCTTCGCCCCGGTGCTGAAGCGCGTAAAGGCCCAGATAGATCGCCTTGCTCGCCTCAGAATGATTTGAAACTCCGATAATTCCGCACATATTTATCCCTCAGTAATGACCTAATGAAAAATCTAAACATGTTGAAACAACTCGAAATATATGGAAACATAAAAACCGCGCGCATCAAAACCAACCTGAAATTTTTTTATCGCTCCTACACGCTTCGTATTGGGTATTTCGATTGCGTCTTGTGTCCTGCGTCCTGCGTCCTGCGTCCTGTGTCCTGTGTCCTGTGTCCTGCCCTGCGCAAATCGAAGATTAGCACAGGATTGGCCTCCCACGCAAAATAAAATTTTGAATGGGACCTTCTCTTGGCAAATCTACGATTTGCTCAAGGCTATACAAACCTACGGTTTGTGTAGGATGTCTTTTCTATTTCTATTTTGTTTCAATGTGCTTCTTTCTTCTTTCTTCTTTCCGCGTCCCTCTCCGCCACTGCGTTTCAACGCCTTCACTTTTTGTAATGTTCCTGCAGCGAGCACACGGACCAGCCGTTTTTCAAACTGACATCCAGGGCATTCACGGCCGCCCAGGCCCCCTGCAAAGTGGTGATGCACGGGATATTGTGCAGGATCGCCGCGGCGCGCATCGCGCGCATATCCGATTGACTGCGCTCTCCCGACGGTGTATTTAAAATCAGCTGGATCTTGCCTTCTTCGATCAGTTTTAAAAGATCTTTCCGGCCTTCTCCGCACTTATCAACGACTTTTACCTTCACGCCGTTGGAACGCAGAACTTTTGCGGTCCCCTTGGTGGCCACCAGATCAAACCCCAGGTCCTCCAGCTTTTTGGCCACAAAAATAATATGCCGCTTGTCCTCGTCATTCACGCTTAAGAAAATGGTCCCCTTCAGCGGAAGCCCCTGGCCGGCGCAGATCTGAGATTTCGCAAACGCCTCGCCGTATGATAACGCAATCCCCATGACTTCGCCAGTCGATTTCATTTCCGGGCCGAGCACAATATCCACACCGGAAAAACGGGAAAACGGCAACACCGATTCCTTAATGGAAAAGTGGCGCGGGTCTTCGCGTTTGAGCACAAAATCCGAAAGCTTTTTTCCAACCATGACCTGCGCCGCGATCTTCGCGACGGGATTTCCAGTGGCCTTCGCCACAAACGGCACGGTTCTCGACGCGCGCGGATTGACCTCCAGAACAAAAACATGACTGCCTTTGATGGCATACTGAATATTTAACAACCCGACCACTTTGAGGCCCAGCGCAATGTCGCGGGTGTGCTGGCGGATACGCTCGATCACGGATTCGCCGATGGTCGGAGGCGGGATCACGCAGGCCGAATCCCCGGAATGGATTCCGGCATTCTCAATGTGCTCCATGATTCCGGCGACAAAAACGTCTTCGCCGTCACAGATGGCATCCACATCGACTTCAATAGCGTCTTCAATAAATTTGTCGATCAGGATCGGCCGCCCTTCGGAAACCTCCTTGGCCTCATCAATAAAGGACAGCATGGTCTTTTCATCGTACACAATTTTCATCGCGCGGCCGCCCAGGACGTAGGACGGGCGCGCCAAAACCGGAAATCCGATCGAGCGGGCCGCTTTCAAGGCCTCCTCCGTGGAGGACGCGCACCCGTTGGCAGGCTGTTCCACGCCTAATTTGGAAATGAACGCCGAGAACCGCTCGCGGTTCTCGGCCATATCGATGGAATCAACCGTCGTCCCCACAATCGGCACGCCGGCCTGCTCCAGGCGATGGGCCAAATTCAAGGGTGTCTGTCCGCCGTACTGCACGATCACTCCGTCAGGCTTTTCGACATCCACAATATTCATCACGTCTTCAAAGGTCAGCGGCTCAAAATACAAACGGTCGGAGGTGTCATAATCGGTCGAGACGGTCTCCGGATTGGAATTGACCATGATCGTCTCGTAGCCCAATTCCTTCATCGCGAAAGACGCGTGACAGCAGCAGTAATCAAACTCGATCCCCTGGCCGATCCGGTTGGGGCCGCCCCCTAAAATCATAATTTTTCTGCGCGCGCCCAGCCGCTCATCCATCTTGCGGTTTTCCAGAACCGCCTCATCCTCAGTCTCATAAGTGGAATAATAATACGGCGTGTACGCCTCAAACTCCGCCGCGCAGGTATCCACCTGCTTGAAAGTGGCCACGATCCCTAAATTTTTGCGCTTGACGCGGAACTCCAGTTCGGACACCTTCAAAAACTGCGCCATTTGCGCGTCGCTAAAACCCTGTTCCTTGGCTTTGCGTATCGTCTCTTTGGACAGATCCCCGCTCTTCTCGATCTCCGCCGTCATCTCGCGCTCGAAATTGATCAGCTGCTGAATGTGGGCCAGGAACCAGACATCGATCTTGCTGATCTGAGCGACCTCTTCAACCGTCATTCCCTTTTGCAGCGCGTATTTCAGATAAAAAATTCGCGAGGCGTTGGGTTCCATCAGGCGTTTCCGGATCTTTTCATCCGCGATATCTTTAGACTGCAGTTTATTGTCCAGTCCGATATGCCCGATTTCCAGTCCGCGCAGCGCCTTCTGCAGCGCCTCCTTGAAGGTGCGTCCAATGGCCATGGTTTCTCCGACGGATTTCATCTGAATGCCCAAAAGATCCTGCGCTTCGGGAAATTTTTCAAATGTAAAACGCGGCGCCTTCACCACGCAGTAATCGATCGTCGGCTCAAAACTGGCCGGAGTCACGCGGGTAATGTCGTTCCGGATCTCATCCAGGGAATATCCGATCGAAAGCTTGGCCGCAAATTTGGCGATCGGAAAACCCGTCGCTTTACTGGCCAAGGCCGAACTTCTGGAAACGCGCGGGTTCATCTCGATAACCACCATGCGCCCGTCTTTGGGGTCCACCGCGAACTGAATATTGGACCCGCCGGTCTCCACGCCGATCTCCCGGATCAACGCCAAGGAGGCGTTACGCATATTCTGATATTCGGCGTCCGTCAGCGTCTGCTGCGGCGCCACGGTAATGCTGTCTCCGGTATGCACACCCATCGGATCCAGGTTCTCGATCGAGCAGACGATCACCACATTATCTTTACAGTCCCGCATGACCTCAAGCTCAAACTCTTTCCACCCCTCGATGGACTCCTCCACCAGGATCTCATGAATGACGCTGCTTGCGATCCCCAGCGCCGCCATTTTTGGAAAATCTTCTTTGACCCGTACAATTCCGCCGCCGGTCCCACCCAGCGTGAACGACGAGCGTATGATCAGCGGAAATCCGATCTCCTCGGCAGCCTTCATCGCCTCATCCATATTATAAGCGAACGCGCTGCGCGGAAGGTCCAACCCGATGCTTTGCACCGCCCGTTTAAAATGTTCCCGGTCTTCCGCTTTTTTGATCACCTCGTAATCCGCGCCGATCATCTTGACGTTATGCTTTTTTAAAATCCCCTGCTCATAGAGCGCCATGGCCACGTTCAATCCGGTCTGCCCTCCCAGCGTCGGCAAAATAGCGTCCGGTTTTTCTTTCTCGATGATCTTCTCAATGAACTCCGGCGTCAGCGGCTCAATATAGGTATGATCCGCGGTCTCCGGATCAGTCATGATAGTGGCCGGATTGGAATTGACCAGTACAACCTCAAACCCTTCCTGACGAAGGGCCTTGCAGGCCTGGGTCCCGGAATAATCGAACTCACACGCCTGGCCGATCACGATCGGGCCGGAGCCGATTAATAAAATTTTATGGATATCTGTACGTTTTGGCATATTTTATATCTTAAGAAATAGAAATATATAGAAACAAATAAAACACAATTAAAATCCTTAGGAACACATAGAAATATTTAGAAATATTTTGAAACAAAAACCCAAATATCATTGTGCTGATTAATTAATTTCTCTTTTCCGCCTCTTCCTTTTATTTCTACTTATTTCCATTTATTTCAACATGTTTCAACCTGCTTCAAGTGTATTTCCACTATATTTCAATGATGTTTCACTTTTACTTCTTGTGCTCTTCCATTAATGTAATAAAATCCTCAAACAAATACTGCGCATCATGCGGCCCCGGCGCTGCTTCCGGATGATGCTGGACCGCGTAGATCGGATATTCTTTATGCCGAATACCCTCGACCGTCTGATCGTTCAAATTCGTATTGATAATTTCAATCTTGTTCTTATCCAGGGAATCCATATCGACGCAGAACCCGTGGTTCTGTGCCGTGATCCCGATCCGCCCGTTCCGGGAATCCAGAACCGGATGATTGGCGCCGTGATGGCCAAACTTCAATTTAAAAGTGCGGCCACCCAAGGCCAGGCCCATGATCTGGTTTCCCAGACAAATACCGAAGATCGGCAGCTTCCCGATCGCCTTTTTGGCCTCCAAGATCACATACGGCACCGCCGCCGGATCACCCGGCCCATTGGAAATAAACAGTCCATCGGGCTTATACGCCATGATCTGTTCCAGCGTTGTCCCGGCCGGAACCACCTGGCATTCACATCCCAGACGGGCAAAAATGCGCAAAATATTAAATTTAACCCCGCAATCAATGACCGCCACCCGGAAGCGCGGACGGTCCTTAAATTCACCGTCGGCAGGCCACACATACGGCGCCTTGCAGGCAACCGCCTTGACCCAATCCGCCCCTTCCATCGAAGGAACCTTTTTCATCTTTTGGGCCAAACTCTTTTGGTCCAGATCATCCGTGGAAATGATCGCCCGCATCGCTCCGCGCTCACGGATATGACGCGTCAAGGCCCGGGTATCAATCCCCTCAACAGCCATGATCTGATGACGGTTTAAATAATCGATCAGGCTCTCGGTAGCCCGAAAATTAGAATGGTAGCGGCAGAATTCCTTAACGAGAAAACCTTTAACATGCACACCGTCGGATTCGACGTCTGTTTGATTGACGCCGTAATTGCCTATCAACGGATAGGTCATGGTGACAATTTGGCCGGCATAACTGGGATCGGTGAGAATTTCCTGATAACCGCTCATCGCGGTATTAAAGACAACTTCGCCTGAAGTTTCGCCCGCGGTCGCAAGCGTTTGACCGTAATAACAAGTTCCATCTTCTAAATAAACAACTGCATTTTTCATAAAATTTTTCTATAAAAAAGGCCCTCTCAAGTCAAAGACTTCGGAGGGCGCCATTGCCCTAAAACCCGCACTACTATAGCGGGCGAGCCTGCCTTTGTCAAGACTTTTCCTGTAAAAATATCAATTATTGTCGTCGAGAAATCACAAACACTCAAGGAGCCGCTTGTTCCTGGGACAATCCCTGAAGAAGCACTAAAGCACGCCGAAAATTCTCTTCATTCCGCTCTTTCTGGAAGATCAAAAGACTTTTTTCCGCGTTGGCAATGGCCTGCTCTTTATCGCCCTGCAGACCATTGGTAATGGCCAAAAGATAATACAATTCTCCCTGATCCGGAGCCACCCGTAACGCGGCCATGTAGGTCTGAGACGCATTATCAAAATCATTTAAATGCATATAGGTCTGCCCCAGAACCAGATAGGGCTGTAGATCCTGAGGATTGCTTTGAATAGCCAATATCAGATTTTGTACCGCCTCTGCCGGCTTAGAGTCTTGAAGATAGGTGATCGCCTTAGCCAGATATTCGCCGCCCTGCTTGGACTGTGGCGTCTCTACAGAAGCTGTTTGCTCCTGCTGAGTCGTTTGAGGTTGAGGTGGTTTCTGGCATCCTGTCAGCACAAACATGACCGCCATCACAAAGGCTAGACGTTTCATATACCTGCTCCTTATGTTCAATGATTAAAATTTAGTTTATTATACTATAGAATATAGATATATCAATCTTTAGAACATCAGATTGTCGCCTTCTTTTCCTATCCATAAATTCTTGAAAACAAATGGCTTACATAATTTTTAAAATATAAACCGTTTTATTATGGAGTTTGACCCAGAAAATGCATGATATTGACATTCTCAACAACACTGACCACAGCCGGAGAAAGCCCGGTCCGGTCTTCTTTAAGAAAACCCTCTGGTGTATCCAGCGCTTGAGCCCATCCCTGCCGAAACGTCTCAATGTTTCCAACCGTTTCCACGTCGATTCTTTTTAAATCAATACCACCCGTAGGCACCCCTTCATCGACCGGCCCGCCGCTGAAACGACAAAGCTCACCTCACTCCCAGCGCCCCTCCCCGCTCCCCCTTCCCGCGGCTTGGCCTGATACGCCAAGAACCGCGCCGCGACCTGTCTCATGAAAGATTTAAACCTTTTTCCATGCGTAAAAACGCCCTCTTCTTCCTCCGACACAAAAAACGTTTCTCCGGCCCATTTCGGTCTGCCCAAAATCCGCTGCAATAATACGATCCTGCTCATAAGGGGATAGGTTGACCCAGAAATCCTCTTCCGGAATAGCCAAGCCGGTGAGAAAGAAATGATCAAAGATTCGCTTTCTTCTTTTAAAGATTCCTCGAACGCCTCTTGAGAGCCGGTATCCACAATAAAATCAAATTCAAAAGGCTTATCCAAATCAAACTGCAGGCCCTTTAAAAGAACTGGGCTGTAGGGTGGACTGAAGGTGACCAGTTGCCCAACAACGGGCAAAGTTGGCATGGGTTAAGCCAAACAAGGGTGAGGATATATAGAATAAAAAGGGGGAACTCCTAAAAATGCAATAAAAATTGCTTTTTAAAAATAAAAAGTACTAATTTTCGTATGTTTTTGCCTATTACACATAATATAAATATATATTTTTCAAAACATCCCTGCTTTTTTGTTTGCACTTTTCACGGTTTTTCAGTACAGTATCTTGCATGACTCTCTGGATTCTCGGCTTTTTCATTCTGCTGCTCTTGATCGGATTCAAGGTTTCAGCAAAAACCAAAAACCCTTCTCAATTTTATATTGCAGGCGGTAGCAATTCTCTTTGGATCACGACTGCCAGTCTTCTGGCCACGATCCTGGGCAGTTCCGCGATCTTAGGAACGATCTCATTAAGTTTTAAGATCGGCTGGGCCGCCGTCTGGCTGATGCTCTCTGCCAGCCTGGGGCTTTTTGCCTTAGTCCCTCTTTCCAAATACGTGCGGCGTTACGGCCAATTTACCCTGCCGGAACTCTTTGGAAAATTCTTCGGCCCGCAAGCCTTCCGCATCTCTTCGATCATGATCCCCATTGCCTGGACCGGGGTCATCGCGGCTCAAATCATTGGCGGCGGAAAAATTTTAAATGCGGTCACGCCTTTAAGCTATCCGGCCGGCTGCGTCTGCTGCGGAACCATCTTTATCGGATACACCCTTTTGGGCGGGCAGCTTTCCATTCTCAAAACCGATTTCTGGCAGGCCTTACTCATTCTTGCCGGACTGATCACCACGGCTTTCTTCGCAGCCAAAACCCTTGCCGCTCCTTTCGCGCATACACCGCTCAACACCTTTCCCTTTAACGCGCATTTTATGCCGCTGGATCTGGGGATTCTGCTTTTGACCTATGCATCGACTTTTCTGGTGGGTCCTGATATTTATTCGAGGCTGTTCTGCGCCCGCGACGAACGCACGGCAACCCATAGCGTTCTCTTAACGGCCGCTCTTCTGATCCCCGTAGGGATCCTGTTAACCATGATCGGAATCTTCTCTCAGGCGTTATTTCCGTCTGCAGGAGCACGCACTCTGCAATCACTGATCCAAACCCTGCAATTTCTGCTGCCCCCGTGGGCGTTTGTGGTGATGGTCTTAGGCCTGTTGTCCGCCGTCCTGTCCTCGGCGGATACCACGCTTTTGACCTCGGCCACGATCTTTAACGGGTTGTTTCAGAATTTAAAAGACTCGGCCTCCATCGCCTTTACCCGGCTCTGGATCGGAATTTTCGGAATCCTGAGCACAACCATCGCGCTCTTTTTTACCAGCATTATTGAAGTCCTGCTCTTGGCCTTCTCATTTTTTTCCGGAGCCTTCTTGATCCCGGCGGTGGCGGGCTTACTGGGAAAGAAATTTTCACAACGGCGCATCTCCTGGGCCATGCTCACCGGCGGAACGCTGGCTTTAGCCGGAAAACTCACCGCCCTGTTCCTAAGTCCCACCACCGGACCCCTGCTGATCCTCGCGGCCTTCATGATCAATGCGGCGATTCTTTTTGTGCCGACACCTCAAACAAAAAAGCCGTTGGCTTAAATACAGCCAACGGCTTTTCATCTGGTCATTGTGTTGAATTAAATTTTGTCTTTTAGAAACTTATGAACACCCTCGGCGGCCAGCTGGCCTTCTTTAATAGCCCAAACCACCAGGGATTGCCCGCGGCGCAAGTCACCTGCCGCAAACACGCCCTTAACGCTGGTCATAAAATTCTGATCCGCTTTGACATTACCCCGTTCGTCCATTTCAATGCCGAGCTCTTCCACGGCTCCGCTACGGACCGGTCCGAGAAAGCCCATGGCCAAAAAAACATAATCACAATCCACTTCGAATTCTGAACCCGGGATCTCGTTCATTGAACGCCGACCAGTCTTAGGGTCCTTCTCGCCGAATTCCAAGCGCACGGCATGGAGTTTTTTCAGCACGCCGTCGGTGCCGGTCAACCTCTTGGTCAAAACACAATATTCCTGCTGAACGCCTTCTTCATGCGAACTGGACTTACGCTCAACAAAGGCCCACTGCGGCCAGGGATTATCCGGCGCGCGATCCTTTGGAGGACGAGGAAGCAACTCAAACTGTTTAACGCTCGCCGCACCCTGACGGTTGGATGTCCCCACGCAATCCGAGCCCGTATCCCCTCCACCGAGAACGACCACCTTCCTGCCTTTGACATCAATCCGCCCGCCTTCCAATTTCAGCCCGCTGTTCAGACGGTTCTGCTGGGTCAGGAACTCCATGGCAAAATAGACGCCCTTCAGGTCTTCTCTGCCGGGGACATTCAGATCGCGCGGCGCTTCCGCTCCGCCGGAAAGAACGATGGCATCATATTTGTTCTTCAGCGCTGACAATGTCACGTCCCGACCGACATGAACAGCCGTTTTAAATTCAACGCCTTCCTTTTTCATGATTTCAAGACGGCGGTCAATCACTTTTTTATTCAGTTTAAAATCCGGAATTCCGAAGCGCAGCAAACCGCCAATGCGTTCGTTCTTTTCATACACGACAACCTTATGGCCGTACTTATTCAGCTGATCAGCGCAGGCTAAACCGGCCGGGCCGGATCCCACAATGGCCACGGTCTTCCCGGTGCGCGTTTTCGGGGGACGGGGCTTAACCCAGCCCTCTTCATAGGCCCGTTCAATGATCATCAATTCAATGTTTTTAATGGTCACCGCCGGAAAATTATATCCCAAAACACAGGAATTTTCGCACGGCGCCGGACAGATGCGCCCGGTAAATTCAGGAAAATTATTTGTCTTAAACAAACGATCGATCGCCTCTTCCCAGCGGTCCTGATACACCAGTTCGTTCCACTCCGGGATCAAATTATCCACCGGGCAGCCGGACTGACAAAAAGGAATTCCGCAATCCATGCAGCGGGCGCCCTGGGCCTGGATCTCTTCGTTCTTCAGGAACTTCGTGAATTCATTCCAGTGCTTCAGGCGTTCGCCGACCGGCTCCTTGTCCAGATCCTGACGGTCGTGTTTTAGAAATCCTTTTACTTCTCCCATAATACGAATCCTCTTTAAAAGGGACACCGAGCTTAATCATAAACCCGATCTCCATGTTCGCTTTATTCCCAGACCGAATCCCTCGTGACCAACAGTTCCTCGGGCTCCTCCACAGAGCTGTTCTGCTCAATAACCAGCCGGTAATCACGGGGATAAACTTTAACAAACTGCGACAAGACCTCGTTCCAGTGATCCAGCACAGACCGGGCAACAGCACTGTCAGTATACTGATAATGTGCCCGTATCAACTGCAATAACTCGGCAGAATCCTCCGACGATTCGACCGGAAGCAGATCAGCCATGCCATCATTGAACCGGGTGTGAAAATCTCCCGCTCTATCCCACACATACGCGATCCCGCCGCTCATCCCCGCGCCGAAATTGCGACCGGTAGACCCTAAAACAACAACACGCCCACCAGTCATATATTCACAGCAATGATCCCCCGCGCCTTCAACAACGGCATGGGCCCCGCTGTTACGCACGCAGAACCGCTCACCGGCTATTCCTCTAAAATAGGCCTCACCGCAGATCGCGCCGTAAAGAAGAACGTTTCCCACGAGAATATTCTGCTCGGGAACGAACGTCGCATTCTTAGGAGGATAAACAATGATTTTTCCGCCGGACAATCCCTTGCCCAAATAATCATTGGCATCGCCCTCTAAAGTGAAGGTAACCCCCCGCGATAAAAACGCGCCGAAACTCTGTCCGGCTGAGCCGGTAAAATGGATCTTAATGGTGTCTTCCGGAAGGCCTTGCATGCCGTACTTTCTAGCGATAAAAGAACTCAACATCGCCCCGACGGTGCGGTTAACGTTGCTGATTTCGGAATCAAAACTGACCGGACGACGAGTCTCAATCGCCTTTTTACAATGCTTGATCAATTCATTATCAAGCGCTTTTTCCAATCCATGCTGCTGTTTCTCCTCGCAAGAAATCGCAATGTGTCCATAGACGTCAGGTTTATGAAGCACGTAGGTCAAATCGATGCCTTTGGTCTTCCAATGACCAACAGCTTCCTGCACGTCAAGCATATCCACCCGGCCGATCATTTCTTTAAATGTCCTAAAACCCAGGCCTGCCATGATCTCGCGGACTTCTTCAGCCACAAACATGAAATAGTTTACAACATGCTCCGGCTTTCCCTCAAATTTCTTGCGCAGTTGCGGGTCCTGTGTTGCAATTCCGACGGAACAGGTGTTCAAATGACATTTACGCAGCATCACACAACCCATCGTGACGAGCGCGATTGTCCCGAATCCAAACTCATCCGCCCCCAGCATCGCCGTAATAACGACATCGCGTCCCGTACGGATCAGCCCGTCGGCCTGGACCCGTATGCGGCCGCGAAGGTCATTCATAACCAAAACCTGCTGCGCTTCAGCCAATCCAAGTTCCATCGGCAACCCCGCATACTTAATCGATGTCTGCGGAGAAGCGCCTGTCCCACCCTCGCCTCCGCTGATCACCACATGGTCCGCTTTTCCTTTAGACACGCCGGCAGCAACCGTTCCCACGCCAACCTCCGAAACCAGCTTGACACTGATATCCGCGTTTGCGTTCACGTTCTTTAAGTCGTGGATCAATTGCGCCAAGTCTTCGATCGAATAGATATCATGATGCGGAGGAGGCGAAATAAGTGCAACCCCCGGAGTGGTTAAGCGTGTTTTGGCAATTTCTGGACTCACCTTATGTCCAGGCAGTTGTCCGCCCTCGCCGGGTTTGGCTCCTTGCGCCATTTTAATCTGGATCTGATCAGCGTTCACTAAATATTCAACCGTTACGCCGAATCGGCCCTGTGCAACCTGCTTGATGCGGCTCCGTCGATAATCTCCATTGGCATCGCGCTGAAACCGTTCTGGGTCTTCGCCGCCTTCACCAGTATTGGAAAACCCGCCTAACCGGTTCATGGCTATAGCCAGACACTCATGGGCCTCCCTTGAGATGGATCCATACGACATGCCGCCGGTAGCAAACCGCTTGACGATCTCCGCAGCCGGCTCGACCTCCTCAATCGGAATGGATTTTTTATTTTTGAATTTCAAAAGCCCTCGGATCGTTGTGAGATTCGTCTGATAATTATTCAGGTACTGCGCGAATTCCCGATAGGCCTCCTTATTATTTGTCCGGACCGCATAATGAAGCTTTTGGATCGTATACGGATTGATCTGGTGTTGTTCGTCATCCTTGCGCCAATGATAAAACCCGCCGCTGTCCAAAAGGCCAACATCCGGTCTCGGCTCTTCGGAATAAACAGCTTCATGCCGCATCAACACTTCTTGGGCAACATCTTCTATGCCAATACCGCCTATCCGCGAAACAGTGGCCGTAAAATAACGCTTCACAAATTCTTCTGCAAGCCCGACAGCCTCAAAGATCTGCGCGCCGCAATAGGACTGAACCGTTGAAATCCCCATCTTGGATATAATCTTAAATAGGCCTTTACGCGTACTTTTCAAAAAATTCTTAACCGCAAGTTCATGCGTCAGGCCTTCCGGTAAAAGGCCTTTCGACAGACGGTCCGCAATGATCTCGCCGATAAGATAAGGGTTGATCGCGTTACAGCCATACCCGATCAGAAGGGCGAAATGATGCATTTCGCGCGCTTCCCCTGTCTCAACGATCAAGCTCACCTTGGTCCGGGTCTGCCGGCGCACCAAATGCTGATGCAGCCCCGAGCAGGCCAAAAGCGCCGGAATCGGCGCATTCTTCTCATTCGTCGCACGATCGGACAGAATCAGGATGTTGCAGCCTTCTTCAATCGCCTTGTCCACCTGCACAAAAAGCTCTTCCAAGGCGGACTCTAACCCTTTCTTGCCAAACGCGGCCTCAAAGGTCATTTGCAATGTCCTCGACTGAAAATCAGGATCTTTAAGATCGCGAATCTTTTCCAGCTCGCGGTTAGTTATTAAAGGTCTTTTTAAACGGATACGCCGGGTGTGGACCTCGGTCTCATCCAGCAGATTTGCCTCAGCCCCCAACAAGACCCGTTCCGACATAACGTTTTCTTCGCGAATCGGATCAATCGGAGGATTCGTCACCTGTGCGAACAGTTGTTTAAAATAATGATACAAAAGCTGCGGTTTATTTGATAACACCGCCAGCGAAGAATCTGCCCCCATGTAGCCCGTAGCCTCTTCCCCGTTGACGATCATGGGAAGGATCACCATGTTGATATCCTCAAGGGTATAACCAAAAGCCTTCTGTCGCTGTAAAAGCGTTTTCAGGTCCGGTTCATGATACCGTTTCGGACCCGGAAGGCTTTCCAGATCAACAATATTCTTCTGCAGCCACTCGCCGTAAGGCTTTGCGCTCGAGCATTCTTTTTTAAGCTCTGTATCGTCGATAATACGGCCCTGCTGCGTATCGATCAGAAATATCTTTCCTGGTCTGAGGCGCTCTTTAGCCTTGACCTGTTGCGGAGCAACCGGAAGAACCCCGGTCTCAGATGCCATGATCACAACATCATCATGAGTAACCGTGATCCGTGACGGACGAAGGCCGTTCCGGTCCAAGATCGCGCCAATATAGCGTCCATCGGTAAAAGCAATGGATGCCGGTCCGTCCCAGGGCTCCATCAGGCATGAATGATACTCGTAAAAATCTTTTCTTTCCTGGGACATGCTTTCATGGCTAACCCAGGCCTCCGGAACCATCATCATCAACGCATGCGGCAGGCTTCGGCCAGACAAGACCAAAAATTCCAGGGCGTTGTCAAAAGTCGCCGAGTCGCTGACGTGCGGAACCACAATCGGCAGGGCCTTTTTTAATTCTTCGTCGCTGAAAACCTTAGAAACAAAATCTTTCTCGCGCGCTCGCATCCAGTTGAAATTTCCCCGCAAGGTATTAATCTCGCCGTTATGCGCGATCATTCGAAACGGATGAGCAAGCGCCCACGTCGGGAATGTGTTGGTGCTATAGCGTGAATGAACCATCGCCAAACCCGTTTCAAAATCAGGGTCCGCTAGATCCGTAAAAAAACTGTCCACCTGATCCGCCAGCAGCTGGCCTTTATAAACGATTGTTCTTGATGATAAACTACAGAAATAAAAAGATCTCTTCTCTCTCAGGATCGATTCTTCAATTTTATTAAAAAGACTCTTGCGAATCACATAAAGCTTCAATTCAAACCGCTCTTGCGGCGTCTTTTCTCCACGGCCAATAATGATCTGCCGAAAAATCGGCATGCCGGACCTAGCGACGGATCCGATCTTTTCAGGGTCAATCGGCACATCGCGCCACCCGAGGAAAATCTGTCCTTCCTGCCGGACAGCACGTTCAATCCACTCCTGGATCGTATTGCGCGACTCCAGGTTGCACGGCAAAAACGTCATTCCCACGCCGTAATCGCCCTCGCAGGGCAGATCAATGTTCAATTTTGCGCATTCTTTGCGAAAAAACTTATCCGGCATTTGGACCAGAATGCCCGCGCCATCACCGGTCAAAGGATCCGAACCGGTCGCACCCCGATGATTGAGATTCTCAAGAATCCTGATTCCGTCACGAACCATCTTATGCGTTTTGTGGCCCTTCATATGACAAATAAAACCGACCCCGCAACTATCATGCTCATAAAACGGATCATACAGACCTTGTTTTTCCGGATACTGATTCATGAACAACCTCTCTTTAATACTCTTTATACTTATTAGTAATCGGCAAACGCCAATCCTTACCAAATGCCCGCGGCGTGATCTTCACGCCGGGCGGAGCCTGACGGCGTTTATATTCGCTTTGGTCAACCAGCCGGAAAACCCGCTGAACGAGCTCAGAGCTCTGAGCCTTCTTTAAGATCTGCTTAAAGGAACGCTGCCGTTCAATATAATCAATTAAGATCTCGTCTAGAATTTCATACGCCGGCAAAAAATCCTGATCCGTCTGATTAAACTTAAGTTCCGCGGAAGGCGGCCGGTCCAAAACCGACTGCGGAATGATCTTCTGACCGGCCAGAGCATTCCGGTAACGCGCCAGCTCATACACCCGTGTTTTATAGACATCCTTAATGACCGCAAACCCACCGGACATATCTCCGTAGAGCGTGCAATACCCGACGGCCATCTCGCTTTTGTTCCCGGTGGTCAAAACCAGCCAGCCGTGTTTATTGGAAAGCGCCATCAAATAATTTCCGCGAATGCGGGCTTGTAAATTTTCTTCCGCCACATTTTCCGGAAGCCCCTGAAAAACGCCGGACAGTGTTTTAAGATACGCCTCAAAAGTCGGTTTCAGCGGTATCTCGCAAAATTGAATCCCGAAATTCTCAGCAACCGTTCGAGCATCCGCATATGTGCCGGCACTGGTATACTGAGACGGCATTGAAACGCCGATCACATTTTTAGATCCGATGGCATCAACGGCAATGCAGGCCACCAAAGAAGAATCAATCCCGCCGCTCAAACCGATGACCGCTTTTTGAAACCCGTTCTTGGCCATATAATCCCGTGTCCCTAAAACAAGCGCTTTATAAATACGCTCAATCTTTTCACTCTTCGGCTGCATTTGGCGCGGCACCGGCGGCTTTTGCCGCCCATTGCCGCAAGTGAGAACAATCACGTCCTTGCCTGGTTTTCTCCGTCTGGAAAGGCGGGGCAGAACAACATCGGTCACCAGAAAATCTTCCTCAAAAAGACACGCCGTTGACAGAACTTTTCCGTCAGGGGAATACACGCAGCTGCCGCCGTCAAACACGATCTCATCCTGGCCTCCGACTAAATTCACATAGAACACGAACGCCTGCGCTTCTTTGGCCCGGCGGGATAACAGTTTGTGACGAACTTCTAGCTTCCCGATATCATACGGAGAGCCGGACATGTTGATCAAGACATCCACGCCCTGCTGAATTTGAAAGGCATGCGCTCCGTTTTCCGGCCAGATGTCTTCACAGATGCTCAGGCCGATCCGAACATCACCGATCTGAAAAACCGGATTCTGTTCTCCGCGCACAAAATACCGGCGCTCATCAAAAACTCCGTAATTCGGGAGATGATGCTTATGATAAATACCGGCAATCTTTCCGCCGCTCAGCACCGCGGCCGCGTTAAAGAGCTGCCCGCTCCGGTCCCGGTCAACAAATCCGACAGCAACACTGATGCCGCGCGAATGCGTTTTCAAGGAGTGCAGAAATTTTATATTGTCCGCGACAAAATGCGGTTTTAAAACCAGGTCTTCCGGTGGATAACCGCACAGGGTCATTTCCGGAAAAACCACAAGGTCGACCGCCAAATTTTTAGCCTGACTGATCAGGCCTAAAATTTTCTGCCGGTTCCCGCTTAAGTCCCCGACTGTCGTATTGATTTGAGCCAGCGCAATTCGCATAACCAAGACCCCTGACGTCCTATTACATTATATTAAGTAAATTATTATATATATTTTCACTTAGTTGGCAAAACCTTTCTTGATTTTCCTGAAATTCGCGCGCCAAGGAATGCCTCTTTTCAAAAATATCGCCTCTTTCAACAGAACAATACGCCTTTGCCCAAACCTCTGCCATTTTCTCAGTTATTTCCATATGACACTGAAAACCATAGACTTGCGAACCTAAACGAAAGGCCTGGTTGCGGCATTCGCGCCCCTCCAACAGAAGCGTTGCCCCTTGCGGCAGGTCAAAGGTATCGCCATGCCATTCAAAATAATTTTCCTGCCGACAAACACCATCAAACAAAGGATCCTTAAGGCCCTGTTCCGTTAGAGAAAGCGACTTAAACCCGATTTCCTCTTTCTCGCACCGGTACACCTTAGCCCCGGCTGCCTTAGCAATCAGCTGCGCCCCAAGACATAACCCCAAAGTCGGAACACCTTGATCAATCAAACGCCGGATGAAATCTGTTTCATCACGCAAAAAAGGATACTTCTGTTCTTCATACACATTCATCGGCCCACCCAAGATCACTGCCAGCTCAATGTCGCTCACCTTCTCCGGCAAAACTTCCCCTACGCTCAATTCAATCGTGCGTGCAAAAAACCCCTGTCTCTCCAGAAACTCTCCTAGCGTCCCCGGCCCTTCGATATTAATGTTTTTTAGATAAAGCACCATAATCAACCTCGTAGGTTACTTCGTAGGTTAGAACCTACGAAGTTAAATTAAAAAAGCGTAGCACGTAAAGAAACTTCCACGCTTTACGTCTACGCTCAAATCTTTACGCTTTTTTAAGGGGGTGGAGGTGGACCTGCTGGAAGTCCACCCCACCAATGGGATGCATCCTACACAACATCCCGATAACCTCCTCTAAACACTCACATCAGCATCTGCTCCTTCCAGCGAAGCATGCTCCTGTGCTGTACAAATACGCTCCTGTACACCTTAATACATAAATAACATCTCAGCATACGATGGCACCGGCCAAAGATCTTTCGGCACCAGACCCTCAAGCTCATCGATCGGCTTACGCACAGCCTTCATCGCCTCCTTGATCTTCAAAGGATCAGCCTTGGCAACCGCCTGATCAATTTTTTCCGTCAGGCTCAGTGCCTTTTCGGCTAAACTTGTGATCTCATCAAGGATCTTTCGCTGCCCGATCATTTTTGTTTTCGTTAAAGACTCCACCGACTTAATCGAGTCTGCCAGTTCTTCCTGATACGTGACAACCACCGGAATATACATAGTCTTAACCATGTCTGAGGCCAGCTTGCCTTCATAATCCAGAATTGTGTTATACATCTCCGAATAGACTTCAAAACGGCTCACAAGCTCTGTCTTATTCAAAACGCTATGACGGGCAAACAGATCAATGACCTCTTTGCTCTTCATGAACGGTAAAGCTTCCGGCGTTGTTTTCAAATTCGGCAGGCCGCGCTTTTCAGCTTCCTTAACCCACGCTTCCGTATAATTATCGCCGTTAAAAAGGATTCTCTTGTGCTTCTTAACAATTTTCTGTAAAAGCTTTTGCACGGCTACATTGAAATCCTTTTTACTGACTTTTTCTAACTCGTCACAGATTTCCACCAGAACATCTGCAACGATGGTATTCAAAATCAGGTTCGGACCGGCTAAACTCTGATTAGATCCGGCCGCGCGAAACTCGAACTTCGCGCCCGTAAATGCAAACGGCGATGTCCGGTTGCGGTCAGTGGCGTCGCGCGGGAGATCCGGAAGAGAATCCACGCCGACCTTCAGCGTTCCGCCCTGCTTGGATGTCTTGGCGTCGCCCTTCTCGATCTGATCAATAATATCCTGCAGCTGTTCCCCCAAGAAGATCGAAATAATCGCCGGAGGCGCTTCATGAGAACCTAAACGATGATCATTGCCGGCTGAAGCAACTGCAGCGCGCAATGCCGGCGCCCATGTATCGACCGCTTTAATGACAGCGCACAGCATCACCAAAAACTTGGCATTGTCATGAGGATTATCCCCCGGAGAAAGCCAATTCTTGCCGTCGGATCCGACAACAGACCAGTTGTTGTGTTTGCCTGAACCGTTAATGCCTGCGAACGGTTTTTCATGCAACAGGCAGGCCAAATTATGCTTTTCGGCAACCTTCTGCATGACTTCCATGCAGAGCATATTATGGTCAATGGCAAGATTTAAACTTTCAAACACCGGAGCAAGTTCATACTGGCCCGGAGCAACTTCATTGTGACGAGTCGTCACCGGCGCTCCCAGTTTCCACATTTCCCGATCCAAATCTTCCATGAAAGCCATCACGCGGCTTTTGATCGCGCCGAAGTAATGGTCCGCCATTTGCTGATGCTTCGCCGGCGCTCGTCCAAAAAGCGTACGCCCGGTCTGCATCAGGTCAATGCGCTCTTCATAAAAACCCCTGTCGATCAAAAAATATTCCTGTTCCGCCCCGAGTGTTGTGTAGGGTTTTATCTCCCCCTTAATACCAAATAATTTTGACAACCGGTCGAGCTGCTTATTTAAAGCCCCCATCGAACGCAACAGCGGTGTCTTCTTATCCAAGGCTTCACCATGATAACCGATAAAATATGTCGGAATACATAATGTCGCGCAATTCGGTCCTTCCTTAATAAATGCCGGACTCGTCGGATCCCATCCGGTATAACCGCGCGCTTCAAATGTCGGACGCAAACCGCCTGACGGAAAACTTGAGGCATCCGGTTCCCCTTGGGTCAACGCCTTACCGGAAAATTTCATGATCGCCCCACCTTCGCCGTCGGGCGCTATAAAAGAATCATGCTTTTCGGCAGTCAATCCCGTTAACGGCTGAAACCAGTGCGTAAAATGCGTTGCACCTTTGCTGATCGCCCAGGTTTTCATGGCGTCCGCCACTTCATCAGCGATCTTCGGATCCAGCTTTCCGCCTTCTTTGATCGTTTTCTCTAATGATTTAAACGCCTTCTCAGAAAGGTAATTACGCATCACCTTTAAGCTGAAAACGTTTTCCCCGTAATAATCCGGGACCTGCTGTACTTCGCTTTTCATTTTTTCCTCCATTGCTCCACCCCCATGTTATGAAAGATGCCAACTCTAAACTGCTTTTTTAAGCTTTTAATTCTACCATCTCTATGTATAAAGGTGTACGGCTTTTCTGCTCAGCGGCCTTACCTCTCTTCTTGAGGCTCTTAAAGCTGATCGCGTTTTTTTAAACTCACGGCCAACTCTTGAGGGGAATAAATGGTCTTCTTAACCATCCCTCCCACTACGCCGACCCCTACACAACAGCCCAGCCACATCAAAATGCGCACCACCATTCCCTTGCCCCTTCGTTCTTTCAATTATCCAATCGCTTCAGAGCCTTCTTCACCGGTTCGAATGCGAATACAGCGGGCCAGATCAACAATAAAGATCTTTCCGTCGCCGATCTTACCACTTTTTGCCCCCTTGATGATCGCGGCAACGGTTGGTTTTACATATTCCTCGTTCACGGCGATTTCCAAACGAATCTTTTTCAACAAATTGATCTCCTGCACAACCCCGCGGTATGTCTCGCTGTAGCCTTTTTGTTGACCGCAACCCAACACATTGGTCACCGTCATTTTATGAACATCTGCATCGAACAACGCTTTTTTGACATCCGGCAATTTGTGCGGTTGAATCATTGCAATAATGAGTTTCATAATATCTTCCTTTGTTCATGTGCCTTCGTTAATCGTTTGCAAAAATTTGGAACCCGCCATACGCTTCCATCCCGTGCTCGCTGATATCCAGCCCCTTGATCTCTTCTTCTTCAGTAACGCGTATCCCAACAGTGTACTTGCAGGCCAGCATGATCAACAATGCCGCTGGAAAAGCAACGGCCCCATAGACCGCGACTCCTAATAACTGGACCCAGAACGAATGATCAGGATTTGTGCTGAAGATCCCGACTGCCAGTGTTCCCCAGATCCCGCAGATCAAATGAACTGACAGCGCCCCCACCGGATCATCCAGTCTTAATTTTGAATCGATAAAAATAACCGCTAGAACAACCAAAACACCGGCAATCGCTCCAATGATGATCGATGACATAATGGAGACTGTATCGGCTCCGGCTGTAATCCCGACCAGACCAGCCAAAGAACCGTTTAAGACCATGGAAAGATCCGGCTTTTTCTGCACAATATCCGATGTGAACATGGCCGCCACAATACCTGCCGCCGCGGCAAGAGATGTAGTGACCAACACATAAGATACAGCACCCGGATCAGCGCTTAAGACCGAACCGCCGTTGAATCCAAACCATCCCAACCAGAGCATAAAAACACCGATCGTTGCCAGCGGCATGCTGTGACCCGGGATAGCCTTGGAACCGCCTGCGCTGTATTTCCCAATTCTTGGGCCCAACAACAACACCCCGGCCAAAGCGCCCCATCCCCCAACAGAGTGAACAAGCGTTGAACCGGCAAAATCATGAAAACCTAAATCGCTCAGCCAGCCGCCGCCCCAATTCCAGCTTCCAACAAACGGATAAACCAGACCGACAAAAAAGAGCGAGAACCACAAAAACCCTTTTAAATGCACGCGTTCAGCCACCGCGCCTGAAACGATGGTGGCTGCTGTCGCGGCAAACATTCCCTGAAACAGAAAATCTGTCCAATAGGTGTAATGACCGTCGGCATAAGCGATCAACCCTGCCGCCCCTTCCGGAGTGGCTATTCCAAAACCGTCAAAACCAAACCACTTCCCAAAGATCCAGGCGTCCGGATACATTAGATTAAACCCAATAAGCGCATATGTCAAAAGACCAATGGCTACAATCATCACATTCTTAAAAAGAATATTTACCGTATTTTTAGCCCTGGTCAAACCGCTTTCAAGCGTCGCAAAACCGAGATGCATGACAAAAACCAAAAATGTTGACACCATCATCCAGATATTATTCGACGTAAACATCGCCTCATTGGCGCGTGCCATTGCATCCTCAGCCCCCCATGATAACGCTGGGACCAGGATCAAGCACGCTGCGACAAGTCCCAGCAGCTTCATGTGTTTAATCAACGTTTTCATTTCATTCTCCTGTTTTCATTTGAAGATGGCCCCGGCTGATTTTCAAACCGCGAGATTCACCCTCTCCATTCGTTTAACGCGGATAAATAAAAAAATCCTTTGCCCTGCAGATATTTTGCAGAGAAAAGGACTTCCGCGCCCAAACTGGTCATAAAAAAATCCCCGACTTCCCGATCCCGTCGAAAAGTTGAGGACATCTATGCCCAGCAAAACATTTTTTTTAAAGACCCCAGCGCCTTCAGATGATTAAAATATACCTGAAATCTCCGGTATTGTCAAGATTTTTTTAGCAGTGAGCCCCTTGAAATCGGCTCCTTTATGGTTATAATGACCTCATGGAAACTTTATCCATTCAAACCAAATCGCGCCAACAGATCATTGATATCACTCCCCAGATCCGAGAGTTTCTTGCTTCCCAAGAGGCCAGATCCGGAATTGTGCTGGTCTTTTCTCCCCACACCACAGCCGGGATCACGGTCAATGAAAACGCGGATCCGGATGTCAAAACCGATATCACCACACTCCTCAACAAGCTTGTGCCGCAAAACTCCGCTTTCAGGCATGCGGAAGGCAATTCTGATGCCCACATTAAAGGGAGCCTGGTCAATTTTTCTCAAAGTTTTATTGTGGAAAACGGGCAACTTCAGCTGGGAACCTGGCAAAGCATTTTTTTTATGGAATTCGATGGCCCCCGTAACCGGGAAGTCTGGCTTCAGTTTTTAGAAAACCGCTTATAACTGACCGCGCCCCTATTTAAATTCCAACGGGCGCACTTTCCAGATATCCTTATTGTATTCACGGATCGTCCGATCACTTGAGAAAAAAGAAGAATTGGCAACATTGATGATCGATTTTTTGACCCACTCGGTTTGATCCAGATACAAACGCGAAACAGCATCCTGAACCGCGCAATACGACGCAAAATCAGCGCAGATAAAAAAAGGATCCGCGTTATAAACGGATTCAAGGATCGGGTCAAATAAACCCGGTTGATAGGCAGAAAAATAATTTTTACCGATCAGTTCGAGAACCTCTCTCAATACCGGGTCACGCCCGATGAAATCCCGGGAGTAATACCCGTGATTTTTAAGCTGATCAATCTCTGGAGCCGTATTCCCAAAAATGAAAATATTCTCTTTGCCGACAAGTTCCGCGATCTCAATATTGGCGCCATCCAGAGTGCCGATCGTCAAGGCGCCATTGAGCATAAATTTCATGTTTCCCGTTCCTGAGGCCTCGGTCCCGGCTGTTGAGATCTGTTCAGACAGATCGCTCGCCGGAAAAATCCGCTCCGCCAGAGAAACACGGTAATTCTCCAAAAACACCACTTTCATCTTATCGTGAACCGCCTTGTCCCGATTAACAATATCAGCGATGCAATTGATCAATTTGATCGAAAGTTTAGCCATGGCGTAACTCGGCGCAGCCTTGCCACCCACCATGAATGTGCGCGGCTGAATAAAACTTTTAGGGTCGTTCTTGGCTTTTAAATACTGCGCGATCATGAAAAAAGCAAACATCAGCTGTCTCTTGTATTCATGAATACGTTTGACCTGAACATCAAACATGCTCTTGGGATCAACAGCAATGTTCATTTTGCTTTTAATATATTCCGCGAGCTCATTCTTGTTTTTCTGTTTGATCGCTTGCCACTTTGAGCGGAACGCCTCTTGCTCTGCAGACGGAAGCAATTTTTTCAACTGTTCCAAGTCGGTGACCCATTGGTCACCAATGGTTTCTGTGATCAACCCGGATAAAGCCGGATTTGCTTTTAATAGCCATCGCCTTGGCGTGATCCCGTTAGTTTTATTGTTAAATTTTTCCGGATACAGATCATTGAAATCTTTCAACACTTTTGTCTTGAGAAGCTCGGTGTGCAGCTTTGAAACGCCGTTGACCGAAAAACTGCCGACGATCGCTAAAAATGCCATACGGACTCTTTTGGGATACCCTTCTTCGATGATCGATACGCGCTGCAACAGATCCGTATTACCCGGAAAACGGATAGAAATATCATTCAAAAATTTGGCATTGATCTCATAAATAATCTGAAGATGACGTGGCAAGATTCTCCCAAACAGATCAACGGACCAGCATTCCAGCGCCTCGGGCATCAGGGTATGATTGGTGTAGGCGAATGTCCTGGAGGTCACATCCCAGGCCGCCTCCCAATCAAGATCATAATCATCCAGCAAGATCCGCATAAGCTCAGCAACAGCTATCGAGGGATGCGTATCGTTCAACTGGATCGTTGCCTTTTCCGGAAGCTGCCTGAGGTCGGAATTTTCCGACTTAAATCGTCGGATGATATCTGCAATTGATGCAGCAGCAAAAAAATATTCCTGCTGAAGACGCAGTTCTTTTCCTTTACTGAAATCATCGCTCGGATACAAAACCTTAGAAATGTTTTCCGACAGGATCTTCTGATGAACAGCGCGTTCATAATCTCCATGCCTGAAATAATCAAAGTCGAATTCTTCTGTGCTGCGCCCTGCCCACAAACGCAACGTGTTGACAATATCATTTTTGTATCCGGGAATCGGAAAATCATATGGCACAGCCAAAACATCATTGGTGTCGACCCATTTAAATTTCAACTGACCGTTCTTATCGGTATACCCTTCGCTTCGCCCATAAAACCGTATCTTTACCCCGTATTCAGGCCGGGCAAAATGCCAGGGGCTGCCGTTTTTCAGCCATTCATCCGGAAGCTCAACCTGATAGCCGTCTTTGATCTTCTGATGAAAAATGCCGAACTCAAAATGAATCCCGTACCCGTGAGCCGGGATGCCGATCGTCGCCATTGAATCCAAAAAGCACGCGGCCAGGCGCCCCAGTCCTCCGTTGCCCAAACCCGCATCCAGCTCCTGTTCCCGGATCTCCTCAATATCAAATCCAAATTCTTCAAGGGCCCCGCTTAATTCTTTTTCCAATCCAAGATTATACATATAATTCCCGAGCAGTCTTCCGATCAGAAACTCCATAGACAGATAATAAACCCGTTTGACATTTTGTTTATGATAGCTCTGCTGGGTTTGGATCCATCGTTCAATAACTCTATCGCGTACAGCCAGGGCCGTAGCCCAATAATTGTCATTGATGGTCGCAGAATACTCGTCTTTGGAAATGGCATATTCTCTGTTATCTGAAAAAGCCAGTTTCAGAGCCTCTTGATCCATTCCTTTGTATTTAATTTTCCAGACTTGTTTTTCTGTCTTTTTTGTCATCTTAACCCTCTTTCATTAAAAAATAGTCCGATTTATATAGTCCTAAACATTAGAAAGAATAGTATAATGTGCTGGGAAAAACCTTATTAACACATATTGTACTACTAATATTAAAAAAAACATATGCCAATAAATCTAAGCATAAATCTTAAAAACCCACCCCTTTCATGGAAAAAATTCTGCAAAACTACGCCCCGGTTTTCTATTGCTCTTGATGGCTATGTAAACACCTCCCCCTGTTTTGATCCTGAGGGACTCCGAATCAATTTTAATCACCACGAAAATGTTGACCGCCTGGCAACGCGTTCAACATGCGCTCAAGTCTTGATTGCTATCCGGCAAGGCCTCTTCGACCTTTTTCAGGAACACGGATCCCCGCAGGCAAATATTTATGTCAATGACTGCGATGAAGATATTTGTTTGTCCTGGTTTCTGCTAAAAAATTATCTGCTTGTTGAAAACGCCTGCCCTGAAAAAATTACCCGTTTGGTCATGATGGAAGACCTGATGGATGCTACCGCCGGAGCCTACCCTATGCCCATAGAGCTTTCCACATTAAAAGAATTGGCATGGATATTCGAACCCTACAGAAGCTTTCGTGTTAATGGAGGCCTCGACAAAAAAAACGCGGCTGAATACCAGCAGATTATTTCTAAAGTCGTCACTCGTATCGAAGAACATCTTAGCGGTAAAGTAACCTATGCTCCTCTCGATACCTCCTACAAAAAAATCGGCGGAGGGAAAAACTGGACCATGTTTGAAGAGATCGGATCCCACGCCCATACCGGTGCCTATGCTGACGGAATCCGAGCCTATGTTTCGGTAAGGAAAATCTCTTCCCAGCGGTGGGTCTATACCTTAGGAAAAATGTCCCCCTACGTCAATTTTGACATTTCAAAAATTATAAAGGCATTAAATAAAGCTGAACAAAATAAAACTGATAAATGGGGCGGCGCTAATACGATCGGAGGAAGCCCAAGAGTGAACGGCAGCAAATTGCCTCCTCAAGAAATCCGAAAAATCATTAACGGCGTTATAAATCAGCAGTTTCTTTGAAATTGTAAAAAACAGGCACTTTCAGCTGGAAACCTGGTAAAGCATCTTTTTATGGAGTTTGGCGGCCCCCGCAACCGGGAAATTTGGCTTCAGTTTGGTTCAAATAATCGATAAAAACCCTCCTTTTATTAAAAACCGTTTTTCATTCAAAAATATCTCCTGTATTTTAAATAAAAAACTAGCCGAACTAAGCAAAAAAAAGTATAATGACACCCATTCAAGAAGATATTAAAAAAGTAAAAATATTTAGCTTTATAATAAAATATTATTTAAAATTAGTTTCTAATTTAACTTTTTTTTCGAACGATGAACAAACCCAACACAATCATTCAAAAAAAACAACTTTCTGAAGAAGTCTTTAAGATCACGGTCTCCTCTCCGCTGATTGCTGAAGCCTGCTCACCAGGACAATTTATTATTCTTCAAGCTGCGAATGACGGCGAACGGATTCCTTTAACCATCGCAGATTCCAACCGCGAACAGGGCACCATTACCCTCATTTTTCAAACCGTCGGAAAAACCACCCACCTGTTGGCGGAATTGAATGAAGGGGACGCCATTCTCAATCTTGTCGGTCCGTTAGGGAAACCAACGCATATAGAAAAAGTCGGGTCTGTTGTTTGCGTCGGCGGCGGGATCGGCGTTGCTCCATTATACCCGATCGCGAAAGCAATGAAAGCCGCAGGAAACAGGCTTACGGTCATTATAGGCGCCCGCAATAAAGCGCTGATCATCCTTGAAAACGAAATGAAGGCGATCGCGGATGAACTGATTGTCTGTACCGATGACGGATCGTATGGAGAAAAGGGTCTGGTGACTGCGCCCCTCAAAAAACTTTGCGAAAACGTAAAAAAACCTGATCTGGTGACTGCCATCGGCCCTCCGATCATGATGAAATTCTGCGCTCAGACCACCCGCCCCTATCACGTTCCGACCATTGTGTCTCTCAATACCATCATGGTCGATGGAACAGGGATGTGCGGAGGGTGCCGCGTCACGGTCGGCGGAAAAACCCAGTTTGTCTGTGTTGACGGGCCGGAATTTGATGGTCACCTGGTGGATTTTGACAACATGATGCAGCGGCTTCAATCGTATAAAAAACACGAACAGGTCTCTCATGAACAGTGTCATCTTAATATCGAAGTAAACAAACGGATGGGTGCCGGCTCATGACTTCCCCATCCGATAAATTTTTAAAAAACGATCCCGAACCAATCACAGCGATGCTTTCTGATACCGCACAACTCAAACCCAAAGATCGGCTGGCGATCCCGGCGCAGGACATGCCTGCGCAAGATCCGCTCATCCGAAGACATAATATGGACGAGGTTGCCCTCGGTTATTCCGCGGAACAGGCGCGCCTGGAAGCCTTAAGATGCCTTCAGTGCAAAAACGCGCCCTGTATCGCAGGATGTCCTGTGCAAATTAATATTCCCGGATTTATTGCTGCCATTGCGGATCAAGACTATCAGGCGGCCATTGACATTATTAAAACAAACAGCTTGCTGCCCGCCGTCTGCGGCCGGGTTTGCCCGCAGGAAACGCAGTGTCAGGCGCCCTGCACGGTCGGCAAGGCCTTAAAGAGCGTTGACAAGGCTGTCTCCATCGGGCGCTTAGAACGCTTTGCCGCGGATTGGGAGCGCGAAAACGGAAAATCCGCCGTTCCTGAAGTCAAAAAGGAAACCGGCAAAAAAGTGGCGGTGCTCGGCAGCGGACCTGCCAGCATTACGGTCGCCGCCGATGTTCGCAGAGAAGGCCATAAGGTCACCATGTTTGAGGCTTTTCATAAAACAGGTGGTGTGATGGTCTATGGGATTCCTGAATTCCGCCTGCCCAAGAACATCGTGCAGATGGAAATTGATACGCTGACCGCCATGGGCGTTGAGATCAAAACGAATTTTGTTGTTGGGCGCACCCGGATGCTGCTGGATCTTTTGAAAAAAGACGGCTATGACGCTGTTTTTATCGGCACCGGCGCCGGGCTTCCCCGTTTTATGAACATTGAAGGAGAAGACCTGGTCGGGGTTTTTTCAGCCAACGAATATTTGACACGCTCCAATCTGATGCGCGCCTATGATACACAGCGGGCGCATACCCCCATCTTCCCGTCAGGCAAAGTCGCGGTTCTGGGAGGCGGCAATGTCGCCATGGATGCCGCACGCACCGCGGTCCGTCTGGGGGCACAAGAAGTCCATCTGATTTATCGGCGCACGGAAGTTGAAATGCCGGCTCGCGTTGAAGAAGTTCATCATGCCAAGGAAGAAGGAGTTGTTTTTCATGTCCTTGAGAACGCCAAGCGTATCCTGGGAAACAAAAACGGCTGGGTCCAGGGCATAGAATGCCTGCGCTATGAACTGGGAGAACCGGACGACTCCGGACGACGACGCCCGGTCGTTATTCAGGGAAGTGAATTCACCATCGATCTTGATACGGTGATTGTCGCCATCGGAAACGACTCCAATCCACTGATCAAACAAACGACTCCTAATCTCGAAACAAACAAATGGGGCAATATCGTTGTGAACGAAAACTGCAAAACCTCATTTGAAGGTGTTTATGCCGGCGGAGATATTGTTTTAGGCTCCGCGACGGTCATTTTAGCCATGGGACAAGGACGCATCGCGGCTAAGGCGATCAACGAGTCCTTGAACCGAAAAAATGAATACACGACTTAACAGTCGTCTTATTTTAAAAAACACACACCGGAGGGAAAAATGACAGATCCAAAAGTACAAGAATTCATGGAGAAAGTTATCGCAAAAAATCCCGGCGAGCTTGAGTTTCATCAGGCCGTGCAGGAAGTCGCTGAATCCATCATGCCGTTCATTGAGAAAAACCCGCAATACAAAAAAGCGAAAATTCTCGAACGGCTCGCCGAGCCGGAGCGGGTCATTATGTTTCGTGTCCCGTGGTTAGACGATAAGGGCGAAGTTCAGATCAACCGCGGATTCCGCGTTGAGATGAACAGCGCCATCGGACCTTATAAAGGCGGTCTTCGTTTTCATCCAACCGTCTATCTGGGATTGCTTAAATTTCTCGCCTTCGAACAGGTACTCAAAAACAGTCTGACCACCCTTCCCATGGGCGGGGGTAAAGGCGGATCCGATTTCGATCCTAAAGGAAAATCGGACAATGAAGTTATGAAATTCTGCCAAAGCTTTATGACAGAACTGCAACGGCATATCGGTCCGGATACCGACGTTCCGGCCGGAGATATCGGCGTAGGCAAACGGGAGATCGGCTTTATGTTCGGTCAATACAAAAGACTCCGCAATGAATTCACCGGGGTCCTGACGGGCAAAGGCTTAGGTTGGGGTGGAAGCCTCATCCGGCCTGAAGCCACTGGTTATGGCTGTGTTTATTTTACCCAGGCCATGCTGGAAACAAAAGGCGACTCACTAAAAGATAAAATCTGCGCCGTATCCGGATCTGGCAACGTTGCCCAATATACGGTTGAAAAGGTCAACCATTTAGGCGGAAAATGCGTTACGCTTTCTGACTCAGGCGGAACAATTTACGATCCTGCCGGCATCAACGAAAAAAAACTTGCCTATGTGATGGATCTTAAAAATGTCAAGCGCGGCCGCATCAAGGAATACGCCGATAAATTCAAGTGCGAATATTACGAGGGAAAACGTCCGTGGCATATTAAATGCGATGTTGCCTTTCCTTCCGCAACACAGAATGAGATCAACGAACTCGATGCGAAAAAGCTTGTCAAAAACGGATGTATCGCTGTCGGAGAAGGCGCAAACATGCCGACAACTCCGGAAGGCGTGGAAGTTTTCCAAAAGGCCAAAATTTGCTACGGCCCGGGAAAAGCAGCCAACGCGGGAGGTGTTGCGACCTCCGGTCTTGAGATGTCCCAAAACAGCCTCCGGCTGTCCTGGACTCGGGAAGAAGTCGACAGCCGTCTCCATGGCATTATGCTGGCCATTCATTCCCAGTGCGCCAAATATGGCAAAGAAGGCGATTATATCGATTATGTCAAAGGCGCCAATATTGCAGGCTTTGTAAAAGTCGCCGACGCCATGCTCGATCAAGGACTGGTTTAATTAAGATTATTCTGGCCTTTTAAACAGGTTCTTTGTTAAAAATAATGCGTCCCCCGCCGGACCTTAATCTCCGGCGGGGGATCATTGAGCCTCAAACACTAGACATTCCCTATGGCTAAAAATCCTCCTCGTTACAACACTGGTCTTCCAGGCTTGGATAAAATCCTCGGCGGTGTTCTGCTCGGCGATAATGTTGTCTTTCAAATCGACCGCATTGATGATTATGTCCGCCTTGTCGAGCCGTTCGCGAAAGCGGCCGATCAAGATAAGCTCGATCTCATTTATTTCCGTTTTGCAGACCACCCCCCGGTCATTCCGAAAAACCTCTCCGTGCATATTTATGAGCTCCATCCGGAAAAGGGGTTTGAAAACTTTCTTTCCGAAATCCTGACCGTTATTGAAAAATTCGGAAAGGGCGCGTTTTATATTTTTGACTGTCTCTCGGAACTGGCGGTCGATTGGTACAGCGACCGGATGCTGGGAAATTTCTTCATGATCACCTGTCCGTATCTTTTTGACTTTGATACGGTCGCCTATTTCGCTCTTTTACGCGAAGACCATACGCCCCTGGCCACTGATGCGATACACGGGACAGCTCAAGTTGTGCTGGATGTCTATCGCAATAAAAATGATTTCTACATTCACCCGCAAAAAGTCGAAGGCCGTCACTCTTCGACAATGTACATGCTTCACAAGTGGGACAATGACGATTTTATTCCCGTCACCAACAGCACCACAACCGCTGAGATCCTGACCTCGGTCTCGCAGCCCTGGCTCGACTTTTCTACCGAACGGCGCGATGTCTGGGCAAGGAACTTTTTACTCGCGCAGGAACTGATCCGGACTGACCCTTCCGGCGCTCCGCAAATAGAGAAAAATAAAAATCTCTTTCTGCGCTTGCTCCGCATGGTCATCACCAGAGACCAGCGGGTGCTGGATCTGGCTGAAAAATATTTTGATTTCACGGACTTGGTTGACATCGGCAAACGCCTGATCGGCACCGGTCTCATCGGAGGAAAATCTGTCGGCATGCTTTTAGCGCGTGCGATTCTCCGCAAGGATGTCCCCCGGTCTGCAGAGATCCTCGAACAGCACGATTCTTTTTTCATCGGATCCGACGTTTTCTATACCTACCTGATCAAAAATAGGTGCTGGTGGCCGCGCCACCGTCTGAATATCACAGATGACAATTTTGATTCGACGGAAGAAGTCCGCGAGCTTTTGCTAAAGGGTGAATTCCCGCAGGACATCAAAGACCAGTTCATGGAAATGATCGAATATTTCGGTCAGTCTCCCATTATTGTCCGCTCTTCAAGCCTTTTAGAGGACGCCTACGGCAACGCCTTCTCGGGTAAATATGAAAGTGTTTTCTGCACAAACCAAGGCACCCCTGAAGAGCGTCTCGCGAAATTCATCGAAGCGGTCCGCACGGTCTATGCCAGCACGGTCAGCATCGAAGCCCTGTCGTACCGCTCCCATTGGGACCTCTTAAAACAGGATGAACAAATGGCGCTTTTGGTTCAGCGCGTTTCCGGTGAGATCTACCATGATCAGTATTTCCCACAAATTGCCGGCGTCGGTTTTTCCTTCAATCCCTTTGTCTGGGCCCATGAAATTGATCCGCAGGCCGGCCTGCTGCGTCTGGTTTTCGGATTGGGAACCCGGGCCGTTGACCGTATCGAAGATGATTATACACGGATCGTGGCCTTAAATGCCCCTCTCCTCCGGCCAGAGGCGACCTCCGGTGATGTGCGCAAATACGCTCAGCACAAAGTTGATGTCTTAGATTTAAAAAGCAACGCCCTGGTCACAAAGGACTTCGAAGATGTCATCGAAAAGGCCGCCGACTTCCCTCTTAAAATATTCGCTTCCATGGATGAAGATCTCTTGCGCCGCAAACGCGACGATGAAAATATCTTCTGTTGGGTCCTGACCTTCGAAGAGCTGCTGGCTCAAAAGGCATTTATCGAAGATATGCGCACCATTGTAAGCGCTCTTCAACTAGCATACAGCCATCCGGTTGATATCGAATTTACCGCCAATTTTCTAGATGATAAAAACTACCGCATCAATCTCCTGCAGTGCCGTCCGTTTCAAGCTAAAGGCAATATTCTGACGGTGGCCGCTCCTGAGGCAGTCCCCAAAAACAAGATCATCCTGGAAACTCGGGGGCCGGTTATCGGAAGCAGCCGGGCAACCACGGTTGACCGGATCATCTATGTTGTTCCTGATGTTTATGGAAAAATGAAGGCCTCTGACCGTTATTCCGTCGCCAGACTGATTGGACAGCTGACGCACCTGCAGAACGGCAGCAAGCCATTAACGATCATGCTGATTGGTCCCGGACGATGGGCCACCAGCACCCCGGAGCTGGGAGTTCCGGTTTCCTTTGCCGAGATCAGCAAGGCCTCCATTCTCTGTGAAGTGGCCGCAATGCATGAGAACCTGATCCCTGAGGTCTCCTTAGGAACCCATTTTTTTAACGATCTTGTTGAGATGGACATGCTTTATCTGGCGCTCTATCCGCAAAGAGAAAATAACAGGATCAATGGTGAAGCGTTCTCACCGGCACACAACATCCTGACGCGGCTGATTCCTGACGCTGCGCCCTGGGCCTCAGCCGTAAGCGTCATCGACGCCTCCCGCGCTGCTGGCCATCGATCCATACAGCTCCATGCCGATGTGCTCAAACAAAACGCCATTTGCTACTTTTCCTGATCGACGAAAACAACAATCACACCAAAAAGTTTTTCAAAAAACCCTCTTTCGTTTCGGCCTTAAAGCCTTGACTCAGGCCTCCCTGCGGTCGCGTTTTTTTATCCAATGGCCTCTTTCCCTTTTTCTCCTGTTCGAATACGGATACATTCCGGAAGATCCAAAATAAAAATTTTTCCGTCTCCGATTTTTCCGGTCCTGGCCCCTTTGATGATCGCATCAATCGTGACCTTAACAAAGTCCTCATTGACCGCGATCTCCAAGCGGACCTTTTTCAATAGGTTGACCTCATGTACAACCCCCCTGTACGTTTCACTATAACCTCCCTGCTGACCGCAACCCAACACGTTGGTCACGGTCATCTTATGAACATCCGCCGCAAAGAGTTCTTTTTTGACATCCGGGAGCTTATGCGGCTGGATCATTGCAATTATAAGTTTCATAATATTATCCTTTCTTACTTATTCCGTTGTAAAAATCTGGAATCCCGCATAGGCTTCCATCCCGTGCTCTCCGAGGTCAAGACCGCGCAATTCTTCTTCTGCGCTCACTCGCAAGCCCACAGTCTTTTTCAGGATTGTAAATAAAATCAATCCTAACCCAAAGGCCCATACAAAAGCGGTCCCCGCACCGATCACCTGACTGATCAACTGATTGATCCCGCCACCGTAAAACAACCCGGTATTGACCTCTCCAATTCCTAACACTGCTTCAGCGTTAAATAAACCGCAGCACAAAGTCCCAAACAAACCACACATCCCATGGACCGAAACCGCACCTACCGGATCATCAATTTTAAGAACCCGGTCAACAAATAAAACACTGAAGACAACCACCATCCCAGCAATTGAGCCAATGGCCATTGCCCCTATCGGAGTCACTGTCGCGCATGACGCTGTGATCGCGACCAGACCGGCTAGGCCGCCGTTTAAAGTCATGGACGCATCTGGTTTTTTAAATAATACCCAGGCCGTCAACATTGCTACCACGGCACCCGCTGCTCCAGCCAAGTTAGTAGTCATGGCAATACGGCCGATCGAGCCGTCACCGGTTGTTGTAGAACCCGGATTAAAACCAAACCATCCCATCCACAGAATGAAAACGCCTAAGGCGGCCAACGGAAGACTGTGACCCGGAATCGCCTGCGGAGTACCATCCTTCAGATATTTTCCGATCCGTGGGCCCAAAACAATCGCGCCTGCTAATGCCAGCCATCCACCGATTGAGTGAACAACTGTTGAACCGGCAAAATCGCAAAAAGCGCCCGTGGAAAGATTTTCAAGCCAACCAGCGCCATTATCAATATATAATGACCCCCAGGCCCACTTGCCGAAGAGCGGATAAATAAACAAACTGATCACCACACTATAGATCAAATATCCAACAAATTTTGTTCGTTCTGCCATGGCCCCTGAAACGATCGTTGCAGCGGTGGCAGCAAAAACGGTTTGGAACATCACAAATGTCCAGCTCCATTCTACGCCGCCTCCTTCACTGCCGAACATACCGCTCATGCCAAAAAAACTGGTGCCAAACAACCCCCCGTGACTCACGCCGAACATCAGTCCGAACCCGACCAGAAAAAACACGATCGACCCGAATGCAAAATCCATCAAGTTTTTCATCAGGATATTGACCGCGTTCTTCGCCCGCGTAAATCCGGTTTCTACCATCGCAAATCCTGCCTGCATAAAAAAGACCAGCACCGCTGCCACCAGAGTCCAAACAATGTTCAAATTGTTGGTCAGCGTCTCGACTTGCGCGGCCGTGGCCATCTCCTCTGCCCATGCAGGAGCTGCGAATGAGCCGATCCAACACAGAATCGGCAGTGCCAAAAGCATCGCTTTCGGCATGATTTTAAAAAACGATTTTAACATTTCCCCACCCTCCCTTTTATTGTGCTAAACCATCCTCTTTCTCTTCTGCGATCTGGATAACCCCGATAGACTGATTAAATCTCCCGGAGATTAAATCAATCGACCCTATCGTTAGATTTTACATTAGCAAAATCTAGGTTAGAATGACATGGCCAATCCAGCGCCATAGTAAAACTCATTATCATAATTTCCGTCACTGCTGTCTTTCAAATCTCCAAACGGAATATTGTACGCTGCTGTTACTGACAGATCCAGGCTGTCTTTCAACGGCAGTGAAAGCCCAACGCTGCTTAAGGAATATCCTCCGTTACCATTGATGAAATACTCATGGTTATATCCAGCTTCTTCCCCAAGGTCCAGAGAAAGACCATATTCCTCATTTAATGTGAAACTATGTCCAATCGAACCGATCACATAATCCCCATGAGCTCCGCCGGTAGACTGTTCGCTGTAATCATGGTAATACGTGATCGATGGTGCTAAAAAGGTGTCAAATGACATCCCAATATAATATTCCTGAGCATGCAAATCCGATTCGGGAAACGCGTACCACGTATGCCCGATATTCATGCTGATAAACTTTAGGTCCTCACTTAACATCCCAAGGTCAAACCCGTAATCCAGATATCCATCCGTTTCATCGGAACTGCGGCTGTCCTCGGATTCAACATCCCAGCTTCCCCAAAATCCGGCTGTCAAACTGCCGACAGAAACCTCAACGCCTGGCTGTAAAACATTATCATCATCCAGCAACATGCCGCGCCAAACATATTTGCTGTAATAATCCAAGGATGCCGCTATCCCCACATCAATATTTTTTTCCGTGAGAAAATCTCCCAGGATCGTTTTAGCCTCAGCTTTTGGCGCCAACCCCAGCCCGCACACAAACGCTGCCGTAACCACCGCTGTCTTAATTGTTTTGTTCATCTTGATCCTCCTTGTAAGTTCTTGACGAATATCAGTGTTCGTCTGTTGTTAAAAAATTTTTCGTTCATTCAAAAAGTCCTGCCGGCTCCGCTGCCGTTGGATTGGACCGGCCCTAGGCACATGTCTAAAACCTTGCCGACTCGGAACTTTTAAATTCAATAACATTCCAACTTGCCCTCCTTTTCCATAAATACAAACCCGGTATGTCTTTTTCAATTCCCCTCTTTCCTCACACACCAGCACAGCCTCTTCAATCATATGATTTTTCTTGCGGCATCGCTCACGGACCTTCCGAACATGTTCAAGGGCCTCCTCCAAATGCACGATCATTTGCTCTCCCTTGATTTCACAGAATCGTTCACCGTTGATCCGTATGCCTAAAACGTCTTGCCTGTAATAATGAAACAGCTCTATATCCGCCATCGCTGCCTCCTTTTGTATTTTTATAGGAAATCCTTCGACTCCCTCAGAATGATTTGCCGCAATTCATTTTGACCAGCGCCAAATCAAAAAGCCCCGCAGGAAACCTTATTCCGGTTTCTTACGGGGCCTCGATGCCCGCCTTTTGGAAAAGACTCTTTTCTGATCCAGAAACTTTTTATGCGCCGTTTTGTCGCACAATGCCAGCGCTCATTACATAAAAAATCCCACAAACCATCTTAGGTTTATGGGACGTCTTTGTCTTTATCTTGTCTTCCGCCTGCGGAAGCCCTCTTCTAAAAGGCAAAGCCCCGTCGAGCATTTCTTTACTGTTCGGGGCTTCTTTGCCTTTTGTTACTCAGTCAACTCTAACTGACTACGGTTTAACTATAGCTCACTTTCATGACACTGTCAAGAGCCTTGACAAAAAAACTTTTAATTTTTTTCTCAATGTTATTTACTCTTGCCTCAAGATCATCCGCGGTCACTTCGCCATTTCTTCGATCAGAATGATCGACTCAGCAATATCCTTCATGGTCTTACAGCTATCCATACTCTTTTTATGAATCATACGATAGGCCGTATCCTCATCCAGGCTGTGTATGCGCATCAAAATACCTTTGGCGCGCTCAACAAGTTTGCGGGTTTCAAGCGCATCTTTTGCTTTGACGGCCTCAGAGACTAAATTTGTATTTTCAACAGCAACCGCGGCTTGATTGGCAACCATCTGGAGTACATTAATCTCTTCTTCCGTAAAATGATGCGGCTCTTTGGTGTAAACATTGATCACGCCGATCACTTTGTTTTTGACAATCATCGGCACCGCAACCATGGAGGTTAAGTTTTCCTTTACCGCCAGATCGCGATGGACATAACGAGCATCGCTGCGCACATCTTCAACCATGACCGGTTTTCGATTGCGGACCACATCTCCCAGCAGGCTTCCTTTCACTTTCAAATTTGGTTTCTGCTTATAATCCTGGCTGAGCGTTTGTGTGGCTCGGATAATCAGCTCTTCGCCCTTTTTCCCATCCAAAAGCATGATCGAACATATTTTTGAATTCAGCATTTCAGCGGTCACCACCACGATCAGGTTTAAAATTTCATCCAGATAGGCCTGAGACGTGATCGACTCGCTCACCTTCACCAACGTGTCAAACTGGCTGGCTTTTGTTTTTGTCTCTTCAAATAAAAGCGCCTGTTGAAAAACGCCACCGACCTGTTTGGCGATCATATTGATCAGATTCACGGTTTCATCGGCATACTCATGCGGCCTTTTATGCTGAACATTAATAACGCCATTGACCTTTCCCTTATAGACGATCGGAACAGACAGAAACGCCTCATATTTGTCCTCTGGCAGCACATCAAATCCTTTAAACCTCTTGTCCTGATAAGCATTTTCCGGAATAGCCACCGGCTTATTCTGCTGCGCCACCCACCCGGTAATCCCCTCCCCGGACTTGATATGAATCACGCCCAATTCTTTTTTGTGCGGGGTCTTGGAAGCCATCAAGGTCAAATTCTTATGCTGCCGGTCAAACAGATAAATAAAAACAGAATCTGCCTTGGTAAATTCATTGACGATCCCGACAACCTCGTTGAGCGCCTTACTCAAGTCCAGTTCAAACGCTGCTAGCTCAACAATTTTCCGCAGAACTTCAAGTTCCTTCTCCGGTGAAATCTTCAATTTTCTGTTAGAGACCTTTGCTCGCGTCATATCCTTGCTTCTCCTGTTGACTATAAAAACTGTCTTTCAAAAATGATTGGCTTGTTGTGAAAAACACCCAGCGCTTGCGCTTCACCGAACTCTTGCTATACTAAACGTTATGGAAACCTTACTTATAACCGTCCTCTTCTTCGCGTTTTGCATGGCGATCATGACCGTAGGAATCTTCTTAAAACGAAAGCCTCTTGAAAAACGCTGTGGATCAAGCCCGGATGAATCCTGCAGCTGCCGGCGCTCCGATCAATCAGAGCCTTGTCAGCGGCCGCCTGACGCAGGTTGAAGGATCCCTCCGCCGCTATTCACCAAAATCATCAAAAGCGATCATGTCCTGCGGAACGCCTAAAGAATCAAGCATCTTCTCGACAGCCGCGATCATCATTGGTGGCCCGCACATATAATATTCGATTTCTTCAGGCTCCGAGTGATTTTTCAGATATTGTTCAAAAAGGACCTGGTGGATAAATCCGGTAGGCCCGCTCCAATTATCTTCAGGTAATGGCTCGGATAGCGCCAGATGGAATGAAAAATTAGGAAACTTCTCTGCAATCTTCTGAAAATCTTCTTCATAAAACATTTCCTTCTTGGATCGGGCGCCATACCAAAATGAGACCTTGCGGTCTGTCGTATGCAGTGTGTGGAACAGGTGAAACAAATGGCTTCGCAACGGCGCCATGCCTGCCCCGCCACCGACATAGACCATTTCTTTTTTTGTGTCCTTGATAAAAAATTCGCCGTACGGACCGCTGACCGTAACCAGGTCTCCCTGCTTGAGATCAAAAATATAGGATGAGGCCATCCCCGGGGGAAGCCCCATGTCTTTGGGAGGAGGCGTTGCAATGCGCACATTTAAAATGATCAAGCCCTTTTCTGCCGGATGATTCGCCATGGAATAGGCCCGGAAAATCTCTTCGTCATTCTCAGCCTTTAAATCCCACAGCTTATACTTATCCCAATCCGGATGAAATTTTTTTTCAATGTCAAAATCCTGGAAATTTAAATGGTATTTCGGAATATCGATCTGAATATAGCCACCGGGCTTAAAATCCAACGGCTCTTTCATTTCAAGAACAAATTCCTTAATAAACGTCGCAACATTCCGATTCGATTTCACCTTACACTGATATTTACGTATCTCCAGGATCTCCTGCGGAATATCCAGCTTCATGTCCTGCCGGACCTTCACCTGACAGGCCAACCGTACGCTTTCCTTCTGTTCCCGGCGGGATAGAAATCCGACTTCCGTGGGCAGCACATCCCCTCCGCCTTCCACAACCTTGCATTTGCACTGCGCGCAGGAACCCTTTCCGCCGCAGGCGGACGGAAGATAAATATCATTGACGGCAAGCGTTGACAATAAACTTTTTCCGGTTTCAACCGCTAAAAATTTTCCGCCTTCATTGATCGCAATCGTCGCGTTCCCTTTGGAGGCGACCTTTGCTTCAACAAGCGTTAAGAAAAAAATCAAAAGAAGAATGATCCCTGAAAAAACGCTTACGCTCAAGATGACAAATGCTAAAAAACTCAACGTTGTAATCCTCTATTCACTCTTGACGATTTATAAGGAAATCCCGGCAAAACACATAAAGCCCAAAGCCATGAGGCCGGTCAGCATCATCGTGATCCCCAGGCCTTTGAGCGCCGGCGGGATATTGGAATACCATAATTTTTTTCGAATGGCAGACATCGCCACGATCGCCAGAGCCCAGCCGAATCCCGCGCTAAAGCCGTAAACAACAGCCTCCGGACAATTATATTCACGCTCAGCCATAAACAACGATGCCCCTAAAATCGCGCAATTGACCGCGATCAGCGGTAAAAAAATCCCTAGCGCCGCGTACAATTTCGGGCTGAACCGGTCCACCACCATTTCCACGATCTGAACCATGGCCGCGATCACGGCGATAAACGCAATAAATGTCAAAAAGCTCAGGTCCGCGTTCGGAAGTCCCGCCCAGGCCAGCGCGCCTTTTTGCAGAAAAAAATGACGGATCGCCCAATTCACCGGAGTTGTAATGGTCATGACAAAAACAACTGCCGCGCCTAAACCAAAAGCAGTCTCCACCTTTTTCGAACAGGCCAAAAATGAGCACATACCCAAGAAATAGGCCAGCAAAATATTCTGCACAAAAATGCTGTTCACCGCTAAAGATAAATAATGTGCCATCTTCATTTCCTTATTGTTCTACGTATCCGGAAATAGACCGCTGGATCCAGATCACCCCGCCCAAAAGAAAGAAGGCCCCCGGCGCCAAAACCATCAGCCCGCAATTAACATACCCGGCATCATAAAGAGCCTGCGGAATCACATGAAATCCTAAAAAGGTTCCGCTTCCCAGGACTTCACGCACCGCCGCCACCACGATCAGCACGCTGCTGTATC